>CAZMLQ010000056.1:0-13574 GCA_964567195.1 uncultured Haloferacaceae archaeon | reverse complement strand
GAGAACACGACCGAGCGCGCCGGCCGCGCCCAGGACAAGGAGGACCTGATGGAGCGCCTCCGCGACCTGGGCTACATGTAGGCCGGCGGCGGTCGCGCCCGGCCCCAGCCCCGGCCCCGGCCCTGTCGCCGGACCGGCGGCTCGACCGACGGGCGTATGTCCCGGCCCGTCCCACGGTCGGTATGAGCGAGTGGGTGAGCCTCTTCTCCGGCGGCAAGGACTCCTCGTGGGCGCTGTACCGGGCGCTCGAGCGCGGTCTCGACGTGAGCCGGCTGCTGACCGTCCACCCCGAGGGCGACTCGTACATGTACCACGTCCCCGAGACCCGGCTGGCGGGGCTGGCGGCCGAGAGCGTCGGGATCGAGCACGTCTCGGTCGAGGCGGGCGACCTCGACGCCGCGGCCGCGACCGACGCCGGCGCCCAGGGCGACCGCGAGATCGAGCCGCTCCGGGCCGCGCTGGGCGACCTCGCGGCCGAGCGCGACCTCGCGGGCGTCGTCGCCGGCGCCGTCGAGAGCGAGTTCCAGACCGGCCGGCTCCGCGGGCTCTGTGCCGACCTCGGGCTCGACCTCTACGCCCCGCTGTGGGGCGAGCCCCCCCGCGACCTCGCGGCGGCGATGCTCGACGCCGGGTTCGAGGTCCGGATCGTCGCCGTCGCGGCGGCCGGCCTCGACGAGTCCTGGCTGGGCCGGCGCTACGACGAGACGGCGCTGGCCGACCTCGACGCGCTGGGCGAGCGCTACGGCGTCCACCCGCTGGGCGAGGGCGGCGAGTTCGAGACCCTCGTCACCGACGGCCCCCACATGAGCCGGCCGCTCCGGATCGCGTACGAGACCGACTTCGACGGCCGGCGCGGCCGGATCCACGTCACCGACGCCCGGCTGGGCGAGCGCGAGGACGCGGCGTAGCCGGCCGCGGGCGACCGGGGGTTCAGTCGTCGGTCACCCGCGAGTACGCCCCGACCAGCGCGCCCGAGAGGTCGACCCCGGAGACCCGGCTCTGCTCGTCGACCAGCGAGTCCCTGACGCTCCCGCCCTCGACGGTCGCGCCGTCGAAGACGACCGCGCGCTCGAGGCTGGCGTTCCGGACCGTCGCCCCGCCGAGCAGGTGGACGTTCGGCCCGAGATCGGCGTTCTCGACGCTGGCGTCGTCGGCCACGCGCCGGCCGCCGTCGAGCGCCCAGGCGACGGCGTCGAGGTAGCTCTCGGGCGTGCCGATGTCGAACCACGCGCCGTCGAAGTCGAACGCGTGGACCGGCCGGCGGGCCTGGAGCCAGCGGACGAACCAGCCCGGCTCGTCCGGATTCTCGTCGGCCGCGAGGTAGGTCTCCAGCAGGTCGAGCGCGGCCGCCGGGAAGGCGTAGCAGGCGATCGAGACCAGCGTGCTCCGGGGCTCGTCGGGCTTCTCCTGGAAGCCGACCACCCGATCGCCGTCGAGGTCGAGCACGCCGTAGGCCGTCGCGCGCTCGCGCGAGCCCACGTCGTAGGCCGCCAGCGCCGCCCCCTTTCGCCCCTCGAAGAAGTCGACGAACGAGGAGAGGCCGAACGAGATCAGATTGTCGCCCGCGACCACCAGCAGGTCGTCGTCGATCCCCTCGCGCGCGACCAGCTGGGCCAGCGCCCCCACCACGCCCAGCTTCTCGTCCTCGGCGGTGGTCTCCTCGACCGAGAGCCGGGGCTTTCCGAACCGGCTGGCCGCGAGGTGGTCCGCGAACGCCCCCGCGAAGCGCTCGTTCGTGCTCACGTAGACGTCCTCGATCCGGTCGTCGGCCTCGAGGTCGGCGAAGACGCCGTCGACGACCGTCTCGCCGCCCACCGGGAGGAACATCTTCGGCCGGTGTCTGGTGATCGGCCAGAGGCGCGTCGCGTACCCACCCGCGAGGACGACTGCGTCCATACCCCCCTCTCCCGCCTCTCCGTCAAGTTCTTTTTCCCATCGCGCCGCCGGTGCGTGTGGACCGAACGACACGCCAGCGGGTGCGGGCGGCGCTGCGCGAGGGCCCCGCCAGCGCGAGCGACCTCGCCGACCGTCTCGGCGTGGCGCGGTCGGTCGTCTACGACCACCTCCGCCACGTCGCCCGCTCGCTCGAGCCCGCCGACGAGCGCCTCCTCGTCGCCCCGCCCGAGTGTCGCGACTGCGGGTTCGCCGACTTCGACGACCCCGTTGCCCACCCCTCTCGCTGTCCGGCCTGCCGGGCCGAGCGGATCGAGGAGGCGGTCTTCGTGGTGCGTGCGCCCGACTAGTCTAGTCCGTCGCCGGCGGGTCGGCCTCGCCGTCGGCCGTGCCCGCCGGTCGCCCGGTCCCCGGCTCGCGGCCGTCGAGGTGACAGGCCGAGGTCGGGCCGTCGAGGGGCTCGTACAGCGGCGTCGCGGGGCCGGGATCGCCCGACAGCAGCCGGTCGAGCGCCGCCCGGACCGCCCGCTCGACCGTCGGCTCCGCCAGCCGTGCCGGCACGCCGAACGCGTCGCGGACGGCCTCGCGCCGGGCGCGGTCCTCGGCCGGCACGGTCCCGACCAGCCCCTCGAGTCGGTCGGCCGGATCCGCGTCCGTCTCGACCGCCAGCCACGCCCGCAGGTCGAGGACCGCGTCGTAGGCGTCGGCCGGAAGATCGACCGTCGCCGGCCGGCGGCCGGGGCGGTGCTCGCGACAGACCGTCGGAAACGCCCCGGCCAGGCGCTCGGCGGCGTCGTCCGGGCGCTCCTCGACCAGCGCCTCCAGCGCCGCCGACAGCGCCCGCTCGGCCTCGCGGTCGGCGAGGCGCTCTGGCAGCCCGAACTCGTCGCGGATCGCGGCCCTGACCGCCGCCGGATCGGCGGTCTCGGGGTCGGCGTCGCCCGCCACGAACGTCCGGGCGGCCTCGAGGTCCAGCCCCCGGTCGATCAGGCGGAGCCGGAGGTTCAACACCCGCCGCCAGACGTCGGGCTCGAGATCGAGCCCGTCGGGCGGGATCACCTCCGGACACCGGGTGTGGAACCGACAGCCGGTCGGCGGATCGCTCGGGCTCGGCACGTCGCCCGTCAGCACCTGTCCCTGGCCGCGCCGCCGGGGGTCGAGCGTCGGCACCGAGGCCAGCAGCGCCCGGGTGTAGGGGTGTCGCGGCGACTCGAACAGCCGCTCGGTCGGTGCGGTCTCGACGATCTCGCCGAGATACATCACCGCGATCCGGTCACAGACCTCGCGCACCACGGAGAGGTCGTGGCTGATGAACAGCATACCGAGACCGAACGCCGACTGGAGCTCGTCCATCAGCGAGACGATGTCGGCCTGTATCGAGACGTCGAGCGCGCTCACCGGCTCGTCGGCCACGATCAGGTCGGGGTTGACCGACAGCGCCCGGGCGAGCGCCGCCCGCTGTTTCTGTCCTCCCGAGAGCTCGTGGGGGTAGCGGTCGTGGTCGTCGGCCGAGAGGCCGACCCGCTCGAGCAGGTCACCGACGATCCGGCGCCGGCGCTCCCGATCGCCCAGACCGTGGATCCGCAGCGGCTCGCCCACCGACGCGCCGATCGACATCCGTGGATCGAAACTCGAGGTGGGATCCTGGAAGACCATCTGGGCGCGCCGGCGGAACCGCTTCAGCGCCCGGCCCTCGAGCGCCGTCACGTCGGTCCCGTCGAACACCACCCGCCCGCCGGTGGGCTCCTCGATCCGGAGCAGGCTGGTCGCGGCCGTCGACTTGCCACAGCCCGACTCCCCGACCAGCCCGAGCGTCTCGCCCGCCGCGAGCGTGAGGTCGATCCCGTCGACGGCCCGCACCCGGCCGACCTCGCGCTTCAACAGCCCCTCGGTCACCGGGTAGTGCTTCTCCAGCCCCGTCACCTCGAGCAGCGGGGCGTCGGTCACCGGCGTCCACCCCCGTCGTCGCCCGCCGCGTCCCCGCCGTCGGTCGAGGGCTCGGACTCAGACGCCGGCTCGGCGCTCACCGGGCCGTCGGTCGAGGGCTCGCCGACGACGCCCGGCTCCGGACCGCCCGCCCCCGCGTCGTCGGTCGGAGCCTCGCCCTGGAGGGCGGCCCGGACCGCGGGATCGCCCCCGGGACCGTAGTGGACACACGACACCTCGTGGTCGGGGCGAGCGTCGGCGGCCGGGCGGAACGGTGGCTGGTCGCCCTCGCGACAGGCGGGGATCGCGTGGGGACACCGGGGGTGGAACCGACAGCCCTCGGGCGGATCGGTCGCGGGGGGGAGCGAGCCCTCGATCGAGGCGAGCTCGCGGCCGCGGCCGGGCAGACAGTCGAGTAGCGCCCGCGTGTAGGGGTGGCTCGGGCGCTCGAAGAGGTCGTAGACGTCGGCGCGCTCCATCACCTTGCCCGCGTACATCACGACCACCCGGTCTGCCACCTCCGCGACGACGCCCAGGTCGTGGGTGATCAGCAGGACGCTCATGTCGAACTCCGCCTGGAGGTCGTTCAGCAGCCGGAGGATCTGGCTCTGGATCGTCACGTCGAGCGCGGTGGTGGGCTCGTCGGCGATCAGCAGATCCGGCTCGTTCGCGATCGCCATCGCGACCACCACCCGCTGTTTCATCCCGCCGGAGAACTCGTGGGGGTAGTCGTCGATCCGGGCGGTCGCCTCGGGGATGCCGACCCGGTCGAGCAGGTCGATCGCCCGGGCCCGCGCGGTCTCGCGGTCCACGTCGTCGTGGAGCTGCATCGCCTCGACGATCTGCCAGCCGACGGTGTAGACGGGGTTGAGCGCCCCCTGTGGGTTCTGGAAGACGTGGGCGATCCGGTCGCCCCGGATCTCGCGCAGCCGCGACTCCGAGAGCGTCCGCAGGTCGATCCCGTCGAACCGGACGGCGTCGGCCTCGACCCGGCCGGGCGGGCTCTGGATCAGCCTGGTGATCGACTCGACGGTGACGGTCTTGCCCGAGCCGGACTCGCCGACGAGACAGACCGTCTCGCCCCGGCCGACGTCGAAGCTCACGCCGTCGACCGCGCGCACCTCGCCGCGGTCGGTGTCGAAGCTGGCGCGCAGGTTCTCGACCGAGAGCAGCGGGTCGGTCACGAGTCGCTCCTTGGGTCGACGGCGTCTCTGAGCGCGTCGCCCACGAAGTTGAACGCCAGCACGGTCAGAAAGAGCACGAGCCCGGGGACGGTGCTGATCCACCACGCGCTGTCGAGGTCCGACCGGCCGGCGTTGATCGTCCGGCCCCACGAGAACGTCGAGGGGTCGCCAAAGCCCAGGAACGAGAGCGTCGCCTCGCCGAGGATGAACACGGGGATCGAGAGCGTCGCGGCGGTGATGACGGTGCTGGAGACGTTCGGGATGACGTGCCGGCGCACCACCCACCACCGGCTCGCCCCGGCGGACTCGGCCGCCCGAACGTAGTCCTCCTCGGTGCGCTGGAGCGCCTCCGAACGCACGAGTCGGGCCGTGCCCTCCCAGCCGAACAGCCCGTAGAGGACGATGATCAACAGCAGGCTGGCCTCGTAGAGGTAGATCAAGAGCACGAGCAGGATGAACACGGGAAACGTCTGCTGGAGGTCGACGTAACGCATCAACACCTCGTCGACGTAGCCCCCGACGTTCGCGGCCACCGCCCCGACGACGGTGCCGATGCTGATGGCGAGCGCCGTCGCGATCAGCCCCACCTCGAAGCTGACCCGGACGCCGTAGACGATCAGGTGCCAGAGGTGCCGCCCCTGGGCGTCGGTCCCCAGCGCGTGTTCGAGCGATGCGCCCTCGCCGCCGACGAACAGCGGCGGGGCGTAGGCCGCGCCGTAGTCGATGGTGCCGTTCGGGGCCGCCCAGATCGCCGGCCCGAGCGTCCCGATCAGAAACAGGACGGCGAGATAGCACCCGGAGACGACCGCCAGCCGGTTCTTGCGGAACTGGCGCCAGTAGTACGCCGTCATCCGGCGGTTGCGCGCCAGCGGGGCCACGACGTGAAAGAGCCCGAGGGTCACGACGACCAGGAAGAGCCACTCCACCGAGCTGACGTTCCAGCCGGCGACGAGGGGGGCGTCACCCTCGACGACGAGGTAGTCGTAGGCGAAGGCCGCGCCGGCGGCGAGAAAGACCAGCGCCTCGAGGACCGCGGTCCGGCCGAGACCGCCGTCGTCGGCGTCGACGGCCGCCCAGTCGATCCGGTCGAACGTGTCGGGCTCGGTTCCGGTTCCGGTCCCGGTGTCGGTCTCGGTCGCCATCAGCGATCACCGTAGTCGATCCGCGGGTCGAGCACGACGTAGGCCAGATCCTGGAGCAGGTTACCGACGATGGCCAGAAAGACCGGGATCAGCGTCGTCGCCAGCACCAGGTCGGTGTCGCGCTGGTTGATCGCCTCGAGCGCCAGCCGGCCCAGCCCGGGGATCTGGAAGATCGCCTCGATGACGAACGAGCCGGCGAAAAGCACCGCGAGGATGTCGACGATCAGGATGGTCGACAGCGGCACGAGCGCCACCCGGAGGATGTGCCGGAGCAGCACCCGCCACATCGAGGCGCCTTTCGCGCGTGCGGTCTTGACGAACTCGGCGTTGGCGTACTCCAGCGCCTGGGCCCGCGAGTAACGCATCTGGCCGGCCACGCTCGCCGTCGACAGCACGACCACCGGCAGGATCAGCTGGCGGGCGTTGCGCAGGCTGAACACCGGGTACGACACCTCGTAGTAGGTGCGGAGGCTGAACGGCGCCAGCGACAGCCCGAGCACCGAGGCGTCGCGCATCCAGACCCCGACGACCAGGATCAACACGATGGCGAACCAGAAGTTGGGGACGCTGATGCCAAAGTACGCGATCAGCGAGCCGAGGTAGTCCGTCGGGGTGTACTTGTTCAGCGCGCTGTACAGCCCGATGGCGTAGCCGACGACCGCGCTGATCAGGATGCTCGGCACGAAGTACTGCGCCGAGTAGACCCAGGCGTCGGCGATGGCGTCTAACACCGGCTTGCCCTGGCTGTTCGAGTAGCCCCAGTCGAGCGTGACGATCCCGCCAACGAAGTCGAGATACTGGACGTGGATCGGCCGGTCGAGCCCCCGCTCCTCGAGGTAGTTCTGCCGGCACTGCTCGGGGTCTTGTCCCTGCGAGGCACACTGCGCGGCCGCCGCCTCGGCGCCGGGGTTGGGCGAGATCATCAGCAGACCGAAGGTGAGATTCAGCGCGATCCAGGTCGCCACGACCGCCCACACCAGCCGCTTGGCGACGTACCACCGCATGCTCACGCGTCCGCCCACCCCCCGGCGTCGGATCGACGCCCGTGGCCGCCCCGCCGGGACACGCTCGGGGGCGTGCTCACCGTGATCCCGCGGACCGGAGGGTCAGCGTCCGGACGTCCGGCTTGTCCCAGTAGCTGTCGGGCTCGGGTAGCCCGCCGACGCCGTTCCGGTAGCCGACGATGGTGTTGTCGTTGAACAGCCAGGTGAGAGGCTGGTCGCGGGCCAGGAAGCCGAACAGGTCGCTCATGATCTCCTGGGTCTCGGCCCGCGAGGTGGCCGTCGCCGCCGCCTCGACCTGCGAGGCGATGTCGTAGCCCTCGGCCTCGTAGCCGTAGTAGTTGAACGTCCCCCTCGGAGTCAACACCAGCTTGATCACCTGCCACGGGGTGAACGGCGCCGCGGAGAAGCCCACCCCCTGGAGGAGGTCCCACGACTCCTGTGAGATCGCCTCGTCCCAGGCGCCGCCGTTGTACGGGCCGGAGCTGAAGCTGGGCTCGCCGTCGAAGTTCGGGTTGTTCTCGACGCTGACGCGGGCGTACTGCTGGAGCTGCTTACTGAAGCTCGTCCCGACGATCCGGACCGCGATCCCGGCCTCGCCGAGGCGCTGTTTCAGGTAGTTGCCCAGGATCTCGCCCGTCTGGTCGGTGTTCTGGATAACGAGTTTCAGCTCGACCTGCTCGCCGTCCGGGCCGAGAAACGTGTCGCCGTCGTAGCCGTAGTCGCTGCCCGTCCCGCCGGCGAACTTCTCGCGGGCCTTCTCGACGCTGGGCTCGAACGTCGGCAGCGAGTCGGGGTAGAACGGCCCCCACTCGGGGTGGAACGTCTCGGCCGGGTCGGCGTGGCCCTCGAAGATCTGGTCGATGATCGTCGACTTGTCGATCAGATGCGAGAGCGCCTGCCTGACCTCCCGGCTCTCGCGAAGCGGCGCCCAGCCGTTGACGCGGTGGTTGAGGTTCAGGTAGAAGACGCCGCTGCCGAACTTCGACTCGAACGTCTGCACGCCGTCGGCGCTTCCCACCTCGTCGACCTTCCGGGCCTCGACCCCGACCGCGGTGATGTCGCCCGCCCGCAGCGCCGAGTAGGCGGTCGAGCGCTCGTCGAACACCTGGTAGGTGTACTCCGCGATCCGTGGCGCGCCCTCGTACGCGCCACCGCCCACGTCGGCGTCGGCGAGGTAGTAGTTCTCGTTCTTCGAGACGACGAGCTTCTGGCCCTTGGTCCAGCTCTCGAACTCGAACGGGCCGAGGGTGCCGGTGAGCCCGGCCTCCGCGACCGCCGGATCCGCGCCGATCTGGGTGACGACGTTCGCCTGCTCGCCCTCGACCTCGCGCTTCTGGAGGGGTTTGTACTTCTCGATCAGGTCCGCGGGCACGACGTAGGCCGTCCGGAGCGGATCCTCGGTCAGCCAGTAGGCCCGGGGCTGGGGCAGGGTCACCCGGAACTCGCGGTCCGAGAGGCGCTCGATCTCGAAGCGATCGCCGCCCAGGACGTAGCTGTCGGTCTGGGTGTAGCCGACGGGGCGTTGCTCGCGCCCGAGGTCGCCGTAGACGATGTTCTCGACGAACGAGAGGTAGTCCTCGGCCGTGACCTGGCCGTAGTCGGCCCCCCACTCCAGCCCCTCGCGGATCGTGTAGGTGACCGTCCGGGCGTCGTCCGAGAGCCGCCAGTCCGAGAGCAGCCGCCCCTCGAAGGCCGGTCCGTCGGGGCCCTGGACGGTGGTGCTCCCGCCGTCGTACAGCAGCCCGAGCCGGTTGGTCGTCGCCTCGTCGCTGATGTTGAGCGGGTTGAGACTCTGTGCGCCGGAGGTCGCGCCGGCGATCCACCGCCGGTCGCCCGGTCCGCGCGCCGACGCGGCCGCCGAGCCCGAGTCGGCCTCGGTCCCCGAGGCGGTCCCCGTGCCGGACCCGTCGTCCGACCCCGTGCTGCACCCCGCGAGACCGGCGACACCGCCCGCACCGAGCAGTCGGAGCAGTCGCCGTCGGTCGAGCCCCGTCTCAGCGCACTCACGCCGCATGTAGGTTGTCAACAGGCTTCGACGCAAATAAGCTTCGGTCGGTCTACCCGTCGTCGCCCGCGGGGTCGACGATCCGCACCGCGCCCTCCTCGACGGTGACGTTGATCAGCGTCTTCACCCGGTAGTCGGTGTCGTCGAGCCGGTTCGGGCCGGCCTTTTTGATCACCGCGACCACGTCGACGATCTCGGCCCCGATCCCCGAGAGCGCGTCGAGGATCGCCTCCATCGTCCCGCCGGTCGAGAGCACGTCGTCGAGCACGAGCACCCCGTCGCCGGGCTCGACGTCGTTGATGTACATCTCGCCCTCGGAGTAGCCCGTCTGTTTCGACAGCGAGACCTCGCCGTCGAGCCCGTACCGGCGCTTGCGGATCACCACCAGCGGGATGTCGGTCATCAGCGACACCGCCGTCGAGATGTGGATCCCCATCGCCGCCGGCGTGACGATCTTGTCCACGTCCTCGAGCTCGGCCTTGCGGATGATCCTGATCACGATCTCGCGGAGGAGCTCGGGCTGGAGCATCGGCACCCCGTCGCTGACCGGGTGGACGAAGTACTGGTACCCCTCCTTCTCGATGATCGGCGCGTCGAGAAGCGACTGCCGCAGCCGGTCCATACCGACACCTCCCCCGGGCTCGGCAAGAAGGTAGCGGTCCCCGTTTGACAACACCTAAGGCCGACTTGCCCGAACGGTCGAGCCGTGCAACCGACCCCCGAGTACGCGCTCGCGGCCGTCGTCTTGCCGTTCGCCGCGGCCGCGCTCGTCCCGCTCGTCCACCGCCTCGTCGGCGAGCGGACGGCCTACGTCGCGGCGGCGGTCGCGCTCGCGAGCCTCGGGCTCGTCGGCGCGCTCGCGGCCGCCGGCGTCCGTGGCTCGGTCGTCGTCGAGTGGATCCCCTCGCTCGGCGTCTCGCTCGCGCTCGCGGTCGACGGGCTGGCGCTGCTGATCGCGCTGCTGGCGACCGGTGTCGGCGTCCTCATCCTCACCTACTCCGGCGGCTACATGCACGGGGAGCCGGCCCAGCCCCGCTACTACGCCAGCCTGCTCGCCTTCCTCGGCTCGATGCTCGGCGTCGCCTTCGCCGGCGACCTGATCGCGCTGTTCGTCTTCTGGGAGCTCACCTCGCTCTCCTCGTTCCTGCTGATCGGTCACTACGCCGGCGAGCGCGCCTCGCAGTACGCCGCCCGCAAGTCGATGCTGGTCACCGTCTCGGGCGGGCTGTTCATGCTCGTCGGCTTCCTCCTGCTCGTGTTCGTCTCCGAGAGCGCCGGCGTCGGCGGCCCCGGCGGCACCTACCGCCTGACGACGATGCTCGCCGAGAGCGAGGCCATGCGCGCCGGTCTGCGCGAGTCGGGGCTGCTCCTGCCCGTGCTCGGCCTGCTCGGCGTCGGCGCCGCCACCAAGTCCGCGCAGGTCCCCTTCCACGTCTGGCTGCCCGACGCGATGGAGGCACCCACCCCCGTCTCTGCCTTCCTCCACTCCGCGACGATGGTCAAGGCCGGCGTCTACCTCGTCGGCCGGGTCCGGCCGCTCTTTCTCCCGCCCGAGGCCCCCCTGCTCGGCCCGTGGACGCTCGCGTTCGCCGTCCTCGGTCTGGTGACGATGACCGTCGCCGCCCTCCTCGCGGTCCACGCCACCGACATCAAGGAGCTGCTGGCGTACTCGACGGCCTCTCACCTCGGCCTGATCGTCGCCGGCTTCGGCTTCGCGGAGGCGCTCGGCGCCGAGACCGGCGCCTTCCACGTGCTCAACCACGCCTCGTTCAAGGCCGCGCTCTTTCTCGTCGCGGGGGTGATCGCCCACGAGGCCGGCACCCGCCGGATCGCCGAGCTCGGCGGGCTCCGGGCCGACCTCCCGATCACCGCCGCCGTCGCCACCGTCGCCTCGCTCTCGATGGCCGGACTCCCGCCGTTCAACGGCTTCTACTCCAAGGAGCTGCTGTTCGACGCCGCCTACGAGACCGCCCACGCCGTCGGTGGGCTGGCGTGGCTGTTCCCCGCCGTCGCCGTCCTCGGCTCGGTGTTCACCTTCCTCTACTCGATCCGGTTTCTGATGCTGTTCTGGGGCGACCGCCCCGACGCGCTCGGCCACGTCCACCGGCCGCCCCTCGCGATGGTCGCGCCAGTCGCCGTCCTCGGGATCGCGGTCGTCGCGATCAGCGCGCTCCCGAACCTCGCCATCGAGGCCGTCGTCGGCGACGCCTTCGCCGCCGCGAGCCCGGGCGAGGCGGGCTCGTTCTCGGTCCACCTGCCGACCGAGCCAAAGCCCCCGGTCGTGATGAGCGGGCTCACGATCGCGCTGGGGGTCGCGGCCTACCCGTTCTACGACCGGCTCCATCGCGGTCTCCGCCGGCTCGTCACCGGCCCCGTCCGGGCCAACTGGTGGTACGACGCCGGCGTCGAGGGGCTGACGACGCTCTCGTGGCGGCTCACCCCCGTCGTCCAGAACGGGCTGGTGCGGACCTACGCCGCCTGGTTTCTCGGCGGCGTGGCCGCGCTCGCGCTCGCGGGCTACGCCGCCGCCGGCGTCTCGCTCCCGGCGGTCGCCGGCCCCGGCGCCGGCGTGACGGTCGCGCTCGCGCTCGTCGCGGTCGTCGCGGTCGGCGACGCCGTCGCCGTCGGGATCGCCCCCTCCCACATCGCGGGCGTGCTCACCCTCTCGATCGTCGGCTTCGCCGTGGCCGTCCTCTACGTGCTCGCCGACGCCCCCGACCTCGCGCTCACCCAGCTGGTGGTCGAGACGCTCGTGCTCGTCATCTTCCTGCTCGTGCTCGATCGTCTCCCCGCCTTCTACGGCGACCTCGACCGGGTGCGGGCCGTCCGCGACGCCGCCCTCTCGGGGGTGGTCGGGCTCACCGTCGCCGTGACGGTCCTGCTGGCGACCGGCGCCAGCCCGAACGGCGCGCTCGCGCGCTTTCTGATCGAACGGGCGGGGCTGCCGGCCGAGCACGGCGACCTCCTGCTCGACTGGGGCGGCGGTGGCAACGTCGTCAACGTCGTTCTCGTCGACTTCCGCGGGCTCGATACGCTGGGCGAGATCAGCGTCGTGGCGATGGCCGCGCTGGCCGTGTTGACCCTGGTACGACGCGCCGACAGGGGTGAGACCTCGTGAGCGACGCCGAGGTCGACGCCGCGGACCCGTACGACCGCCGCACCACCGTCGTCGCCCGCACCGTCGTCCGGGTGGTCGTCCCGATCATCGCGATCACCGCGATCGCGCTCCTGCTCCAGGGCCACAACCTCCCCGGTGGCGGCTTCATCGGCGCCGTGCTCGCGGTCACCGCGGTCGTGCTCGTCTACGTCGTCTTCGGCATGGAGTATCTCCGCGTCCTGGCGGGGGTCGACGACGCCGACTCGATGGTCGGGGCCTACCGCTGGCTGTTCTCGCTCGGGCTGGCGCTGGCGCTGACCAGCGGTCTCGTCCCGATCCTCGCCGGCCTGCCCTTCCTCACCCAGGCCGTCCTGTTCGTCCACGGCCTGCCGCTGTACGGCGAGCTCGAGGTGGCCTCGGCGCTCGCGTTCGACCTCGGGGTGTTCATGACCGTCGTCGGGGCGTTGCTCACCGTCGTCGGGGAGGTGGGCGGCGAGTGACCCAGGCGCTGCTCGCGGCCGCGCTCGGCCTGCTGTTCGCCGTCGGCACCTTCCTGGTGCTCCGGCGCGACGTGGTCCGGGTCGTCTGGGGCGTGGCGATCATGGGCCAGGCGGCCAACGTCTACCTCGTGACGATGGGCGGGCTGGCCGGGCTGGCGCCCGTCGGCGGGGCGAGCCCGACCACGGACCCGCTGGTCCAGGCGCTCGTGTTGACCGCCATCGTCATCGGCTTTGGCACCACCGCGCTGGCGCTCGTGCTCACCTACCGGGTCTACGAGGAGCACGGCACCATCGACGTGACCGAACTGGGGGGGACGCGGTGAGCGGACTGGTCGTCGCGCCGGTGCTCGTCGCGCTCGCCACCGCCGTGCTCGTCCTGCTCGCGCGCCCGAGCGACCGGCTCCAGCGCGCGCTCTCGCTCGCCGGCGGCGGCGCCTACCTCGTCGCGGTCGCCGCTCTCGCCCGCGCCGTCTTCGGCCCGCCCGGCGCACTCGCGCCGACGACGCTCGTCTACCGGGTCGGCGACTGGCCCGCGCCGTTCGGCATCGTCCTCGTCGCCGACGCGCTGGCGGCGTTCCTGCTCGTCCTCGCCGGGGTGGTCTCGCTCGCGGGCGTCGCCTACGCGCTCGTCGACGTGGACGCCGAGGGGCAGCGCCTCTCCTTTCACCCGCTCTATCACCTGATGATCGTCGGCGTCAGCGGCGCCCTGCTCACCGGCGACGTGTTCAACCTCTTCGTCTGGTTCGAGGTGATGCTGATGGCGAGCTACGTGCTCGTCGCCTTCGGCGGCGGGCCGAGTCACACCCGCGCCGCACTCCAGTAC
>CAZMLQ010000055.1:0-13724 GCA_964567195.1 uncultured Haloferacaceae archaeon | reverse complement strand
GCGGCGTCGAGCGGGAGCGACAGGTCGCCGGCGGCGTCGCGGGCGCCGACCGAGAGCGGGTGGACGGGCAGCGCGGGCACGTCGCGCTCGTGGAGGCGCGCGAGCACGAACCGGTTGAGCGTCGTCATCGCGCCGTGGATGTCGAGGACCGCGCCGGCGTCTGTCACCCCGGACGCGACGGTCGCGCCGTGGGCGTCGGCGTGGTGGTGTCCGAAGCTCCCGGCGCCGTGGACGAGCGCCAGCCCCTCGTGGGCGGCGGCGACGGCGTCGGCGGCGGCGTCGAGCGCCGGCCCGTCGAGGGTCTCGCGGTCGCGTTTCTCGGTGATGACGCTCCCGCCGAGTTTGAGCACGACCGTCATTCGAGCCGGCACACCCCCTCCCCGGCGAGCGCGGCTCGAAAGACCTCCTCGCACTCGGGCGCGAACGAGAGCGCGCGCTCGGCCACGCCGTCGGGGTCGAGCGCGACCACACAGCCCCCGCCGCCGGCGCCGGTCAGCTTCGCGCCGCGGGCGCCGGCCTCGCGGGCGGCCCAGACCATCGCGTCGAGCGACCGGGCCGAGACGCCGAGCGCGGCCAGCAGGCCGTGGTCGAAGTCCATCAGCCGGCCGAGCTCCGCGAGCGCGCCGTCACGGTCGTCGTCGGCCGCGGCGTCGGCCAGCACCGCCTCGCCCCGCCGCACCACGTCACCGATCGCGCGGACGGTGTCGGCGGCGAAGCCGTACTCCTCGCGCAGCGCCCGCACCCCGGAGACGAGCGCGCCGGTGTCGCCCGCGCCGCCGTCGAAGCCGACGACCAGCGGGAGGTCGGGCGATCCGAGCCGGCGACAGTCGTCGCCCTCGACCCGGACGGCGCCGCCGACGGTCGAGCAGAAGGTGTCGGCCCGGGAGGCCTGGCCGTCCTGGACGTCGTACTCGGCGCGAAAGGCGCGGTCGGCCAGGCGGTCGGGCGCGAGCGTCGTCCCGAGTTCGCGTGTCGCGGCGTCGATGCCCGCCACGACGACGGCGGCCGACGAGCCAAGCCCCGCGCCCAGCGGGATCTCGCTCTCGACCGTGATCTCGAAGCCCGCCTCGGGGGCCTCGGCCGCCGCGCGGGCCTGTGCGACCGCCGCGTCCACGTAGCCCGTCGCCGCCGCGACCAGCCCCGACGGGGCGTCCACGTCGGGCTCGTCGCCGTCGCCGTCGTAGGCGACGGTGAACCCGTCGAGCGAGAGGTCGGTCGCGTGGACCACCACCCGGTCGTCGGCCCGCTCCTCGACGCTGACCGTCGCCCGGCGCTCGACGGCACAGGGGATCGCCGGCTCGCCGTAGACCACCGCGTGCTCGCCGAACAGGTAGACCTTCCCCGGGGCGCTCGACACCGACATAGCCGAGCCACGCCCGGCGGGTACTTGAGCGGTCCGACGCGGCGCCGGCGGGGCGGCTACGCCGCCTCCTCGTCGAGCGCCGCGAGGTCCTCGAGGTCGTCGTCCGAGCCCGAGAGCGCGCGCGCCAGCACGACGAGCACGGCGACGAGCACGAGCAGCGCCACCAGCCTGGGCGGCCCGCCGCTGGCCCCGGAGCCGGCGGCCGCCTCGTCCGCGTCCTCGTGCTCGTCGGCCCCACCGGGCTCGGCCGCGTCCCCGTCGTCCGAGCCCGCGCCCGGCGCGTTGTTCGTCATGCTGAACGCCGCCTCGTCGAGGTGGAGTTCGAGGAGGGTGAACTTCTCCATGACTCGACCTGACGCCGAGCGAGGGCTTCAACCTGCCGCCGGCTGGCGCCGTGCGAGAGGAGCCCGGGATTGATAGGTCGCCTGCCCCTCGGGACCGGCATGGACCGACGACGGCGGGACTTCCTCGACCGGCTGCTGACCACGCCCAGCCCATCGGGCTTCGAGAGCCGTGGCCAGGGAGTCTGGCTCGAGTACGTGAGCGAGTTCGCCGACCGGACCCGGACCGACGAGTACGGCAACGCGGTCGCCACCCACGAGGGCGACGGCGAGGGCCCCCGGATCGCGCTGGTCGGCCACGCCGACGAGATCGGCTACCAGGTCCGCCGGATCGACGACGAGGGCTACCTCCGGATCGGGCGGATCGGCGGCTCGGACCCCGCGATCACGCGCGGCCAGCACGTCACCGTCCACGCGGCCGACGGACCGATCCAGGGCGTGGTCGGCCAGACGGCGATCCACCTGCGCGACGGCGGCGAGGAGAACGGGACGGTGCCGGACGTGGACGAGCAGTACGTGGACGTGGGCGCGACCGACGGCGACCGGGCGCGCGAACTCGTCGACGTGGGCGATCCGGTGACCGTCTCGACGACGGTGCGCGAACTCGACGGCGACCGGATCGCGGCCCGGGGGGTCGACGACCGGGCGGGGACGTGGGCGGTCGCGGAGGCGCTGCGGCGCGCGGCCGACGCCGGCGCCGACGCCACGGTCCACGCGGTCTCGACGGTACAGGAGGAGGTCGGGCTCCAGGGCGCCCGGATGGTCGGGTTCGACCTCGACCTCGACGCGGCGGTGGCGGTCGACGTGGCCCACGCCACCGACCACCCCGGCCTCGACACGGGCCAGACGGGGCCGGTCGAGATGGGCGCCGGCCCGGTGATCAGCCGCGGCAGCGCCAACCACCCGTCGCTGGTGGCGCTGGCGCGGGAGACGGCCACGGACCGCGGGCTGTCGGTCCAGCTACGGGCGACCGGCACGCGGACCGGCACCGACGCGGACGCGCTCTATGTCGCCCGCGGCGGGACGCCGACGCTGGTGGTCGGGATCCCGAACCGCTACATGCACACGCCGGTCGAGACGGTCGATCTAGCCGACCTCGACGGCGTGGCGGACCTGCTGGCCGCGATCGCCGAGCGGTCGAGCGGCCGGGGCGAGTTCTCGGTCGAGATCTGACCGCCGACCCCGAAGGACAACGCTTACACTCGGGCGTCGGGTTCGTCCGGACATGGCTGGAACCATCGAGGTACTCGTGCCCGGCGGGGAGGCGAACCCCGGGCCGCCGCTGGGGCCCGAACTCGGGCCCACCCCGGTCAACGTCCAGGAGGTCGTCTCCCGGATCAACGATGAGACCGCCGCGTTCGACGGGATGGAGGTGCCCGTCACCGTCGAGTACGAGGACGACGGGAGCTTCGAGATCTCGGTCGGCGTCCCCCCGACCGCAGAACTGATCAAGGACGAGGCGGGCTTCGAGACCGGCAGCGGCGAACCCCACGAGGAGTTCGTCGCCGACCTCGATGTCGAGGCGGTCCGCCGGATCGCCGAGCAGAAGTCCTCGGACCTGCTCTCCTACGACCTGAAAAACGCCGCCAAGGAGGTCGTCGGCACCTGCACCTCGCTGGGCGTCACCGTCGAGGGCAACGACCCCCGCGAGTTCAAGCGCCGGCTGGACGGCGGCGAGTACGACGAGCTGTTCGCCGAGGAAGCGTCGGTCTGACGCGCCGAGACGACCCGCGGCGGACGCCGGCCGGTGTGCGCCGCGTCGCGACCGGGGCGACCCCGTGGCGCGCGATCGCCCGCGGTCACTAAGCCCGCCCGGTACGAGAACGGCGTATGGACGACCAGGCCGATCGGCGCTACTTCGAGGACCTGACCGTCGGCGAGCGCGTCGACCTCGGCGGGGAGCGACTGACCGAGGCCGGGATCGTCGCGTTCGCCGAGCGGTGGGACCCGCTTGCGTTCCACGTCGATCCGGCGGCGGCCGAGCGGAGCCACGGCGGGCTGATCGCGAGTGGCTACCACACGCTCTGTCTGACCGCGCGGCTGGCGGTCGAGGGCTTCCGGTCTGAGGTGGCGGCGATCGCGGGGCTGGGGATCGACTCGCTCTCGTGGGCGCGGCCGGTCCGGCCCGGCGACCGTCTCGAGTGCCGGCTGGAGGTGATCGGGAAGCGACCCTCGGAGAGCCGGCCGGACGCGGGCGTCTTCCGCGAGTCGGTCGTCGGCCGGGTCGACGGCGAGGTGGCGATCCGGTACGAGGACGCGGCGCTGGTCGAGCGCCGGTAGGGCGCGCGAGCGCCGACCCGAGCTTCGACGGGTTTAAGTCGGGAATGGCCGTCCTACCGACGAGACAGGCAGACGCCTGTGTCACACCGTAGGAGCAGTTCCTGCGTACTACGGAGGTGAAAGATGGCAGCTGACACGATAGAGGAGGCAGTAACTCGCGCGCTCGACGAGGCACCGCCGCGGAACTTCCGCGAGACGGTCGACCTCGCCGTCAACCTGCGCGATCTCGACCTGAACGACCCGTCGAACCGCGTCGACGAGAGCGTCGTCCTGCCCGCCGGCACGGGCCAGGAGACGCGCATCGTCGTGTTCGCGACCGGCGAGACCGCCCTCCGCGCCGAGGAGGTGGCCGACGACGTGCTCGGCCCCGACGAGCTGTCGGAGCTCGGGGACGACTCGGACGCGGCCAAGGATCTCGCGGACGAGACCGACTTCTTCGTCGCCGAGGCGGGGCTGATGCAGGACATCGGCCGCTACCTCGGGACGGTGCTGGGCCCACGCGGCAAGATGCCGACGCCGCTCCAGCCCGACGACGACGTCGTCGAGACCGTCGAGCGGATGACCAACACGGTCCAGCTCCGGTCGCGCGACCGGCGGACCTTCCACACCCGCGTCGGCGCGGCGGACATGACCGCCGACGAGATCGCGGAGAACATCGACGTGATCGTCCGGCGGCTGGAGGCGAGCCTCGAGAAGGGGCCGCTCAACATCGACCGAATCTACGTCAAGACGACCATGGGTCCGTCGATCGAGGTGCCCGCATGAGCGAGAGCGCGAGCGCCCGCCGCACCGAGACGATCCCCGAGTGGAAGCGCGAGGAGGTCGACGAGCTCGTCGCCTTCCTCGAGGGCTACGACAGCGTCGGGATCGTCCGGGTGGCCGGCATCCCGAGCCGCCAGCTCCAGACGATGCGGCGCGACCTCCACGGGTCGGCGGAGCTTCGCATGAGCCGGAACACGCTGATGCGGCGCGCACTCGAGGCGGCCGGAATCGACGGGCTGGCCGAGCACGTCGCGGGCCAGGTGGCGTTCGTCGGCACGGACGACAACCCGTTCGGGCTGTTCAGACAGCTCGAAGCCTCGAAGACGCCGGCGCCGATCAACGCCGGCGAGGTGGCCCCGAACGACGTCGTGATTCCGGAGGGCGACACGGGGGTCGACCCCGGCCCGTTCGTCGGCGAACTCCAGACCGTGGGCGCACAGGCCCGCATCATGGACGGCTCGATCCACGTGACCGCCGACAGCCTCGTCTGCGAGGCCGGCGAGAGCGTGAGCGCCGACCTCGCCAACGTGTTGAGCGAGCTCGGGATCGAGCCCAAGGAGGTCGGGCTCGACCTCCAGGCCGTCGCGTCCGAGGGCGTGTTGTTCGAGCCCGAGGAGCTCGACATCGACGTCGACGCCTACCGCGCCGACGTCGAGGCCGCGGCGGGACGTGCGACCGGACTCTCGGTCGGTGCCGCCTACCCGACCGCCCGAACCGCGGGGACGCTCCTCGCACGGGGGGCGGGCGACGCGCGCGCCGTGGGGCTGTCGGCCGCGGTGGCCGAGCCCGGCCTCGCGCCCGACCTGCTCGCGCGGGCCGACGCCCGGCTCCGGGCGCTCGCCGCGCGGATCGACGACGAGGAGGCGCTGCCCGAGGCGCTCCGCAACGTCGAGGTCGGGGCCGAGCCCGCCGACGCCGAGGACGCGGCCGACGACGGCGACGACGCGGACGAGGCGGACGGAGCGGACGACCAGGACCAGACCGACGAGTCCGACGCCGACGACGACGACGGCGGCGAGGGGCTCGGCATGATGTTCGGCTGACCGGACGACACACCACACACCACACCACACACAGATGGAGTACGTTTACGCAGCACTCATCCTGAACGAGTCGGGCGAGGAGATCAACGAGGACAACGTCACGGCGGTGCTGGAGGCCGCCGGCGTCGACGTCGAGGAGTCGCGGGTGAAGGCGCTCGTGGCCGCTCTCGAGGATGTCGACATCGAGGAGGCCATCGACTCGGCCGCCGCGGCGCCCGCCGCGGGTGCCGGTGACGCCGCCGGCGGGGCGGCCGCCGAGGCCGACGACGACGACGACGACGAGGAGCCGGCCGAGGACGAGGCCGACGAGGCCGACGAGGCCGACGAGGCCGACGACGACGACGACGACGACGCGAGCGGCGAGCGCCTCGTCGAGCTGTTCGGCTGAGGGTCCGGTCGGCCGACCGGCGGCCATCGACGCGACACCTCGTTCTCCCGATGGCGCCCAGCACCGGCGCCGTGCCCGGCGGCGGTCCCGCCACTCAAGTGCGGTGACGCGACCACGCGATCCGTGTCGGGTGTGACGGCGGTCGGACCGCTCTGGCTCCGTCTCGGCGGACCGACGGCGACGACGCTGGGCTACGCGGCGCTCGGGGTCGCGCTCGGAACGCTGACGGGGCTGGTGCCGGGGCTACACGCCAACGCCGTGGCGCTCGGGCTGGCGGCGCTCGCCCCCCGGCTACCCGGCCCGCCGGTCGCCGTGGGTGGGGCGATGCTCGCGGCCGGCGTCGCCCACACCTTCCTCGACGTGGTGCCGTCGCTCGCGCTCGGGATCCCCGACCCCTCGAACGCGGCGGGCGCGCTGCCGGGTCACCGGCTGGTGCTGGCCGGTCGGGGGCCCGAGGCGCTGCGGCTCTCGGCGCTTGGCAGCGCGGCGGGCGCGGCGGCGGCGGTCCCGCTGGCGGTGCCGCTGACCCGGGTGGCGCGGGCGGCCGTCCCGCTGTTGGAGACCTGGCTGCCCGCCGTGCTCTGTCTCGTGGCGGGCTATCTCGTCGCGACCGAGCGCTCGCCCGGCGCGGCGGCCGCGGGCGCCGTCTCGTTCGCCGCCGCGGCGGGGCTCGGGGCGGTCGTGCTCGATCTGTCGCCGACCGGGCCGCTCCCGGTCGGGGGCGTGCTCGCCCCGTTGTTCGCCGGGCTGTTCGGGGTGCCGGTGCTCGTCGAGTCCCTCGCCGGCCGGGGCGCGCCGCCGGCGGCCGGCGAGAGCGCGATCCGTCCCACCCCGAGGACGGTCGGGATCACGGCGGGCGCGGGGGCGCTTGCCGGCGCGGTGGTCGCGTACGTGCCCGGCGTGTCGGCCGGGGTGGCGGCCACGCTCGCGCTCCCGGCCGCGCCAGCCGACCGGCCGGCGCGGGGCTACGTGATCGCCTCGAGCGCCGCCAACACCGCGACCGCGGTGTTCGCCCTGTTCGCGCTGGCTGGGCTCGGGGCCGCCCGGACGGGCGTGACCGTCGCGCTGGAGACGGCCGGGGTGCCGGTCGCCCTGCCCCGGCTGCTCGCGGCCGTCGCCGTCGCGGCGGCCGCGGGGACGGTGCTCGTCGTCGCGGTCGGCGATCCGTACCTCCGGGCGGTCCGGCGGGCCGACGGCGATCGGCTGGCGCTGGCGGCGCTGGCGCTGCTGGTCGCGCTCGCGTGGCTGTTCGCGGGGATCACGGGGCTGGGACTGCTGGTCGCCGCGGGGCTGGTCGGGCTCTTGCCGGGGCGGCTCGGCTGTCGGCGGGTCCACCTGATGGGCGTGCTGATCGGCCCGCTGGCGGTCGGTGCGTGAGCGCCGAAACGGCAACGGTTAAACCGCGTCGGCGGCTCGTCGGCGTATGAGCAACGCGGAGCAGCGGACGGAGCGGCGCTGTGTCTCCTGTGGCATCAACGTCGCAGGGACGAACGCCGCCACCTTCGACTGCCCGGAGTGTGACACCCGCATCAGCCGGTGTGCCCGGTGTCGCAAGCAGAGCAACCTCTACGAGTGTCCGGACTGCGGGTTCAGGGGGCCGTAGGATGTCGAAGGTCGCCGCGCGCATGAAGGTGATGCCACGGGACACCGATGTCGATCTCGACGCGCTCCAGGAGCGTCTCGAGGAGTCGCTGCCCGAGGGGGCGACCGTCTCGCGGATCGACCGCGAGGACGTGGCGTTCGGGCTGGTCGCGCTGTTGCCCACGGTGATCATCCCCGACGACGCCGGGGGGACAGAGGCGGTCGAGGAGGCCTTCCAGGGCGTCGAGGGCGTCGAGAGCGTCAAGGTCGACGAGGTCGGCCGGCTGTAGGCCGGCGCCCCGCGGCCACGCGGCGGCGGAGAACACACGATTTATACCGCGAGGTGTGAAACGAGAGACGAGACCACACCATGCCGAGTTCGAACGGACCCATGAAGGGGACGCGCGGCAAGCTCTCGAACGATCCGCGCGATCGGGGCACCTCGCCGCCCCAGCGGGCGATCCAGGAGTACGAGCCGGGCGAGAAGGTCCACCTGACGCTGGACCCGAGCGTACCCGACGGTCGATTCCACCCCCGGTTCAACGGCCACACCGGCACGGTGACCGGCCGGCAGGGTCGGGCGTTCACCGTCGAGATCACCGACGGCGGCAAGGAGAAGACGATCGTCGTCACGGCGGCCCACCTGCGGGCACAGGGTGGGCGCGAGGACGAGACCGGGGCGTGACCGTGACCGTGACCGCGACCGCACCGTCGGGGGCCGACGCGTGAGCATCTTCAAGCGAAGGCTCTCCGAGGAACACCTGACGGTGTCCGAGGTGAAGGAGCTGCTCGGGACCGTCGAGCGCGAGCGGGCGGCCGACGAGGACCGGGAGATGCGCTACGAGCTCGCGCGGGCGGTCGAGCACGTCAACCGGTTCGCGACGCTGGAGCCGGCGGAGTCGCGCGAGCTGGTCGCCGAGCTCGCGGAGCTGGAGAAGATCGACGCGGAGACGGCCTACAAGATCGCCGACCTCCTGCCCCGCGACCGCAACGAGCTCCGGGCGGTGTTCGCCCAGCGGCGCTACGCACTCGACGGCGACGAGCTGGACGAGATCCTCGACGTGGTCGCGCGCTACGCCTGATCGACCGCCCCTTTTTGTACACGCTGGCCGTACGGTGGTCCATGAGCGACGCCGAGCGCGGCGATGACGGGAGCGACGATCCCGACCCCGATCCGGCGGCCGGGAGCAACGGCGCCGCCGACGCGGTCATCCTCGACTACCTGCCCCACGGACGCCCGGACGACGACCGGCCCCGCTACGAGAAGGCCCCGGTGGCCTACGGGCTGGGGAGTCGGGACTTCCGGCTCGTCAGGCTCGAACTCGTCGACGACGCCGACGCGGGCATCGGCGACCGGGTGCGGATCGAGCCGGTCGCGGACCGCGAGCGCGTCGCTGCCCTCGAGCGCGTCGACCACGACGAGCTGACCAACGCCGCCCGGTCCGAGCTCGAGTACGTGGTGACCGACCTCGTCGAGACAGAGGAGCGTCGCTTCGTCGACTTCTTCAACGAGGCCCAGCCGATCACCCTCCGGCTCCACCAGCTGAACCTCCTGCCCGGGATCGGCAAGAAGCTGCGAAACGGCGTGCTCGACGAGCGAAAGCGCGGCCCGTTCGAGAGCTTCGAGGACCTGAGCGAGCGCGTCTCGGGGCTCCACGATCCGAAGGGCGTGCTCGTCGACCGGATCATGGAGGAGCTTCGCGAGGACGATCTGAAGTACCGGATCTTCGTCCGCGAGGACGACGGGGGCGCGTGAGCCCGCCCCACAGTCCATGAGCGACGCCGATCCGGACCGGCCCGGCCGGCGGGATCCGGACCGCCTGCGCCGGCGGGCGGGGGTGCGTGGCGATCCCGACCGTGACCAGCACTTTCTGGTCGACGATCGGGTGCTCGACCGCCTGCCCGGCCACCTGCCGGCCGACGCCGACCGGAGCCACCTGCTCGAGATCGGCGCCGGCACGGGCGCGCTGACCGACCGGCTGCTCGCGACCGACGCGGGGAGGGTGACGGCGATCGAGCGCGATCCGGCGCTCGCGGCCTTCCTGCGCGAGGAGTTCGCCGACGCGGTCGCGGCCGGCCGGCTCGCCGTCGTCGAGGGCGACGCGCTGGCGGTCGATCTGCCGGCGTTTACCGCCTGCGTCTCGAACCTGCCATACGGCGTCTCGAGCGGGATCACGTTCCGGCTGTTGCCGCTGGGGCGACCGCTGGTCTGTACCTACCAGGCCGAGTTCGCCGAGCGGATGGTCGCCGAGGCAGGGACCGCCGCCTACGGTCGGCTGTCGGTGAGCACGCGCCACTACGCCGAGGTGGAGATCGTCGAGCGCGTCCCCCGGACGGCGTTCGACCCCCAGCCAGGGGTCGAGAGCGCGGTCGTCCGGGCGACGCCGCGCGAGCCCGAGTACGCCGTCGGCGACGAGGAGCTGTTTCTGGACTTCGTGAAGGCGCTGTTCACCCAGCGCCGCAAGACCGTGCGCAACGGGATCCGCAACACCGCCCACGTCTCCGGGCTGGACGATCCGGACGCGGTCGTGGCCGCGGCCGACGAGGCGCTGCTCTCGCGCCGGCCCGACGACCTGAGGCCGGCGGAGTTCGCGGTGCTGGCCGATCTCGCCACGGACGTGGGGCTGGACCCGGACCCGGACCGGGGGGAGGCGTGAGCGCCGCGGGCGGCTGGCTGACGGCGCTGGAGCGGGCGGTCCCGGAGGGAGCGGGCGAGGTGGCCGCGTCGCTGGCCGTCGTCGTCGTCGTGGTGGCGACCCGGCGGCTGGCCAGGCGGGCGCTGACCCGCGACGAGGGGCTACCGGGCGGGTCGCGCGCCCGCGTCGCGCTCTCGGGGGCGGTCACCGTGGTCACCGGGCTCGGGGTCGTCGTCCTCGTCGGTATCTGGGGGCTGCTCGGACCGCTGGTGGCCGCCTACGAGGAGCTCGGGCTGAGCGACGTGGGCGGCGAACTCGTGCTGACGGCGGTGTTGCTCGGCAGCGCCTACGCCGTGATCGGCTTCGTCGGCCGGCTGATCGACGCGCTCGCGAGCCGCCGGGGCTCGATCAGCGAACACCAGCGCGAGGTGCTCTACCGGCTGACACAGGTGTCGCTCTGGGCGGTCGTCGGGCTGGTGATCGTCACGCTGTTCACCAACGACCCCAGCAGCCTGCTGGTCGGGGCCGGCTTCGTCGGCATCGTCGTCGGCATGGCGGCCCGTCAGACCCTCGGGGCGGTGCTCGCGGGCTTCGTGCTGATGTTCTCCCGGCCGTTCGAGATCGGCGACTGGGTCGAGATCGGCGAGAAGGAGGGGGTCGTCACGGGCATCACGGTCGTCAACACCCGCCTCCAGACGTTCGACGGCGAGCACGTGATGTTGCCCAACGACGAGGTGACGAGCCGGTCGATCACCAACCGCACCCGGAAGGGCCGGCTCCGCCTCGAGGTCGAGGTGGGCGTCGACTACGGCTGTGACCCCGACCGGGCGGCCGACGTGGCGCTCGCGGCCGTCCGGGGGCTGGACGAGATTCTCGCCGTCCCGACGCCACAGGTCGTGGCCAAGCGGTTCGCGGACTCGTCGGTCGTGCTCGGGATCAGGGTCTGGATCGGTGACCCCAGCGCCCGCCGGCGCTGGCGCGCCCGCACGGCCGTCGTCGGCGCCGTCCACGAGGCCTTCGAGGCCGAGGGGATCGAGATCCCGTTCCCCCAGCGCAGCCTCACGCTCCGCGAGGGGGCCACGCTCGCGGGCGCCGGGGGCGACGGCCGCCGCGGCCCCGGGGCCGAGCCGGAGGTCGCGCCCGACGGGGGCGACGGGTAGGTGAACGAGACCGGCGACGACCGCTCGAGCGCGGACCGGCTCGCGGCGCGACGCGGCCTCGAGACCGAGGTGTACGGGCCGGCCGAGGACTCCGGCCTGCTTGCGGCCGCGGCCGCCGAGGAGGTGACAGCCGACGACCGAGTCCTCGAGGTCGGGGTCGGGTCGGGCTGGGTGGCCGAGCGGGTCGGCGCCGCGACCGGCGCGCGGGTGATCGGGGTCGATGTCGACGCCGACGCCTGCCGGGCGGCCCGCGAGCGCGGCGTCGAGACGATCCGGGGCGACCTCGTCGGGCCCGTCGCCGGGACGGCCTTCGACGCCGTGTTGTTCAACCCGCCGTACCTCCCGATCGACCCCGAGGCGGCGGCCGACGACCCGCTGCTTGGCGCGCTCTCGGGCGGGGCGACCGGCCGGGCGGTGATCGAGCCCTTCCTCGACGACGTCGGGCGGGTGCTCGCCCCCGGCGGGCGGGTGTTGCTCGTGGTCAGCAGCCTCACCGGCCGCGAGGCGGTCGCGGAGTACGCCCGCGATCGGGGGTTCGAGCCGGCCGTCGTGCGTGAGGAGCGCTACCCGTTCGAGCGGCTCGTCGTCCTCCGGCTGTGGCGACGAGATAACTGGTAGGCATCGTCGAGCTTAGCAAATATTAAGCGTCGTCATTCCGAACTCGGGATCGATGAGCGAACTCGTCGCGACGACGACGGGGCTCTACCCGCTTCCGGAGGCCGCCAGGGGCGAGCTCGCCGACCTGAAGGGCCACCAGAAGGAGGACCTGAACGACGGCGACGAGCGCCCGGCGGTCGCCGAGGTCTACGACCGGGCGCGAGAACGGACCCTGCGAGACCAGCGCGAGGCGGGGCTCGACCGCCTCGTCGAGGGCCAGCTGCGGTGGGACGACCTGCTCGCCCACCCGCTGACGGTCGCCGACGCGGTCGAGACCGGGGGTATCGTGCGCTACTACGACAACAACAACTTCTACCGCGAGCCACGGGTCGTCGACGAGCTCGCGCCGACGGGCGACGCCGCGGCCGACCTCGCGGCCGCGGGCGAGTCGGTCGAGCCCGAGCGTCTGCAGGCGACCCTGCCGGGGCCGTACACGCTGGCCGACCTCGCGACCGACGAGCACTACGGCGATCCGGCCGAGTTCCGGGCCGCCGTCGCCGACTTTCTCGCCGCCGAGGTGGCCGAGCTGCCGGCCCACGAGACCCTCCTGCTCGCCGAGCCGTCGCTGGTGACGAGTCCGCCGGGCGACGGCCCCGACGCCCGGGCGAGCGAGGCGATCGACGCCGTGGCCGGCGCGACCGACGCCGACGTGATCGTCCACACCTACTGGGGGGCGATCGAGGAGAAGGTCTACGCCCACCTGCTCGACGCCGGGATCGACGCGGTGGGGGTCGACCTCGTCGCGGGCGACCGCGACCGGACGGTCTACAACCTCGGGGAGTACGGTGCGACCGACGACCTGGCGCTGGGCGTCGTCGACGGGGGGTCCACACGCGTGGAGACGGCCGAGACGATCCGCGAGCGGGTGGCCTGGCTGCGCGACCGGCTGCCGACCGACTTCGACACCACCTACCTCCTGCCGACCACCGAGAGCTTCTACCTGCCGCTCAACCGCCACCGCGAGAAGCTGGCGGCGCTGGGGACGGCCGCGAACCCCGATGCCGGGTCCGCGGAGTCCGGAGCCGACGCCGACGATCCGGGGGTGGAGGCGTGAGCGACACCCGCGAGCAGTTCCGCCCGGCGGGCCATGCGAACGACCACTTCCTGCTCACCACGGTCGTCGGGAGCTACCCCAAGCCGACGTGGCTGAACCGCGCCCGCGACCTGGCCGCCGACGGGTCGAGCGACTTCGACGAGCGCGACCTCGCCGAGGCGGTCGAGGACGCCGCCCGCCTGATCGCCGGCGAGCACGAGCGGACCGGTCTCGACGCCGTCGTCGACGGCGAGATGCGTCGCGAGGAGATGGTCGAGTTCTTCGCCGAGCGGATCGACGGCTTCGAGTTCAACGGGCCGGTGAAGGTCTGGGGGCACAACTACTTCGACAAGCCCTCGGTCGTCTCGGAGGTCGCCTACGACGAGCCCTGGCTGGTCGAGGAGTTCGAGTTCACCGCCTCCGTCACCGACCGGCCGGTGAAGGTGCCGATCACCGGCCCCTACACCCTCGCCTCGTGGT
>CAZMLQ010000054.1:0-13761 GCA_964567195.1 uncultured Haloferacaceae archaeon | reverse complement strand
CGGGCGATCAGGGGCTGTGAGACGTCGGCCCGCTCGGCGAGTTCGCTCTGGGTCAGATCGACCGCCGTCCGTCTGTCCCGGAGGTCCTGCGGGGTCGGCAGCTCCATACGGGAGTGATAACCACAAGTTATACGAAAAGGTTTCGCCCTACTCGTCGGCCTCGGTCTCGACCACGTCGATGACGGAGAGGGGCACGTCCCGGAGCGCGCCACCGACCTCGCTCTTGGCGATCCGGGTGGCGTGGCGCTCGCCCTCGGCGTCGAAGACGTCGATCTCGAGCAACAGGCCCACCAGCGCGGTGTCGGCGGCGACGAACGCCGAGTCGAAGGGCTCGCCACAGGCGGGACAGGGCGTCGCCCCGACCTCGACCTCGACGAACGCCTTCTCGGCGTCGTTCAGCCGGCGGCCGGCCTCGCTGACGGCCACCCCGATCGCGTCGTCCACGTCGTCGACGTCGCGTACGAGCCACGCGGCCTCCATGGCCACGAGGTAGTTGGTCATACGCCACCGACGGGAGGGGGCCTCTCGGCTCTTGTGGTTCGGCTCCCGGCGCCGCGGACGACTCGGACGACTCATGTGGCGGGCCCGCCTGGACCGTCCATGGACGCGGCGCGGTACGACCGTCTCTACCGCCTCTACGAGGAGTTCGACGCGGCGACGCTCCGCCAGCTACAGGATCTCGTCGACCTGTTCCCGCCGGTCGACTCCCGGGTCGCGCTCGACCGCTGGCAGGACGCCACCGACCACCTCGAGCGCCGGAAGCGACGGGTCCGCGAGGCGTTTCCGGCCGATGGCGAGCGCCTGGCTACCGCGGCCGCCCGGGCCACCCGCGAACAGGCCTTCGCCGCGCTCGATCTGTGTGCGCGCCACGGCCGGGCGATCGACGCGCTCGTGCTCGACGTGGACGGCACCCTCCGGTCGGCCGGCGACACGGACAACGAGATCCCGCGCGAGACGCTGCACTACCTCACCGAACTCCACGAGGCCGGGGTCGTCGTCGTCATCTGTACCGGCCAGACCCTCGAGAACGTCAAGGGGTTCACCATCCAGGGGCTGGGGAGCGAACTCGTCCACTCGGGCGATCTCGCGATCGTCTACGAGGCCGGCACCGGGGTCTTCGCCCCCGGCCACGGCGCCGACACCAAGCGCCTGCTCTACGAGGGGCTCGACGACGAGGCCCGCGACGTGGTCGGCGCCGTCCGCTCGCGGGTGCTCTCCGAGGCGCCCGAGCCGGTCCGGCGGGGCTGTCACCTCCAGGGCAACGAGTTCAACGTCACGCTCAAGCCCAACTTCGAGACCGGGAGCGACCGGGCCGACCGGGTGATCGACGCCGCGCTCGTCCACCTGCTCGACCTGCTCGGCGAGGTCTGTACCGATCCCCGAACCGGGCCGACCTACGCCCGCACACACTACGCCACCGCCGATCCCGAGATCCGGGCGGCGCTCGGACGCCACGACGCCGTCCCCGGTCTCGGCGTCGACGAGGTGCCCGATCCCGTGCGCGACCTGCTCGGCCGGTTCGACGTGGGCTACTACCGCGCCGACGCCGCCGAACTCACCTCGCTCGAACTCGACAAGACCGCGGGCGTCGAGGCCGCACTCGACGTGCTCGGGGTCGAGGAGCCGTTCGTCCTCGTGATGGGCGACAGCCGGTCGGATCTGCGGGTGATGCGCCACGTCGAGGCGGGCGACACCGGGGTCGCCGCCGCGCCCACGACCGCCGCGACCGCGGTACTCGAACACGTCCGCCACACCGACGGGCTGGTCTACGAGCCGGGCGACGCCGGGGCTGTCCTCCGGACCGCCTACGTGCTCAACCAGTTCGCCGGCGGGCCGACCGATCAGACCTGATAACCGCACCGCCGGCGTTTAGTCACCGGACGAACCAGAGGCGGTGTGGCGGTCGAACGCTCCCGTCGGTCCCTCCGCTCGCGCCTCTCGCCCGTGGCGCTCGATGCCGTCCTGCTCGTCGGGCCACCGGCCACGCTCGTCGCCGTCTTCGCGCTCCCGGTCGACGTCCGCCGCGGGCTGGCGCTGTCGCTTCTCGATCCCGCTCCCGCCACCCTCTACACCGCCCACCTCGTCCACTTCCGGCTCCCCCACCTGGCGGCCAACGTCGTCGGCTACGCCGTCGCCGGGACCACCGGCTACCTGCTCGCGGCCGCCGCCGGGGCGCGAGCGCGTTACCGGGGTGCGCTCGCGGTCGTGCTCGTCGTGCTCCCCGTTGCGCTCTCCGGGCTGAACCTCCTCTTCCCGCGCCCCCGGATCGGCTACGGCGCAAGCGGCGTGGTGATGGGCGCGGTCGGGCTCGTGCCGGTGTTTCTGTTCGCCTACCTCGACGGCGTCCCCGGGGTCGACGCCACCGTCGCGGACGCGCCGACGCTCTTTTTCACCGGGCTGGCCGTCGCCGCGGTCGCGGCGCCGCTGGGGTCGCTCGGCATCTGGATCGGCGTCGCCGCCGTCCTCGCGGCGGTGCTGTACGGGCTCGAGGTCGGGCTCGACCGCGACGCGCTGGGCGCGCTCCCGCCCGGTCACCCCGAGCTGCTGGTCGCGAGCGTCGTCGTGGCCGTGGGCTATCCCGCGGTCGCCTTCCCCGCCGACCCGGCCGTCGAGGGCGGGATCGTCGATCTCTACACCCACCTGCTCGGCTACGCGCTGGCGTTCGTCCCCGCCTACCTCGCCCCCGGAATCGGGCTCGGTTCGCTCGACCGCGGCGATCAGCCCTCGTCCGAGCGGTAGCGACGGACCGCGGCGAACAGCGCCAGGAGTGCGAGCAGGGCCGCGAGCCCGACGGCGGGGCCGAGTTCGAGCCCACCGGCCTCGCCCGGCGGGGTCGCGTCTGGCGTCGCCGCCGGCGTCGCGGTCGGCGTGCCGGTCGGCGCGGGCGTCTCGGGCTCGGTCGCCGTGTCGGTCCCGCCGCCGGTTCCGTCCGCGGGGGCCGACGGCGTGGACGGCTCGTCCGGCGCGGGCGTGGACGGCTCGTCCGGCGCGGGCGTGGACGGCTCGCCGTCCGCGTCGAGGGGCTCGGTCGGCGGGTCGTCGTCCTCGTCCGTCGGTCCGCCGGCCGTCCCGGTCGGGGTGCCATCGGCCGTCGCGGTCGTCACCGCGAACGTCGAGAATCCTGGGGTCCCAACCTGGAGGGTGATCGTCCCGTCGGCCTGGTCCGTCTCGACGCCCTCCGGCTCCAGCGTCTCCCAGCCTCCGTCGGCGTCGTCGTAGCGCTCGACGGTCAGGGCGGTCGGATCGACGCCGGCCGCGGCGCGCTCGGCGAGCACGATCGTCAGGTTCGCGTCCGCCTCCGTCTCGGCCGGCGGAACGGTGACGTCGAGCCCGGCCACCGGGTCCCCGTTCGGATCGCTCCCGGTGATCGGGGCCAGCGACTCCGTGGCGACCGTCGAGACCCGGACGGTGCCGGTCGCGGGCTCGTCGAACGAGACGGTCGTCCGCCGGACCAGCCCGGTGGTGTTGGCCGCCGGCATCGTCGCCGTGGCGACGCCGTCCTCGACGGTCGCCGTCGCACCCTCGCCGATCACGACGAACTCGCGGGTCAGCGTCTCCGCCCCGTCGTCGGGCGCGCCCGAGGTCTCGTTGGCCGTCAGGCTGATCTCGCGGTTGCCCGGCTCGGAGAAGGTGCGCTCGACGCGGGGGGCGTCGGTTTCGACCGTCGCGCCGTCGTCGAAGCCGAACGCGTAGCGCAGGTCGTCGCCGGTGCTGTTCGAGGCGTCGAAGCCGATCGGGCGACCGGCCCGCACGCGGGTGATCAGACTCTCGCCCTCGACGACCGTCGGCCCGAGATCGAGCGCCGCCGAGACGAGTTCGCTCACCCGCGCGTGGATCGTCAGCGTCGTGTCGAAACCGACCGGCCGGTCGCGCGTGTCGACCGCCAGCCCGATCGCCACCCGCTCGCCGCCGCCGAGACGGACCTCGTTCGTCGGGCCCTCGAGCGGCCGGCCCCCGCCGGCGTAGGCGGTGAGCGCGTCGCTCCCGTCGGTGACGTAGACGAACGCCCGCCGGTCGTTCGTGTTCGCGACCGCGAGCAGGTCGTCGATCCGGGTGACCGCGTCGGGGTTCAGCCCGCCACCCCCGGCCGGGAGCGCCTCGGGACCGAGCGCGATCGAGACGTCACCCGATCTGCCGGCGGCCACGTCGACGTAGCCGGCGTTCGGGCCGTCGGCCGCCACCACCGTGATCCCCTCGCCGACGGGGGCGGCGCTCGTTCCCGTCGGCGCGACGCCGGCCGCGACGAGCGCGGCCGCGACGAGTGCCACCGTGGCGGCGCGGACGACGCTCACGGGCGGGTCCCCCGCACGCTCGGCGTTCCGTCTATCTCGGCCTGGATCGTCCGCATCCGTGCGTCCCTCCCGACGTGCCGGGGGTACCTTGTAATGCGCACACGGAAGCGGTTCAACCGGGGGATGCGCGCGGGCCGGCGAGCGGATACGTTGGGTTGAACTCCCGGATCGGCGGTTTAACCCCCGATTACCGGGGAGTTACGACGCGTTCGTCACGAGACCGGGTAGGGAGGCGGGGAACACAAGCCTTTAATTAGTAGTTTACACTACACGTACACGGGGGATGATGAGCGTACTCGACGACGGACTGCCGGTCGGCCGGGAGGTCGATCTCGCCGAGGACGAGGTGTTCTCGCTCCTGGCGAACAGGCGGCGCCGGTTCGTGCTCCACGCGCTGCGACACCGGGGGTCGCCCGCCGAGATCGGCTGGCTGGCCGAGCGCGTGGCAGCGTGGGAGAACGGGGTGACGGTCGAGGAGCTCGCGGCGAACGAGCGCAAGTCGGCCTACACCGCGCTCCAGCAGACCCACCTCCCGAAGATGGACGACGTCGGGGTGGTCGAGTTCGACGAGCGGGGTGGCACCGTCCGGGCGACGGAGGCCGCCGAGGAGCTCGACGTCTACCTCGAGGTGGTGCAGGGCGACGAGATCCCGTGGTACGGCTACTACCTCGGGCTCGCCGCGCTGGGGGCGTCGCTCCTGCTCGCGCTCTGGGTCGACGCGGTCCCGTTCAGCCTGCTTCCCGATCTGGCCTGGATCGCCTTCCTCGTCGCCGCCCTGCTCGCCTCGGCCCTGGCCCACGGCTACGCCGCCCGACGGCGCCGGATCGGGGCCGACGAGATCCCGCCGGAGGTCGAGCGGTGAACCACCGACGCGCGATCGTCGGGCTGTTCGTCGTGTCGATGCTGGTCGCCGGCACCGCGGCCTACGATGTCGCGCGCTCGGACCGGCCGGTGGAGGTGACGGTGGCCGACGACGAGGAGGCCTATCTCTCGTTCGAGCCGACCGACGAACCGATCGAGAACGGCACCACCGGAACTGCGCTCGTCATCACGAACAGACTCGGACAGCCCGTCGATCTGGAAGCCACGGAGAAGTCGGACGACGACGTGTCGCTCTCGGGGCTGAACGACACCGACCTCGACGCGGGCGACCACGCCGGCGTCAGGGTCTCCTGTGCCGACTCGGCGAAGAACGGATCACACACGGTCACCGTCGAGTTCACCGCGACCGGAGACGGCGTCTCGGTCGAGACGACCCGCGATGTCGACGTCGAGTGCGAGCGCACGGGCTCGTAGCCACCCCGACACTTATTCCCACGGCCCGCGCCCGCACGATCGTGTCCCGCGAGTACGAGGTCGACCACCGGCTCTCCGACGCCGAGGCGAACGTCCACCGCGAGTGGAACGACGAGATCGAGCCCGCGCTGACCGTCGCGCCCGGCGACGTGGTCCGGTTCGAGTGTCGCGACGCCGTCGACGGCCAGATCGACGTCGAGACGACGGCCGCGGACGTGCCCGGGATCAGCTTCGACCCCGTCCACCCGCTGACCGGGCCGGTCGCGGTCGAGGGCGCCGAGCCCGGCGACACGCTGGTGGTCGACCTGCTCGATCTCCAGCACAAGGGCTGGGGCTACAACCTCTTCTTCCCGGGCGAGATGGGGCTCGGACTGTTGCCCGAGGAGTTCGACGGCTCGGGCTTGCACGTCTGGGACCTCGAGGGCGACGTGGGCCACTTCGTCGACGGGATCGAGGTGCCCCTGGACCCGTTCCCGGGCGTGATCGGGACGGCGCCGGCCGGGGCGGACGGCGGCGACACCCTCCCGCCGCGCGCGACGGGGGGCAACATGGACGTCAAGCACATGACCGCGGGCTCGACGGTCTATCTCCCGGTCGAGTGTGCGGACGCGCTGTTCTCGGTCGGCGACTGCCACGCCGCCCAGGGCGACGGCGAGGTCTGTGTCACCGGGATCGAGGCAGAGATGTTCGTCACCGCCCGGCTGGACGTGCGCTCGGACCTCTCGATCGACCAGCCCCGCTTCGAGACGACCGGTCCGTTCACCCCGACGGGGGCCGACGAGCCGATGTACGGTACCACGGGGATCGCCGACGACCTGATGGAGGCGACGAAGCTCGCGACCCGACACATGATCGACCACCTCCACGAGGAGCGAGGGCTGAGCCGCGGCGAGGCCTACCTGCTCTGCTCGGCCGCGGTCGATCTCAAGATCAGCGAGGTGGTCGACGCGCCCAACTGGACGGTCTCGGCCTACCTGCCCGAGAGCCTGTTCCCCGACTCCGCCGACTGAGCCTCGCCCCCGGTCGCGGCCTCCGGCTCCGGCGGGGTCGCGCCACGACCGGCGAGCACGAGCGTGCCGACCAGCAGGGCGACCGCGACGGGCACGAGCGCGCCGAAGGCGGTCACGAGCGTCCCGGTCGCCTGGATCCCCACGAGAAAGAGGATCGCGGGTCCACAGCAGGTCGCCCCCGAGAGCAGGCCGAGCGCGCCGGCCAGCGGGCCGGCTCTGGCGTCGACCCCACAGGCCGCGGGCGCGCGCCACGAGACCAGCGCCACGGCGGCGTTGAGCGCGACCAGCACGGACAGCCCGGCCCCGAGCAGGAGGTTCAGCGGCGAGACCAGGAGGACGAGCGGGCCGACCGCGAGTCGCGCGATCGGCTCGTAACTGAATGGCGCGCGCGGGCGCAGCATGCGCGCCAGCGGGCTGTCGACCACCAGCACGTCGAGCCCGCCCGTCCCGCCCAGCGAGAGGTGGCCGAGCGCGGCGAGATAGACCACCGGGTAGGCGAGTCCGACCCCCAGCGCGACCGTCCGGCCGTCCCGGCGGGAGAGCGCCCGGCCCACGAGCGCGACCGTCCCCGCGAGCGTCCTACGCATAGAGGGTCAGATCGGGGTAAAAGCCCGACCACGCGAACCACATCGCGTCGGTCGCGAGCACCGGGTCGAGCGGCAGATCGTCGGCCGGGTGGGCCGTCCCGTCGACGAGCACCGCGCCGTCGCCCGCCTCGACGGTCGTCCGTTCGGGGCGTCGGTAGACGTAGCCCGCGTCCAGTCCGGGCTCGTGGACCGCCACGACCGGCGTCGAGCCGAGGTCGCCCGTCATCACCTCGGCCTCGCGCAGCGCCCGCTTCTCGAAGGCGACCGCCCCCGCGGGTGTGCGCGCGCCGACCACGACCCGCTTGGGGTGGAGCCGCTCGTCGGGGTTGAGCCGGTCGAACAGCGTGTAGCGCTCGTCGTAGTAGCCGCCGACGGGGTTGTACGTCCCGTACGGATCGCGGCCGTACTCGCGCGCGAAGCCGGTCTGGGTCGAGAGCAGCCGCGTGTCGGGGTAGGCGTCGACCCACCGGTCGAGCGTGGTCCAGACGACCCGGACCTCGTCGAGCGAGCGCCCCTCGTGGGGGCCGGAGATGGCCGTCGCCGCGACCTGGGGCCACCGGCTGTCGGTCTCGCGGTCGTACATGACGAGGTTGTTGTTGAGCAGTCGGCCCGAAACCCCGAAGCTCGTCCCGCCGCGGCGAAAGCCCATCGCCGTCCCCGTCAGCGGACAGTAGGTGATCGTCAGGGGCTCGCCGGCGACGGTGTCGTTGACGATCTCGTGCCAGACCAGGATTATCTGCGGGTAGGCCCGGGCCTCGCCGTCGACCACGACGCCGAAGACGGGGTCGTCGCCGGAGACGATCCCGACCTCGTCCGGCGCGACGAACGAGGGCTGGTCGATCGACGGGATCCCGTCCTTGCCCGGCCCACCGCTCTTGACGTGCTCTCGCAGCGCCGCGGGGCTGTCGGGGAGCGAGAGCGCCGCGTCGGCGAGCGGGGGCCGCCCGCCCGCCGAGTCGGTCGTCGGCGTCGGCGTCGATCCGTCCGCCGCCGCGCCGGGCCCACGCGGGCGCTCCCCGCTCCGGATCCCGGTACAGCCCGCCAGCCCCGCGGCGCCGGCGCCCAGCGCGGCGAGGTACCGCCGTCTCGTGTGTCGCTCTCCCATACACACGACAGGTCGGCCGGCCGATTAAAGCCCGGAGCGGTGGTGCGTCGGTCGCGCACGGTCTCACGACTCCGGGTGGCCGTCCCGGTCCGCCGCCGCCCGCCCGCGCAGACGGTCGGCGATCGCCCGCCCGATCGTGCGGGGTGCGGCCTCGACCACCCGGACCGGATCGTCGACCGCCACGGTCCCGCCCGCGACCACGTCGGCGCAGGCGCCGCCGCCCTCGCCCAGCGCCGCCGCGGCCCCGGCCTCGGTGAGCGACTCGAGGTGGGCACACGGCGGCCGCGGGCGCGTGACCCGGAGCTCGGCCCCACCGACGGCGATGCGCGCGCCGACCAGATCGGCGGGGTCGAGTCCGGCCACGACGACGTTGCGGCGGTGGCGACCCCCCGAGAGGTCGACGCCCGACTCGGCCGCGGCGGCCAGCGAGGCCGCCCCGACCAGGGTGACCTCGCAGGCGTCCAGCGCGAAGTGGCCCTCGCCGCGCCGGTAGCGGTCGCCACGCAGCCCCCCCGGGACCGCCTCGACCCGGTCGAGCGAGCGCATCGGTGCCGACGCCTCGGGAGCGACGTAGAGCCCGGTCACGCGGCCCCGTGGGCGGTCGGTCTCGTCGCCGCTCACCGGTTCCCCCCGTCCCGCGTCCGGCCGACGACGCCCTCGGGCTCGGGCCCGGTCGGTCCGCCGGTTGCCGCGCCCGGGACCGACAGGGTCTCGGTCGCGCCCGGTCGGAGTGCGAGACCGCCGCCCGCGAGGCGGGCAACGGCGTTGTCGGCCGCCGGCCCCCACGTGTAGCCCGTCGCGATCAGGACCGTCGCCGGCGTCACCGGCAGGCCGCCGAGACGGGGGCTGTCGGCCAGCCCGCCGGCCAGGTAGACGCCGAGCCCGGCCGTCCACGAGACGGCGAACGCCGTCCCGAGAGAGACCGCGACGCGGCGGCGCTCGACGGGCGAGAGGCTCAACAGACCGGGCGGGGGTCCAGTCCCAGCCCCGCCAGCGCGTCGGCGTAGTCGTCGTAGGCGACGCCGATCACGTACTCGGCGGTCGCCCGGGCGCGCGCCCAGTCGTCCTCGTCGTCACAGAGCGCCTCGAGGAGGTTGAGCCCCTCGACGAGCGCCGCCTCGGTCTCGTCGCGCAGGTCGCGAAAGAGCTCGGCGCGGCGCTCGTCGGCCTCGTTGACGAAAAACGAGATCAGCTGTGCGTGGGTGCGCAGGGCGACGAGCCCGCGGCCGACGACGCCGGCGGCGACCCGGCCGACCGTCGACGACCGGCCGCGCAGGTAGGCGTGCATCGGCCCGCCGTCGACCGGCTCGAAGCCGGGGTCGTCGAGCGCGGCCAGCACCCGCTCGCGGTGGTCGGCCTCGCGGGCCGCGGTCGCCTCGAAGGCGGCGCGGGCGCGCTCGTCGGGCTCGTCGGCCGCCCACGCGGCGAACGTCTCGTGGGCCGCGTGCTCGCTGTGGGCGGCCACGCCCAACACCGCCTCTGTCGTGAGCTCCGCGTCCGTCAGCGCGACGAGGAGCTGGCTCGAGCCCAGCCGGTCGAGTTCGGTCGCCGTCGCCGCCTCGACGCGCTCCCGGAACGTCGGTCCGTCCATGGGGCGATCGAGGGCGGGGACGAGCATCAACGGTTCGCCGTCTCCCGCGACACCGCTTTGTGGCGGCGGCGCCTCTGCCGGGCATGAACGACCCGTCCACGGCGGCCGCGTCCGGCGCCGGCGCGCTCGACCCGGCCGAACTCGAGACCCGACTGCTGGCCGACGAGCCGGTCACCGTCCTCGATCTGCGCGACCGCGACGCGTTCGACCGCTGGCACCTGGACGGCCCGGCGGTGACCGCGATCCAGGCCTCGAACGCACGGTTCGTCGCCGCCGCGGCAACGGGACGGGTGGCCGAACACGCCGCCGATCTCGGTCTCGATCCCGACGTGGCGGTGGTGACGGTCTGTGCCGTCGGCGAGGCCAGCGCCCGCGTCGCCGACCTGCTGGTCGAGGCCGGCTACGAGGCGACGAACCTCGCGGGCGGGATGGCGGGGTGGGCGCGGGTGTACGAGGCCCACCCCGTCCCCGTCGCCGGCGGGACGACCGTGCTCGCCTACCGCCGGCCGTCGAGTGGCTGTCTCGCCTACCTCGTGGTCGACGGCGACGAGGCGGCGGTGATCGACCCGCTCCGGGCGTTCGCCGACCGCTACGCCGCCGACGCCCGCGACCGGGGCGCGAGCCTGCGGTACGCGATCGACACCCACGTCCACGCCGACCACGTCTCGGGGATCCGGGCGGTCGCCGGGGCGACCGGGGCGGTACCCGTGCTACCCGAGGGCGCCGCCGACCGGGGGCTCGCGTTCGACGCCGAGACCGTCGCCGACGGCGACCGGCTCCGGGTCGGGAACGCGACCCTGACCGCGCTCTCGCTCCCTGGACACACCTCCGAGACGACCGGCTTCCGGCTCGCGGACCTCCTGTTCGCCGCCGACAGCGTCTTTCTCGACTCGGTCGCCAGACCCGACCTGGAGGCCGGCGACGCGGGGGCGCCGGCGCTGGCCCGCCGGCTCCACGCGACGATCCACGACCGCCTGCTCGGGCTCTCCCCCGATGTCCGCGTGCTGCCCGGTCACCATCCGGCCGGCCCGGTCGCGATCGCGGGCGCGCCCGTCGCGACGGTCGGGGAGCTGCGCGACCGCCTCGACGCCCTCGCGCTCGACGAGGCGGCGTTCGTCGGGCACGTCACCCGCGACCTCCCGGCGCGGCCGGCCAACCACGAGCGGATCGTCGCGATCAACCTCGGGCGCGAGACGGTCAACGGCGCGACGGCCGACGAGCTCGAGCTCGGACCAAACGACTGCGCGGTCGGCTAGTCGTCCGCGGCGGCGTCGGCGCCGGCGTCGACCCCCTCGGTCTCGATGCTGGGCGGATACTTCCCCCGGTCCAGTCGGAGGTCGGACTGGGGACGGGCCATACAGGTGAGCGCGTAGCGCTCGGCCTCCTCGTCGGTGAGCCCGCGGGCGGCGGGCTGGACCACCTCGCCGTCGAGGATCTCGGCGGAGCAGGCGAGACACATCCCGACCCGACAGGAGTACTCCTGGGCGATGCCCTCCTCGATGCACCGCGAGAGGATCGTCTCGGTGTCGGAGACGGTGATCGTCTCACCGGTCCCCACGAACTCGACGGTGTACTCGGCCATGATCGTCGGTAGAGCGACTCGTGAAAAACGTCTTACGATCGGCCGAGCGGTCAGTCCGGCGGGTCGGCGGTCCGGACGGTCAGGACCGGGACGACCGCGGCCCGCACCACCCGCTCGGTGACGCTCCCGAGCAGGTAGCGGTCGATCCCTCGCCGGCCGTGGGTGCCCATCACGATCAGGCCCGCCCCGGCGGCCTCGGCCTCGGCGACGATCTCGGCGGGCGGGCTCCCCTCCCGGACCGCCGTCTCGACATCGACGCCCGCGTCCCGGGCCGCGGTCGCGACCCACTCGACCGCCGTCTCGGCGACCGCCCTGAGTCGGCCGGAGACGGCCCCGCCCGAGGCCTCGATCGACGCGTACCCGCCCGTATCGACCACCGACAGCGCGCGGACCGAGCCGCCGGTCCGTGTGGCCAGATCGAGCGCGTGACGCACCGCCTTCCGCGCGGCCGTGCTCCCGTCGGTCGGCACGAGTATCGTCTCGTACATGTCACCGCCTACCACGACGCGCACCCTGAGTCTTTCCCGCGTCGGGGCGTGGCGAGTCGAAAGGCTTGTTCCGACCCGGACAACACGACGCGGTATGTCACCCCGCTCCGGGGCCGCCGGCGAGGGGACCACGGCCGCCGTCCCGGCCGGGCGGCGCGACCGGGTGGCGGCCGCCGTCGTCGTCGTCGCGGCCGTCGGCCTGGTCGCCCGGCTCGTCGGACTCGGGGCGCGGCCGTTCCACTGGGACGAGGCCCGGGTCGGCTACTGGACCCTCCGGGCGCTCGAGACGGGCGCGTTCGGCTACCGCCCGGTCGCCGGCGGTCCGCTGCTCTACGTCGTCGGCCGACCGGTGCTCGCGCTGTTGGGCCCCTCCGACTTCGCCGCCCGCCTGCCGGTCGCCGTCGGGAGCGCCCTCCTCCCGCTCGCGGCGCTTCTCCTCCGGGGCCGGCTCCGCGACGACGAGACGGTCGTGCTCGCGGCGCTGCTGGCGGCCGACCCGCTGCTCGTCTACTACGGTCGCTTCCTCCGTGGCGACGTTCTCGCCGCCGGGCTCGGGCTGGTCGCCGTCGGCGCCGCCGTCCGGCTCCACGACGGCGACCGCCGCTACGCGCCCGTCCTCGCGGCGGCGGTCGCGCTCGCGGTCGGGGCCTCCGGCTTCGCCGTCGCCTACCCGCTCGCGTGGCTGGTCGCGGGCGGGCTCGTCCTCGACCACGACCGCCTGCGCCGCCGGCCGGCGCGTGCGCTCGCGGCCGTCGCCGCCGTCCGCGACCGCCTCCGGGACGGCGCCCGCACCGCGGTCGGCGCGCTCGCGGTCGGCGCGCTCGTCCACCTGTTCCTGTTCGCCCCCCGGACCGGCGGGGGACCGGGGCCGGGGCTCTGGCGACCGGCGACGCTCCCCGCCGTCGTCGAGGCGGCGTTCGTCGGGAGCGCCCGCCGGTTCGTCGGCGTCCGGATCGTCGGGCGCGCCCCCGACGGCACCCACGAGCTCCTGCCCTACCTCGCCGCTCACGGGCGCGTCCTCCTCGCCGGCGCGCTCCCGGTGCTCGCGCTGGCGGTCGGCGCGCTGCTCTGGGACCGCTACCGGGTCGGCGGCCCGCGCGCGCTGCCCGCGTTCGCCGCCTACTGGGGGCTGTTCGGCCTCCTTCTCTTTCCCGTCGTCACCGAGGTGTCGGCGCCGTGGGTCGCCGTCCACACCGTCGTCCCGCTGGCGGTGCCGGCGGCCGTCGGCGGCGCGGCCGTCCTGCGGGCGGGCGTCCGGGCGGCCGCCGACCGGCGGAGCCGGACGGTCGCCGCGGCGGGGCTGATCGCGCTCGCCGCGCTCACCCAGACCGGCGCGGTGGCCGCCGGCGCCGTCTACGGGCCGAGCACGCCCGACAACGCCCTCGCCTCCTACGGCCAGCCCGCCGACGACCTCGACGGCTTCGCCGCCGACGTCCGCGCGGCCGCCGGCGGCTCCGGGGTGGACGTGCTCTACGTCGGCGACGAGCTCTCGGCCCCGGGCGACGTCTCGCGGCCGCCGGTCGGGGAGTCCTGGGGCGAGCGCCTGCCGCTCCCGTGGTACACCGAGCGGGCGGGCGCGACCGTCGACGACGCCCGCTCGGCCGACGCGATCGAGGAGCCGGCGCCGGTCGTGGTGACCGTCCCCGAGCGCCGGAGCGCGGTCGCCGGGCGGCTGGGCGACGGCTACGAGGTCACGGGCTACCGGCTCGGGCTCTGGAACCGCGAGGTCGTCGTCTTCGTCCGGGGCTAGCGAAAGCCCATCGCCTCGATCTGCTCCTGGTAGCGGTTGCGGATGGTGACCTCGGTCACC
>CAZMLQ010000053.1:0-13834 GCA_964567195.1 uncultured Haloferacaceae archaeon | reverse complement strand
ACCGCCGCGGTGAACACGAACACCGCGATCAGCTGCGCCAGCGCCGCCCACGACGGCGCCCGCGCCAGCCCCTTCAGCCGGCCGGGCACCCGCTCGCCGACCAGCCACCGCAGGTAGTCGTTCTTGTCGTCAGGGGCGTCCGGGTAGCGCAGATCGAAGATTCGCTTCGAGTAGCCCTGCCAGAACGACCGGGCGACGAGCCAGCGAAAGCGCGCCCGGTAGTCGAACAGCGTGTGGTGGACGACCGCGTCGTGGGTGTAGACCATCCCGCGGTCGTACTCGCGCAACAGACGGACCCCGACGGGGGCCTCGTGGGCCTGGAGGTGCTTGTCGCCCTTCCGGCCGGTGTTGGGGTCGTACCCACCGACCGCGAGAAAGGCCTCGCGCCGATAGGAGATGTTCGAGCCGTAGGTGTTGCGTACCTCCTCCCCGTCCGCGGCGAAGCCGGGCTCGACGCAGCCGACCAGCCAGTAGAACTCCGCGGGAAAGAAGTCGGGGCGCTCGACCTGCCAGTCCGGGCGCACGTCGCCCCCGACCGCGATCGCGTCGGTCTCGCGGTAGACGTCGAGCAGGCGCTCGATCCAGTCGGGCTCGGCGACCGCGTCGTCGTCGACGAACGCGACCACCTCGCCCGAGGCGAGCTCGCCCCCCTTCGTGCGCGAGTAGGAGATCCCCCGGTTCTCGTCGTTGTCGTGGATCACGAGATCCGCGAGGTCGGCGCGCTCGGCGGCGTCGCCGAACCGCTCGCGGACCCGGGTGGCGACCTCGGGGTTGCCGTCGACGACCAGCACCAGCTCGAGCGGGCGGTGACGCTGTGCGAGGACGCTCTCGACCGCCTCGGAGAAGACCTCGAACCGGTCCATCGAGTGGGTGCAGACGACGACCGAGACGAGCATCGACGGCCGTTTTCCCGAGACCGTCAAAAGCGTTCCCGTCCGGGCTCGACGCCCCGCGTCCGGCGAACGCAAGACTTATTCGCGTTTTAGCTGTGCGTCTGTCCGATGAGCGACCCGCCTCGCGACGCTCCCTCCGTCCTCGACCTCCTGGAGGAGTGGTACCACGTCCCCGCGCTCGTCGCGGTCGCCGCGTTCATGCTCTGGGTGCGCCTCCAGAGCTACGGCGCGTTCGTGAGCGACGGCGACGTCGTGTTCTCGGGCAACGACGCCTGGTACCACCTCCGCCAGGTGACCTACACCGTCCGCAACTGGCCGGCGACGATGCCGTTCGACCCCTGGACCTACTTCCCGTACGGGACGAGTGCCGGCCAGTTCGGCACGCTCTACGACCAGCTCGTCGCCACCGCCGCGCTCGTCGTCGGCCTGGGCTCGCCGAGCGAGTCCCTGGTCGCGACGACGCTCGCGGTCGCGCCCCCGGTCTTCGGCGCGCTGGCGGTCGTCCCCGTCTACCTGATCGGGCGCCGGATCGCCGGGCGCGGCGCCGCGCTGTTCGGGGCCGTCGTGCTCGCGCTCCTGCCGGGCTCGTTCCTCCAGCGAACCATCGTCGGCTTCGCCGACCACAACGGCGCCGAGCCGCTGTTCATGGGCATGGCCGTCGTCGGTCTGCTTGCCGCCTTCTCGGTCGCCGACGAGGAGCGCCCGGTCTGGGAGCTGGTGACCGCACGCGACCTCGACGAGCTGCGCCGGCCGGCGGTCTGGGCCGCCCTCGCCGGCTTCGCCGTCGCGATGTACATGTGGGTCTGGCCCCCCGGCGTGTTGCTGGTCGGGATCCTCGGGGCCTACGTGCTGGTGAAGCTGACGAGCGATCACGTCCACGGCCGCTCGCCCGACCACGGCGCCTTCGCCACGGCGGTCGCGATGGGCGTGACCGCGCTGTTGATGCTGGTGCCGATGGGCTCAACGAGCTTCTCGCCCACCGACTTCGGACTCCTCCAGATCGTCCTCCCGCTGGCGGTCGCGGGGGCGGCGGTCGCCCTCGCCGCGCTCGCCCGGCTCTGGAACGCCCGCGAGCTCGACGCGGCGAGCTACCCCGCCGCGGTCGGCGGGACCGTCCTCGTCGGGGTCGCGGTCGTCGCCGTGGCGCTGCCGGGGCTGTACGACACGCTCGTCCAGAACTTCCTTCGCTTCGTCGGGTTCAGCTCCGGGGCCGAGACCCGCACCATCTCCGAGGCCCAGCCCTACCTCGCGCCGTCGAGCCTGCGCCAGCTCGGCTTCGCCACCCAGGCGGGTGGTGTCGACCGGGTCGGCCGGCTGCTGGCCGACTACGGCTTCACGATCTTCACCGGCGTGGCCGCGGCGATCTGGCTGGTGGCCAGGCCGCTGGTCCGGACGGGCGAGACCCGCGAGACGGGCTACGTCGCCGGCGGGCTCGTCCTGATCGCGCTGGTCTATCTGGTCCCCGGTCCGGTCGCGGCCGTCGGCGACGCCGTCGGCGTCGTGCCCGAGATCGTCGGGCTGGCGCTGGTGGCGGCGCTCGTGGTCGGCGCCACCCTGCTGGTGCGTTACGACGCCGACGACCTGTTCGTGCTGGTCTGGGCCGCGTTCGTCACCGCGGCGGCGTTCACCCAGGTGCGGTTCAACTACTACCTCGCGCTCGTGGTGGCGGTGTTGAACGCCTACCTGCTGGGCTCGGTGCTCGCCGCCCTCGATCTGGGCTCGATCCGCGACGCGATCGAGGGGATCGAGGGCTACCAGGTGCTCGTCGTCGCGGCGGTCGTGATGCTGGTCGTCACGCCGGGGCTGGTCGTGCCGATGCAGGTCAGACACACCGGCAACGCCCAGTTCGACCGGTCGACGACGGCGTGGCAGGCCGCCAGCGACCAGGGCCCCGGGGGCTACGCCGAGTGGGAGGGCAGCCTCGAGTGGCTGGCCGAGAACACGCCCGCGGAGGGCGACTACGGCGGCGCGGGCAACGCCGACCGGATGCCCTACTACGGTCGCTACGAGCGCACCGACGACTTCGAGTATCCCGCGGGCGCCTACGGCGTGCAGTCGTGGTGGGACTACGGCCACTGGATCACCACCACGGGCGAGCGGATCCCCAACGCCAACCCGTTCCAGCAGGGCGCGACCGAGGCGGCGAACTACCTGCTCGCGCCGACGCCCGAGGACGCCCGTGCGGTCCACACGGCGCAGTCGACCGAGGGCGACCAGACCCGCTACGTGATGGTCGACTGGCAGATGGCGACGCCGGGCTCGAAGTTCGCCGCGCCCGTGGTCTTCTACGACGAGGAGAACGTCACGAGCGAGGACTTCTACCGGCGGGTCTACGCCGCGAACGGCCGGACGAGCTTCCTGTTGCGCGATCAGCGCTTCTACGACAGCCAGATGACGCGGCTCTACCTCTACCACGGGAGCCGCCAGGACGCCCGGCCGGTCGTGATCGACTGGCAGGAGACCACCTTCCGGACCCAGGGCGGTGACGAGATCACCCTGCCGGCGGCGCCGGGTGGCAACCGGTCGCTCGTCAGGCAGTTCCAGAACATGGAGGCCGCGCGCGAGTACGTCGCCAACGACTCCACCTCACAGATCGGCGGCGTGGGCGGGTTCCCCAGCGAGGACGTGCCCGCGCTCGAACACTACCGGCTGGTCGACGCCAGCGAGTCCTCGGCGAACGACAGCACGGGCTACCGCCGGATCCGCGCCGGGACGGTCCGGACGACCCGGATCGCCTCCCAGTTCGTCACGCCCGCGGTGCCCGCCTACGTCAAGACGTTCGAGCGGGTGCCCGGCGCGACGATCCGGGGATCGAACGCCGTCCCGAACGGCACCGTCACCGTCGAGACCACCCTCCGGGTGCCCGAGCGCAACGAGACGTTCAGCTACAGCCAGCAGACCACCGCCGACGCGGACGGCGAGTTCTCGCTGACGGTCCCCTACGCGACGACCGGCTACGACGAGTACGGCCCCGAGGCGGGCTACACCGACGTGTCGGTGCGCGCGACCGGGCCGTACAACGTCTCGGGCGGCTCGACGCTGGCCGGCGGCAACGTCACCGCGGCCTCGGGCACCGTCCACGTCCCCGAGGGCGACGTGAACGGCGCCGAGGACGGGACGGTCTCGGTGACGCTCGAGCGCTCGACCGAGTCGCTGTTCGGCGACGACGGCGCCGTCCAGGTGAACCAGAACGACTCCGACTCGGGCTCGGGCGGGGGCTCGGACGCGAACGCGAGCGCCGATCTCGCCGCGCCGGCGTCGGTGTCGGGGACGCTCGCGTCCGCCCCGACCGGGACGGGGACGACGGCCTCGATCGCCCCGCTCGCCGGCCTGGCCGACCTCGTCGCGCCGGCCGCCCCCGTCCGCCGGGCGGGCTGAGCCCGCGATGGACGGCGGGGAGGCCGAGCGGTCCGGGTCCGGCACGAGCGACGCCGTCTCGGCCGACCGCGAGCACGGCCCGGTCGGCGTCTTCCTGCGCGGGATCTGCATGGGCGCGGCCGACGCGGTGCCCGGCGTCTCGGGCGGGACGATCGCGCTCCTGACCGGGATCTACGGCCGGCTGGTCGCCGCCCTCACCGCCGTCTCGCCCGGCCGGCTCTTGCGGGCCGTGGCCGTGGTCGTCCCCTCGCGGCGCGGGGACGGCCGGGCGGCGCTCGCCGAACTCGACACGACGTTCCTGCTGGCGCTCGGAGCCGGGATCCTCGCGGCCGTCGTGACCGTCACCCGGCTGCTCGATCGTCTGCTCGCGGTCGCGCCGGTGGCGACGTTCGGCCTGTTCTTCGGGCTGATCGCCGCGTCGGCGGTCGTGTTGCGCGACCGGCTGGTGCTCGACACGCCCGCCCGCGGGGGTGCGCTGGTCGCCGGCGCGGCGGTCGCGTACCTCGCGTCGGGACGGGCGTCGGCGGTGATCGGGACCGGCCCGCTCGCGACCGCGGTCGCGGGGGCGGTGGCGGTGAGCGCGATGGTGCTGCCGGGGGTCTCGGGCTCGCTGCTCCTGCTGGTGCTCGGGCAGTACGAGCGGATGATCGCCACGCTGGGGGCGTTCGTCGACGCGCTGGTCGCCGCGCCGGGCGCCGGGCTCGCGCCGGTCGTCGAGCCGGGGACGAGCGTCGCCGCCTTCGTCGCGGGCGCGCTCGTCGGGCTGTTGACCGTCGCCCACGCGGTCCGGGCCGCGCTCGCCGCCCGCCGGGCAGCGACCGTCGCCTTCCTCGTCGGGCTGGTGGTCGGGGCGCTCCGGGCGCCGTACCTGCGGGCCGGGGCCGCGCTCCCGGCGGGGTGGACGGACGCGGCCCTGGCGGCCTTTCTCGGGGGCGCGCTCGTCGGCGCCGGCGCCGTCGCGGCGCTCGACCGGGCGAGCTGATCCGGTCCGGCTCGATCCGAGCCGATCCGCCGGGCTACCGCCGGCGACCGACGGTCACGAACGTCTCGGGTCGGCTGGTCGCGCGCTCGACGGCAAAGCCCGCGTCGAGCATCGCCCGCGCCGCGTGGCCGGCGTCGTGACGGTGATCGAGGGGTGGACCGGTCTCGCCCGCGCCGGCGGCGGTCCAGTCGACCGTGACCAGCCGGCCGCCGGGCCGGAGCACGCGCGCGAGTTCGGCCATCGCCGCCTCGCCCGCGAACTCGTGGTAGGTCATCGTCGAGAGGGCGGCGTCGAGCGCGTCGTCGGCGAACGGGAGGTCCGCCACGGCGGCGGTGACCGGAGCCACGGTCCCGTCGAGCCCCTTCGCCCGGTAGCGGGCGTGCATCTCGGGCTGGACGTCGACGGCGTAGAGCCGTCCGACGTGGGGGGCCAACAGCTCGGTGTAAAAGCCCGTCCCGCTGCCCAGATCGGCCAGCGCCATCCCCTCGTGGGGCGCGACGAGGGCGAACAGCTCCTCGCGCGAGCAGTGGCGGTACCGTCGCTCGTCCTCGAGCGCGTCGGCCCGGTCCGGGTCGAAGGTGTGAAAGCCCACGCCCGCCCGTCGGAGCCGGCGGGCATAAGCGTGGTCCGGCACGGCGCCGTCGGGAGAGCTATGTGCGAGCACGGCGTGTGGCCGGGCATGACAGAGACGCTGTCCCGACCCTCGCGGCGCACCTGCGAGCGCTGTGGGCGACGCGAGTGCTGGGACGACGCGAGCACGGCCTGGCGGGTGGTCCGGGAGGCGAGCGGGCCCGTGGCGGGCGAGCCGTTCTGTCTCCACGAGTGGGACATCACCGGCGCGTTCGTCCCGTTCGGGGCCGACGCCGGGGCCGGCACCGAGGCCGGGGAGTAGCCGGACCGTGGTCACCGTCTACGCGACCGTCCCGCGCGACGCGGCCGCGGGGCTCGCGCGGACGCTCGTCGAGGAGCGGCTGGCGGCCTGTGTCAACGCCGTCGACTGTCGCTCGACCTACCGCTGGGACGGAGGCGTCGAGACCGACGACGAGACGATCCTGCTGGCGAAGACGACCGCGAGCCGGGCCGACGCGCTGGCCGACCGACTGGCCGAGGCCCACCCCTACGAGGTGCCCTGTATCGAGCGCTTCGAGGAGGCGGCCGTCGAGACGGCGTTCGCGGACTGGCGGGCGGGCGCCGTCTCGCCGCCGGGGCCGGAGTAGCGCCGACCGCCGCTACGAGACGGCCGCGAGCGCCGCGAGCGTCCCGTCCATGTGTGACGCCTCGAGCACGGTGTCGGCGGCCGCCCGGGCCGCGGCGTCGGCGTTGGCGACGGCGAACGACCGGCCGGCGACCCGGAACGTCGAGACGTCGTTCTCGCTGTCGCCGACCGCGACGAACGACTCTGGCGGTCGATCGAGGCCGGCCGCGACCGCCCGGAGCCCGTCGCCTTTCTCCACGCCCGGCGTCTTGAGGTGGTAGGCGTAGCCCGTGTCGACCAGTTCGAGATCGAACTCGGCGGCGACCGCGCGCAGGAGCGTCTCGTCGGCCGACAGCGCCGCGGCGAGTTCGGTCTCGCGCCAGCGGTTGACGGTGTCTGGTGCCTCCCAGCCGAGGTCGCCACCGCGCTCCTCGAAGGCCGCGACGGCCGCCCGCGCCCGGTCGGGGTCGCCCTGGAACCGGACGCCGTCGCGGCCGACGACGACGCCGCCGTTCTCGGCGATCACCACCTCCGGCAGACCCAGAAAGTGCGCGAGCGCGACCGGGTACGGGAAGGCCTTGCCCGTCGCGAGCACGACCGGCGCGTCCCAGCCCGGCAACACCTCGAAGACCCGTGGGTCGATCCGTCCGTGTGCCTCGGTCAGGGTGCCGTCGATGTCGAGGACCAGCGGCGGGACCATACCGGTCTCCGGTGATCCGCGGGCAAGGCGTTTGTCATCGCGGCCGCGTCAGGCCTCCGCGTCGCCCGGCGCGGCGGCGTCGTAGCGCGCCACGAGGCGGTCGGCCGCCGCGGGATCGTCGGCCGCCGGGAGCGGCGTCGTCGCGGTCTCGCAGGGGGCCTCGACGCCGAGACGCGCACAGACCCGGTCGGCGGCCGCCTCGGCCATCAGCCGGTGGGTGGTGAGCTTCCCGCCGACGAGGCTGAACAGCCCCGCGGCGCCCTCGTCGGCGCCGTCGAGCAGGGCGAACCCGCGGGAGATCCCGCGGCGTTCGCCCGTCTCGTCCGGGGCGTAGAGCGGGCGCACCCCCCACCACGTCCGGACGACGGGCGCGTCGGTCAGCGCCGGCACCATCGCCGCACACTCCGCGACCGAGCGCTCGATCTCCCAGTCCGCGCGGTCGAACGCCGCGGGGTCGTCGACCGGGACGCTGGTCGTCCCGAGCACCGCGCGCTCGCCCCGGGGGACGACGATGTCCCCGTCGTCCGGGGGCCGACAGCGGTTGCAGACCGGGCCGATCCCGCCGTGTTCGACCGCGACCATCACGCCTCTGGTGGGGGCCAGGGGCGCGCTCGCACCCGCCAGCGCCGCCACCCGGTCGGCCCACGGCCCGGCGGCGTTGACGACCGCCTCGCAGCCGATCCGGGCGTCGAGGTCGCCGCCCGCGCGGACCGCGGCCACCGCGCCGTCGCGGGTCTCGATCCCGGTCGCGGGGGCGTCGGTGTGGATCCCCGCGCCGGCGTCGGCGGCCCCCGCGGCGGTGGCGGCGACCAGCCGCGCGGGCGAGACGACCGCGTCGGGCACCGCGAACGCCCGCTCGACGTCGTCGGTCAGCCCGGCGATCCGGTCGCGGGCCGCGGCACCCGAGACCGGCTCGACCGGGATCCCGACCGCCCGACAGGCCGCCAGCTTGCGCTGGGCGTAGTCGGGGTCGTCGGCCGCGAGCGAGAGGAACAGACCCCCGGTCGGGACGACCGCGCTCCCGGCGATCCGGCGGAGCCGGGCGTTCTCGCGGACGCACTCGCGGGCGCCGACCGGGTCCGACTCGGCGTAGCGCGCGCCGCTGTGGAGCACGCCGTGCGAGCGGCCGCTGGTGCCCGCGTTCAGCCCGCCGCGCTCCAGCAGGCGGACGTCGACGCCCCGCAGCGCCAGGTCGCGGGCGACGCCGACGCCGGTCGCGCCACCGCCGACCACCACCACGTCGGTCGAGAGTTCGCGCACGACCGGGGCTCGGGCCGGGCGCGTATCAGCCTGTCCGTGCGCCCCGGCGACGGCCGGACGCGGCGGTAGGCTTACGGACGCGAGCGCCGCCCGTGGCGTATGACCCCCACCACCGCCGCCGACGGCCGCCACGTCGCCGCCGTCGATCAGGGGACGACGGGCACGCGCTGTCTGATCGTCGACCGCGAGGCGCGGGTCGTCGCCGACGCCTACGCGCCACACGAGAGCCACCACCCTCGGCCGGGGTGGGTCGAGCACGAGCCGGCCGAGATCCTGGCGAACGTCCGCCGCGTGGTCCGAGAGAGCCTCGCCGAGGCGGGAATCGAGGGCGAGGACCTCGCCGCGGTCGGGATCGCCACCCAGCGCGAGACGACGCTGCTCTGGGACGCGGCGACCGGCGAGCCGGTCGACCGGGCGATCGTCTGGCAGGACCGCCGGACGACCGACCGGATCGAGGCACTCGACGACGACGAGCGGGCCCTGATCCGCGAGCGGACGGGGCTCGCGCCCGACGCCTACTTCTCGGCGACCAAGCTCGAGTGGCTGCTCGACCGGGACCGCCGCCGCGAGCGGGCAACGGCCGGCGAGTTGCGCGCGGGCACCGTCGACGCGTGGCTGCTGGCGCGGCTGACGGGCACACACGTCACCGATCCGACCAACGCCTCGCGGACCATGCTGTTCGACGTCGGGGACTGCGCGTGGGACGACGAGCTACTCGATCTGTTCTCGGTACCGCGGGCCTGTCTGCCGACCGTCCGGCCCTCGAGCGTCGCGACGCCGTACGGCCACACCGACCCCGACGGGGCGTTCGGGGCGCGGGTGCCCGTGACGGGCGCGCTGGGCGACCAGCAGGCGGCGCTGTTCGGCCAGGCCTGCTTCGAGGCCGGGGAGGCCAAAAACACCTACGGGACGGGCTCGTTCCTGCTGACCAACACGGGGACCGAGCCGGCCCGCTCCGAGCACGGCCTGCTGACGACCGTCGCCTACCAGCTCGCGGGCGAGACACCGCGCTACGCGCTGGAGGGCTCGATCTTCGTCACCGGCGCGGCGCTGGACTGGCTGGCCGAGGTCGGCGTGGTCGAGAGCGCGGCCGCGACCGAGGCGCTCGCGCGGTCGGTCGACTCGCCCGACGGCGTCGCGTTCGTCCCCGCGTTCGCGGGGCTGGGCGCGCCCTACTGGGACGGCCGGGCCCGCGGGACCGTCCTCGGGCTGACGCGCGGGACCGAGCCCGCCCACCTCGCGCGGGCGGCGCTCGAGGCGATCGCCTTTCGCACCCGGGACGTGGTCGAGGCGACCGCGGCCGACGCCGGACGCCCGCTCGCGAGTCTCCGGGTCGACGGGGGCGCGGTCGCGAACGACCTGCTCTGTCGGCTCCAGGCCGACGCCCTCGGGGTCGAGGTGGTCCGGCCGGCCGTCCGCGAGACGACGGGGCTGGGCGCGGCCTTCGCCGCCGGACTCGGCGTCGGCTACTGGGACTCGCGGGCGACGCTCCGCGAGACCCGCCGGATCGACCGCCGGTTCGAGCCCGGCGCGGGTGAGGAGGACCCCGCGGCCCTCGACGGGCGCTACGGGCGCTGGGGCGAGGCACTCGATCGGGCGCGCGACTGGGCGCGCGAGGACGGGTAGGCGCCACGGCCCGACCTCCGCGCCGTCGCCATCCCAACGCTCAAGCCGCCCACCCGCCTGCCCCCGGGCGTGAACGTCGGGATCGTCGGGAGCGGCTACGTCGGGACGACCCTGGCCGCGACGCTTGCGGATCTTGGCCACCGGGTGATCAACGTCGACGTCGACCCCGCGGTCGTCGGGGCGCTCGAGTCGGGCGAGAGCCCGATCGACGAGCCGGGGCTGGCCGACCTGATCGCGCGCCACGCCGGCGACCGCCTGCGTGCGAGCACCGAGTACGACGCGCTCGTCGACCGCGAGATCGTCCTCCTGGCGCTGCCGACGCCCGCGAACGAGGACGGGAGCCTCGATCCGAGCTACGTCGAGGCGGGCGCGCGCTCGCTCGGCGCGGCGCTTGCGGGTGCCGACCCGGACGCCCGCGCCGACTTCCCGGTCGTCGTCGTCAAAAGCACCGTCCTGCCGGGGACGACCGAGTCGGTCGTGGGACCGGCGCTCGCGGCCGACGGACCCGCGGTCGGGACCGACCTGGGCCTGGCGGTCAACCCCGAGTTCCTGCGCGAGGGCAGCGCGGTCGCGGACCTGCGCGATCCGGACAAGCTGGTGTTCGGGACCGACGGCGACGACCGGACGCTCGCGCGCCTGCGCGAGCTGTACGCCCCGCTGATCGAGCGCGCCGACCCGCCGGTGGTCGAGACGAGCCGCCCAGCCGCCGAGATGGTGAAATACGCCAACAACGCCTTCCTGGCGAGCAAGATCAGCCTAATCAACGAAATCGGCAACGTCTGTAAGTATCACGGGATCGACGCCTACGAGGTGGCCGAGGCGATCGGGCTGGACGACCGGATCGGTGCGCGCTTTCTCCGCAGCGGGGTCGGCTGGGGCGGGAGCTGTTTCCCGAAAGACGTCGCCGCGCTGATCGCGACGGCCCGCGAGGCGGGCTACGAGCCCGCCCTGCTGGAGGCGGCGGTCGCGGTGAACGACCGCCAGCCCGGCCGGCTGCTCGACCTGCTCGACCGCCACGTCGACGTGGCCGGCGAGCGGGTCGCGGTGCTCGGGCTGGCGTTCAAACCCGGCACGGACGACGTGCGCAACTCCCGGGCGTTCCCGGTGATCGAGGGCCTGCGCGAGCGAGGCGCCGAGGTCGTCGCCTACGATCCGGTCGCGGCCGACAACGCCCGCGAGCGCCTGCCCGGCCTCGCGTGTGCGCCGACGGCGGCCGACGCGCTGGCGGGCGCGAGCGCGGCGGCGGTCGTGACCGACTGGCCGGAGTTCGCCGATCTGGACGCCGCGTTCGACGCGATGGCGACGCCGGTGGTCGTCGACGGCCGCCGGATCGTCGAGCGCCGCGAGGGGATCGTCTACGAGGGGCTGACCTGGTAGCGCCCGCTCAGGCCGTCGGTCCGGCCTCGGTCCCGGCCGCGTCCTCCTCGGCGATCCGGGCCAGCCCGATCGTGACGGTGACACCCTCGATCTCCCACTCCTCGACGAGGTCGAACCCCTCGTCGCCGAGATCGACGAACGACTCGGTGCGGGTCTCCTCGGCGACGTACTCGCGGCGGTCGGCGACGAGACCGGCCACGCGGTCGTCGGCGACCTCGACGGCGGTGTGGACGCGCTCGTCGACCGCCAGATCGAGGCGCTTTCGCATCTCCTGGATCCGCCGGACCACGTCGCGGGCGTAGCCGTCGGCCTCGATGGACTCGGTGAGCGAGGTGTCGACGTAGACGGTCGTCCCCCCGCCCTCGCCCGCGCTCGCCTCGGCCGCGACCACGTCGGCCGGGGGCTCGGTCTCGAACGCGACCATCGACCCGTCGAGCCGGTGGGTCTCGCCGTCGACGGTGACGGCGTAGCCGTCGCCGTCCTCGGCCGCGATCGCCTCGCGCCGGCGGCCCTCGATCGCCGCCATGATCGCCTGCGCGTCGGCGCCGAAGGCCGGACCGATCTCCGACATCCGTGGCTCGGCCACCGCGACGAGCTCGTCGAAGCGCTCGACTGCGGCGACCGAGCGGGCGTTGGTCCGGTCGGCCAGCAGGCCGGCGAGGCGCTCGATCGCGGCCCGCACGTCCGGGTCGTCGCTCTCGACGATCACGCGCGGGACGGGCCAGCGGAGCTTCCGGCCGCCGCGCTGGCGGGCGCTCGCGGCCGCCTCCTCGACCGCCCGGACGACCGCCACGTCGGCCTCGAGCCCGGGGTCGCGCAGGCGCTCGTCGGGCTCGGGGTGGGCGAGCGCGTGGACGGTGGTGGCCGAGCCGTCGAGGCGCTGGTACATCCGCTCGGCCAGGAAGGGGACGAACGGGGCGGCCAGCCTGACCACCTCGTCGAGCACGGTCGCGAGGGTGTCGTAGGCGGCCCGCTTGCCCGCGCCGTCGGCGTCCTCCCACATCCGCTCGCGGGTCGCCTTCACGTAGAAGCGCGAGACGTCCTCGATGACGAACTCGAGCAGCGCCGAGAGCGCGTCGTGGACGGCGTACTCCTCCCAGGCCTCGGCCATCCGGGCCTCGGTGGCCTGGAGCCGGGAGAGCACCCAGCGGTCGACCGGGGTGGGGTCGGCCGGCGGGCTCGGGTCGGCCGGATCGTAGCCGTCGAGGCCCATGTACGAGAGGGGAAACCGGAAGACGTTCCAGAAGACGTTCAGATCCGACCGGGTGTCGGCGAGCCCGTCCCACTCGAACGCGAGGTCCGCGCCGTGCTGGTCGTGACGGAGCAGGTACGCCCGGAGCGGGTCGCGCCCGAACCGCTCGATCGCCTCCTCGGGCGTGACGATGTTGCCCAGCGACTTCGACATCTTCCGGCCGTCGCTGTCGTTGGCGAAGCCGTGCATCACCACCTCGCGGTAGGGCACCTCGCCGACCGCGGCGGTGCCCATGCCCAGCTGTGACCAGAACCAGCCCCGGGTCTGGTCGTGGGCCTCGACGATCAGGTCGGCCGGCCAGAGCTCCTCGTAGGCCGCGGTCTCGCTCGGGTAGTCGAGCGTCCCCCACGTCGCCACCGAGGAGTCGATCCAGACGTCGAAGACGTCGGGCACCCGCTCGTAGGTCGTTCCCTCCTCGGTGATCGTCAGCGGGTCGACCGACGGCCGGTGGAGATCGACCGTCTCGGGGTCGACCGGCTGGTCGGCCCGCTCGGCCAGCTCCTCGCGGGTGCCGATCACGACGCAGTCCTCGGCGTCGTAGGCGCCGGGGTCGGCGTCGGCGGGGACCCAGATCGGCAGGGGGATGCCCCAGTAGCGCTGGCGCGAGACGTTCCAGTCGGGCGCGTCGGCCACGAAGTTTCTGAACCTGTTGTCTCGCGCCCACTCGGGGTGCCACTCGCTGTCCTCGATGTTGTCGAGGAGGTCTGTCTTGATGTCGGTGACCGTGATGAACCACTGGTCGGTGACGATCCGGACGATATCTGTATCACACCGCCAGCACTGCCCCTCGCCCTCGACGAGGTGGTTCGGGTCGTGTGCGAGGAGCAGACCGAGCGAGTCGAGGTCGGCGATCACGTCGTCGTTCGCGTCCCGCACGAACTGCCCGGCGTAAGCGCCGCCCGCGTCGGTGAACCGTCCGTCGCCGCCGACCGGGGAGAACGCGGGGAGGCCGAGTTCCTGTCCGCGCTCGAAGTCCTCCTCGCCGTGCCCGGGCGCGGAGTGGACGAGCCCCGTCTTGTCCGTCGCGTCGGCGTAGCCGGCCTCGTACACCTCGTGGACGCCCGCGCCGGCGACGTGGTCCGGCACCTGTTCCGCGAGCGGATAGTCGTATGCCCACCCGACCATCTCGGCGCCGTCCAGCCGTTCGACCACCTCGTAGTCGTCGTATCGC
>CAZMLQ010000052.1:10166-13923 GCA_964567195.1 uncultured Haloferacaceae archaeon | reverse complement strand
GCACTACGCCATGGGCGGCGTCGAGACCGACGAGAACGGCGAGACCTGCGTGAGCGGGCTGTACGCCGTCGGCGAGTGCGCCTGCGCCTCGGTCCACGGCTCGAACCGGCTGGGCGGAAACGCCCTGCCCGAGCTGATCGTCTTCGGCGCCCGCGCGGGCGGCCACGCCGCGGACGGCGATCTCGAGCCGGCGCGGATCACCACCGGCCGGACCGAGGACGCCGAGCGCGGCCAGATCGACTCGCCGGTCGCGCTGGGCGAGGCCGGCGTCTCCGACGACGTGGTGGCCGACGGCGGGACCGCGGCGGGCAGCCCCACCGCGCTCGGGCCGGGCGAGACGGTCGAGCGGGCGGTCGAGGCCGAGCGCGGTCGGGTCGAGACGCTGTTGAACCGCGAGGACGGCGTCAACCACGCCGAGGTCCGCGCCGAGGTCCAGCGGACGATGACCCGCAACGTCAACGTCTTCCGGGAGGAAGAGGGCCTGAAGCAGGCGCTGGCCGACATCCGGGCCGCCCGCGAGCGCTACCGCGACGTGGCGGTCTCGGACCCCTCGCGGACGTTCAACACCGACCTCGTCCAGACCATCGAGACCCGGAACGTGCTCGATCTGGCCGAGGCGATCACGCTCGGCGCGCTGGCGCGCGACGAGTTCCGCGGTGCCCACTGGCGGGCGGAACATCAAGAGCGCCGGGACGACCGCTGGCTCAAACACACGATGCTGTCGTGGGAGGGCGGTCGCCCCGAGGTCTGGTACAAGCCGGTCGACCTCGAGGGCGAGGACCGCACCTACGAGCCCAAGACCCGGAGCTACTGAGCCCGTCCGACCCCGGCGATCGGTGTCTATATGCGTTCACCGGCCGTCGTGACCGACGGAAGGGTAGCTCAGTGGTAGAGCGGTCCTGACGGCCGAGACGGCCGACTCGACGGCTTCGCGTGGTTCGATCCCCGCCCCTTCCCACCCGCGCTACCCGACCAGACTGAGCGCCAGCCCCAGCGCCAACAGCCCGAACAGGACGAGCGACGCGGCCAGGAAGAAGCTGTCCGATCGGCTCACGATCCGTCCGGTCGGCCGGCCGGCTCAAAAGCGGTCGGGCGGTCAGGCCGCGGCCACGTCCCGGCGGTCCAGGCGGAGCGACTCGACGTAGACGTACGCCGAGAGGAACTTCAGGACGACCGCACCCACGAGCGCGACCGTCGCGACCGCGCCGAGCGTGATCCCGTGGGCCCCGGGCGCGAACGGGTCGCCGCCGACGCTGGCGTAGGCGGCGAGGGTCTCGCGGCCGGCGAAGCCGACGAGCATGAACGCGTAGACGACGGCGGTCGCGAGCCCGGCGGTGCCGAAGCCGACGACGGTGCAGACGTTCTCGAGCCCGAGGAGTTCGCGGGCCTGGACCTCCGAGAGCGCGGGGCCGAGGTGGAGGACCCGGAGCCCGACGCCGGCGTGGCCGAGCCCGGTGGCGACCAGGAAGCCGACGGCCGCGAGCGCGACGAGCGACCAGCGCGGGGTGGCGAGCGCCACGTCGGCGAAGTAGCGCTCTCTGACCCCGGGGGGCAGGAGCGCGGCGAGCGGGAGGAGGGCGGCGAGCGCGAGCAACAGGTAGCTCTGCCACGCGAGCTTGGTGGGGATGGCCCGCCCGAGCACGGCGAACTCCCGCACCCGGAGGCGCTCGTAGGTCGAACCGCTCGTGAGCGCGGCGGCGATCGGATCCTGGTCGTCGTCCATACCCGCCCGAGCCGGTTCCGCGTTATGAGCTTGTCGGCCCCGTGACAGGGCCCCGCCGTCTGCCGGTGGCGACACGGGTTAGTGGCTGTGGTGACGCCGGAGGGACGTGAGACCGGAGGCCGCGGGCCGGATCGGTCGCCTGCGGCGCGCGCTCGGGGGCGCCTTCGGCGGGCGGGGCCGGCTGGTCGGGGTCGTGGCGGCCGGCTGGTTCGCCGTGCTCGGGATGCGGTTCGTGCTGCCCGCGCTCCTGCCGGCGGTGCGGGGGACGTTCGGGGTTGGCAACGCCGCCGCGGGCGCGGTGGTGAGTGTCGTCTGGCTGACCTACGCGCTGGTCCAGCTTCCGGCGGGCGCGTTGACCGACCGGACCGGCGAGCGCCGGCTGCTGGTCGGCTCGCTGCTCGCCGCCGCGGCGGGGACCGCGGGGCTCGCGCTCGCGCCCGGGCTCGCGGCGTTCGTCGTCGCCTGTGCCGTCTTCGGGGTCGGGACGGGCGTGTTCGGCCCCCCGCGGGCCACGCTCGTCTCGCGCGCCTGTCCCGACCACGACGGCGCGGCCTTCGGGGCGATCCTCGCCGCGGGCAGCGTCGGCGCGGCGCTCATGCCGGCCGCCGCGACGGTGATCGCGACGCGTCACGGCTGGCGGGTCGCGTTCGCCGCGGGCGTGGCGCTCTATCTCGCGCTCGCGCTCGTGCTCGGGCGGGCGGTCCCGCGGACCGAGCGGCCTGGCGAGGGGACCGACCTCGCCGGGAGCGCCGCGCTGGCGCTCGCCGAGGTCCGGCGGCCGCCGGTGCTGATCGCGACGCTCGCGGTCACGCTGATGCTGTTCGTCTTCCAGGGGCTGTCGACGTTCCTGCCGACCTACCTCGTCGAGGTCAAGCGACTCGCGCCCCCGACGGCCGGGCTCTTGTTCGCGCTGGTCTTTCTCGCCGGTGCGGCCTGCCGGACGGTCGCCGGCCGGCTGGCCGACGCGGTCGGGCACGTCCGCGTGCTGGTCGGACTGGCCGCGGTGAGCGCGCTCCCGCTGGCGGCGCTCCCGTTCGTCGACGGCCTCGCCGGGCTGACCGCGCTCTCGCTCGCGGTCGGGCTCCGTCTGGGCGCCGATCCCGTCTCCTCGGCGTACGTACTCGGCGTGCTCGGCGACGAGGCGCGTGGCACCGCCTGGGGCGTCGTCCGGACCGGGCTGTTCGTCGCGAGTTCGGCCGGCTCGCTCGTCGTCGGCCTGCTCGCCGACCGGGGGCTGTTCGACGCCGCCTTCCTTGGACTCGCGGGGCTGACGCTCGTCGCCGCGGCGCTGTACGCGCGCCTGCCGGCGCGCGACCGGTAGCGCGGCGGACCGGCGGCGTCGCCGCGTTCATGTCGGTCCGGACCGAGAGCCGTGACATGGACTGGCAGCGCGAACGCGACGGCCTCGTGGTGGTCGTCGGTCTCGTCGTCCTCGTCGCCCTCGCGGTCGGGCTCGGGGGCTCGGTCGGACAGTTCCTCTCGACGGCGCTCGCGACGTTCCTCGGCGTACTCGTCGCCCTCGAGGTCGACCGCCGGGCGGGCGGACCGTCGGCGGGGGGCGAGCCCGCGGTCGGCGCGGACCCGGCCGGCGGACCGGCGACGGCCGACCCCCCGACACCGACGGCGAGCGGACCGACCGACGGGGCGGAGGCCACGGACACGGAGACCGGGGCGGGGATCGAGACGGAGCCGACCGACGCGACCGCGGGGTCCGGCGGCGCGGGCGACGGCGACGACGCGAGCGGCGGGCGGTCGACCTAGGCCCGCCGGAGCGTACCGCCGTCGTCGACGAGGGCGCCCCGCTCGATCGCGAACTCGACGATCCGCTCGCACTCCGTGGCGTCCAGGTCGTACGCGCTCGACATCACCTCGACGAGCGCCGCCCGCTCCATCGGGAACTCCCTGTTCTGGAGCAGCCGCAGCGCCTTCCGGTAGGAACCGCCCGCCCCCGAACCGAGACCGGGGGTGTCGGTCGGTCGCTCGCCGCCGCCGGCCGCGTCGTCGGTCGCGTCCTCGCTCGGTCGGGTCGTGTCG
>CAZMLQ010000052.1:0-10066 GCA_964567195.1 uncultured Haloferacaceae archaeon | reverse complement strand
CGTCGTCGGTCGCGTCCTCGCTCGGTCGGGTCGTGTCGTCGGTCGCGTCCTCGGCCGCGGCCGCGTCGAAGGTGACCTCGGGACCGCCGCCCTCGTCTCCGTTCCCGCCAGGGGTCACACCGGCGGGGTCGGGGTCGCGGGTGTCGGCGAGTGCGATCTCGAGCACCCGTCGGAGCTTGCTCCGGCAGTCGGGACAGAGGACGACCCGCGCCGGGTCGGCGGGGGCGGCCTCGGCCGCGAGCCGCTCGGGGACCACCGGGTAGGCGTCGAGCCCCTCGCCGGTCCGCCCACAGAAGTAACACGACCGGAGCTCCATGCGAGCCGACTCGGCAGGGCGCGACCTAACGGTTTCGTCCGGCCCCCGGCCGGAATCCGAAACGTTTCTGTACCACGACCGGAGAGCGTCGGTCGGCTTCGTCGAACCACGCGAAGCCACCGGACGCCCCGCGACCCCGACGTCGTGCCGGGCTGGACCGTCCCCCGTCTCCGGTCCCGAGCCGGGTCGTCCGGACCCCCCCACGGACCGCCGTCGCGGCCCGGAGCGCCCCCGTTCCGGGCCGTCGCCGGCGACCGAGCGACCGTCCGTCGAGCGGCGCGTGGCGTGGGGTAGCTATTACTGGCCGGGTGCGGTCATCGGCCCATGGCAGGCCAGACCGACCTCGGCCGGCTGACGGCCGCGGGCACGGCGCGACGTATCAGGGACGGCGAGCTCGACCCGACCGAGGCGGTCGAGGCGGCGCTCGACCGGATCGAGGCGCGCGACGACGCGGTCAACGCCTTCGTGACGGTGACCGCCGACCGCGCCCGCGAGGCGGCCAGCGAGGCCGAGCGGGCCCTCGCGGCGGGCGAGCCGACGGGGCCGCTCCACGGCGTGCCGGTCGCGATCAAGGACCTCAACGACGTGGCGGGCGTCCCGACCAGCCGCGGCTCGCTGCTGTTCGCCGACGACGTGGCGACCGAGAGCGATCCGCTGGTCGAGCGTCTGGAGGCCGCCGGCGCGGTCGTGGTCGGCAAGACCAACACCCCGGAGTTCGGCCTCGGCACGACCACCGACAACCTGCTCGCGGGGTCGACGGGGACGCCGTTCGATCCCGACCGGGTCTCGGGTGGCTCGTCGGGCGGGGCCGGCGCGGCGCTGGCCGCGCGGATGGTGCCGTTCGCACAGGGCAGTGACGCGGGCGGCTCGATCCGCATCCCCGCGGCCTTCTGTGGCGTCTACGGGCTCAAGCCGACCTACGGGCTGGTGCCCGACCCGGCGCGACCGAACGCGTTCAGCACCCACACGCCGTTCATCCACGAGGGGCCGATGAGCCGGACCGTCGAGGACGCGGCGCTGGCGCTGGACGTGATGGCCGGCCCTCACCCTGACGACCCGTTCTCGATCCCCGCGACGGGCGAGTACCTCGCCGCGGTCGACCGGCCGATCGACGACCTCGACGTGGCCTACAGCCCCGGGCTGGGCGTCTATCCGGTCGATCCGGCGGTGCGGGCCGTCCTCGACGACGCCGTCGGGGCGTTCGAGGCGGCCGGCGCGACCGTCGACCGGGTCGCGCCGGCGTTCGATGTCGACCGCCACGAGATCCTCGACGCCTACTACACGTTCGCGCGGGCGGGCTGGCACGCGGTCTTCGACGGCGTCGAGCGCGAGGGCTTCGACCCCCGCGGCGAGGACCGCGACCGGATCCGGCCCTACCTCGTCGACCTCGTGCTCGAGGCCGACCGGCCGGGGACGGCCGAGATGGACGCCGCCGACCGCGTCCGGACGGCCGTGCTCGACGGCCTGCTCGAGCGCTTCGAGAGCCACGACCTCGTCGTCTCGGCGACGCTCGCCGTGGCGCCGTTCCCCCACGGCGAGGAGCCGACCGCGGTCGACGGCGAGGAGGTCGAGTCGCTCCGTGGCTGGGTGCTGACCCAGCCGTACAACTTCACCGGCCAGCCCGCGGCCTCGGTGCCGGCGGGCCTGACCGACGACGGCCTGCCGGTGGGGATGCAGATCGCCGGCCCGCGCCTGGCCGACGGGCGGGTGATCGCCGCGAGCGCGGCGATCGAGCGCCACCGGCCGTGGCGCGAGGACTACCCCGACCACGGGGACTGAGTCCGGGACGGAAGGCGTTATGTCCGCCCGGCCGGACGGAATGGTGTGACCCGACTCGGGCGGGCGGGCGCGGCCCTCGCCCGCCTCCTCGACCGGACCGGCGTGATCGCCGAGCCCCGGCTCCGCGAGACGGTGGCCCTGGCGTGGCCGCGGATCGTGACGGGCTTTGCCATCATGTCGAAGCGGACCGTCGACCTCGCCATCGTCGGCTTCGCGCTGGGCTCGGTGGCGGTCGCCGGGCTGACGCTCGCAAACGCCTTCTGGATGACCGCGAAGTTCGCGGGCATCGGGCTGGCCGGAGCCACCAACGCGCTGGTCTCACAGCGCTACGGCGGCGACGACCGGGTCGGTGCCGCCCGGGTGGTCTCGGGCTCGCTCTATCTCGGCCTCCTCGTGGCGGTCCCGGTCGCGCTCGCGTTCGTCCTCCTCTCGGACCCGCTCGTGGACCTGGTCGGGCGGGACCCGACCGCGGTGGGCTACGGCGCCCGCTATCTCGCCGTGGTCGCGCCGGGGCTGGTCTTCGAGTACTGCAACCTGGTCGCCAGCCGGACCTACGCCGGCGGGAGCGACACCCGGACGCCGATGGCGCTGCGGGCCGGCGGCGCCGCTCTCAACGTCGTGCTCAGCGCGACGTTCGTCTTCGGCGCCGACCTCGGCGTGGTCGGGGCCGCCCTCGGAACCACCCTCTCGACGGGCGCGGTCACCGTCGCGTTCGCCTGGGGGATGGCCGGGCGCTCCTACCTCGGCCGGGGGGCCTGTCCCGTCCCCCTGACGCCGGCCGCGCTCCGGCCGGACCGGGGGACGGTCCGCGAACTCGTCTCGGTCGGGGGGCCACTGATCGCACGCCGGACCGCACAGGGCCTGGTCGTCTTCCCGCTGCTCGCCATCGCCGCCGTCTTCGGCCCCGTCGCGGTCGCGGCCGTCGGCGTCGCCCGGCAGGTGCGGGCGCTGGTCAACAGCTTCTCGTGGGGCTTCTCGATCGCCTCCTCGACGCTGGTCGGCCAGGCGCTGGGCGGGGGTGACGAGACGGGCGCCGCCGCCTACGGCCGCGAGATCACCGCGCTGTCGGCCGCGGTTTATGCCCTCGCCGCGGTCGCCGTCTTCGTCCTCGCGGAGCCGATCGCGGCGGTGTTCGTCGACCGGCCGGCCGACCTCGCGCTCGCGGCCGACTTCGTCCGCGTGGCCGCCGTGAGCGTGATTCCGCTCGGGGTCGACGGCTCGGTCAGCGGCGCGCTCCGTGGCGCGGGCGACACCCGGATCCCGTTCGTCGCCACCCTGGTCGGGAGCTACGCGGTCGCGCTGCCGGCCGCGTGGCTCGGCACCGTCACCGTCGCGGGGGTGGTCGCGCTCCAGATCGCGCTGCTGTTCGAGACCACCGTCCCCATGCTCGTCAACGTCCACCGCTTCCGGACGGACCGCTGGCGCGCGGTCAGTCGCGCCTACCGGCCGAGCGCCGACGACTGAGATCGGGGTCGAGGTCGGAGCCGAGGCCGGCGGCGCGTCAGTCCTCGCCCTCGGTCGGCATCGTGTTGCGGACGAGCGCGACGATGGCGCGCCGGAGCCGCTCGGAGACCGCCTGGTCCGAGATCTCGAGCTCGGCGGCGAGTTCGCCCATCGACGTCCGGCGCGGGATGTCGTAGTAGCCCCGCCGGACGGCGAGCAACAGCGTCTCGCGCTGGCGCTCGGTCAGCCCGTGCCACGGCCCCGTCTCGGGGTGGCTGGCGTCGTAGATCCGGCGCACGTCGACGTCGATGCCGGCGCCCGAACAGGTCTCGGCGAACTCCGCGAGCGCCGACCGCGAGGGAAAGCGGATCGTCAGCGACCACGCGTCCGCCGTGCCGGTCGCGGAGAGCAGCGAGGCCGCCGTCGCGTCGAGCGCGCGAAAGAGCGCGTCGCCCCCGTCGGCCCAGTCGAGGGCGTACAGCGCGTGGTCGTCGTGGGTCTCGATCCGGGTCAGCGCGCGGACCGCCCCGTGGTCGCCGACCCGGTCGGCGAGCGTCTCGTGGTCGCAGTCGTAGACGCGAACGAACCGGGCCGTCCGGTCGCCCAGCGGGACCGCCCGTTCGAGTTCGAGCGACGCGCCACCGTCGAGACGTAGTACGCGCCCGAGTCGGAAGTCCTCGGCCGAGATCCTGACGTCCGTGACGACGCTCATCCAACGTGTAAGACTGTCCGTCGGCCCACTTGGAACGCCGCCTTGGGTGCCGAAGGCGGCTATATTCCCGGTCGCGCACCGAGTCCGGAGACCGACGCTCGGGCGGTCAGTCGCCGTCGGGGTCGGTCTCGCCCTCCGCGTACGGGTGCGGGCCGAGACGCTCGCGGATCCGCTCCTCGGACCAGCCGTGCTCCTGGGCGAGGTGGGTCCAGAGCGCGCGGTCGGTGCCCGGCGCGTCACAGACCGGGCAGACGGCGTCGCGCGAGCGGTCGTCGCGTGTTCCGGTCACGTCGCCAAACACCACACGAGAGGTGGTGGTAACCTTTCTGGCCGCGTCGCGACCGCGCGACTGCGGCCCGGTCGCTGGCGGAGCGCCGGAGCCGGCCGGACGTGGCGACGAGCCGTCGTCGACCCGGTGGGATGATCAGTCATCCCCTGGTCGGCGAACACGCCGGCCGTTCGGTCACCGCCTCGCTCCCCGCGGTGAAGCCCCACGCCGAAACTCGATCAGCCGGATGGTGAATGGCTGGACGACGTGCTGGTCAGGACGCAGCATCTTTGGACCGGTCGGCTGGTCCGTACACCGGTGAAACGGCTTCCACCTCCTGGTCGCTCAGCCGATCGTCGTTTTTGACCCGTGAATCGGCCGAACCAGTAGAGGCTGCCATACTGACGGATGAATCGGCTACGGCCGTCGTTGTCACAAACACACCTCCAAAGACGACAGTTATCCGAGCAGCCACGTCGCTTTGCGCCCACGTGGACAGTACCCCACCACCAGCGACGGTTGCGAGCCCTCCTCTGAGACCGCCGGCTGCCATCTTGATCGAATGCACCGGAAAATCACAGAACATTCGTGTCTGCCGTATGCCTCAGCTGAAACGCAGTCCCAGGAGAGCCCCGATTGTCGTTCCACCCAGATGCCCCCCGTTCACCCCGGCCCCACCGTTCACCACCGCCTGTCCGATGTCGATCACCACCAGCGCCACGACCGACACGCCCAGCAGGATTGCGGCGACCTCGAACGGGTTGCGCCGGAGGTTGAACCCCTCGTCGGTCAGGAACGGCTCGTCGTGGGCGAGATACAGGTGGACGAGCAGGAACGTCGCCAGCGCGAAGACGAACCCGCTGATCCCCCAGACGCCGACGGGCTGGTCGGTGAACGGGAGTTCGGTCGCCGCGCCGACGAGCGGGCTCACGACGGCCGTGACCAGGAACAGACCGGCGTACTGACCGTCGGTGAGGTGGCGCTGGGCCTCGATCCCGACGGCCAGCAGGAGGAGCGCGTTCGGAAAAAGGTGGGTGAGACCGCTGTGGAAAAATAGCGAGAGCGGCCACGCGACGAACGGGTGCCCGAGGAACAGCAGCGAGACGACGCCCTCGGTGGTCGCGCCGAACCAGAGCGCGGCGAACTGCTCGCCGAGGTAGACGGCGAGAATCGCGAGGACGAGCGAGAGCGTCGCCCGCCAGTCGGTCTCGGTGGCGCGGGTGCGGGCCTGCTGGGGATACGCGAGAAGAACGTCGGAGATCGGCGGGTGCTGTGAGGCCATACAGCCGCGATACCGTGCTTTGTCTCCGCGGTGGTTTAAGCCTGACTCGGAACGCGGAGGGCGTCGCCGCTCTCGATGCCACGGTCGGGTCCCGGAGACGACGGGAACGATCCTCGCGCGCCGTGACTTTTCGGGCCGATCGAGTCGTTCATGACGACGCTACGCGAGCGAGCACCCCGCTCACACGTCGCGGCGTCGCCATCGAACGAGCGGACTGGCGGCTCGCGGGCGAGGTGAAGGCCGACGGAAACGTGTCGCTGGCCGGCGCCGACGGGGTGGCGGTGGCTCACGACCGCGACGCCACGCTCGTCGCCGGCGGGGACGACGACTTCGACGCGCTCCCGGTCGACGTCGACGTCGGGCGGTTCCGCGATCACGGGGTCTGACGGATCCGGACACGTTCACGCCGGCCCCGCGACCTGCGACCGCGAGACCACCGGCACCGCCTCGTCCGCGGAGACGAGCACGATCACCTGCCCCCGTCCGTCGGGCACGAACGATCGGTCGACGCGCTCGATCGCGCGCCCGGACGGGCGAGGCCGGCAGGCACGCCTCGCCTCCGTCGTCGCCCGGCGCCCGAACGCCCACCGCGGCGTAGGGCGCCAGCCCGCACGTCTCGACGGCCAGGTCGGCGACACGGTCCTCGGACGACTCGACGCGGACCCGTCCCCGCGTCGCGACCCGAAGGTAGGAGCCAGGAGTGGGATTCGAACCCACGGAGTCTCGATTACAAGTCGAGCGCATGAGCCGCCCATGCTCTCCTGGCGCCGGCGGGCGCTTCTCAGTCTCGGCTTGTATCGCTTTCGACCCGGCGCTCGAACTCGACCCGGTGGGGGCGATAGCCCCGGCGCTCGTACAGCCGGCGGGCGGCCTCGTTGTCGGCCATCGCCTCGACGGCGACGACCTCGGCCCCGTCGGCGGCGAGGGCGGTCTCGGCCGCACCGAGCAGCGCCGTCCCGACCCCGGCGTCGCGCTCGTCGGGTCGGACGAACAGGTTGTGGACGATCCCGCGGGTCGCGTCGCCGCGCAGGTCACCGCTCTCGGGACCGAACGAGACGAAGCCCACGGGCTCGTCCCGGACCGCGACGCGGAGGCCGTCGGTGATCAGCCGGCGCGAGAGCGCCTCGCGCACGGCCGTCCGGTTGGGCTCGGGGAGGAGGTGCGAGCCGTGGGCGCGCTGGTCGGCCGCCAGATCGACCCACAGCCCGGCGAGGACGTCGAGCTCCGCGGGCCGTGGGGCCCGCACCTCGATCCCGTCGGGGGGTCGCTCGCCGGTCGTCACACGGCTCCGGTCGGCGGCGGGACACAAGTGCCTATCCCCGCCCGACGGGCGTGACGGAAGCTTTATAGCCGTCTCACGCCGCCGGACGGACGGGAACGGTACACGATGGGCATGGCAGAGACGTACTCTCGCGGCCGACGCGTGGCGACCGAGAACCCGTTCGGGGTGGTCGTCCTGCTGGTCGCGGTCGTCCTCGGGATCGACCTGGTCCGGGGGCTGTCGACCGGCCGAATCCCGTTCGCCCGCGTCGGCAGTCTCGTCTGGGACGGGCTGATGCGGGGGCTGGTGATCGGGCTGGCCGGGATCGGCCTCTCGATGACCTACAGCATCCTGAACTTCGCCAACTTCGCCCACGGCGACTACGTGACCGGCGGGGCGTTCGCCGGCTGGGCGAGCACCTACCTGGTGGCCGGCGTCGGGCGGGCCGACGTGGGCTCGCTGGTGCTGGTCGGGGCGGGCGGCTCGGTGTTCGGCGGCTCGCTCGGGGTGGGGGTCACCACCACCCCGGTCGCCGTGCTGGCGGGCGTGGTCGTCGCGGGCGTCGCGGCGGTGGCGCTCGCGCTCGCGGTCGACCGGATCGCCTTCCGGCCGATCCGCGACGAGAGCGGCATCACCCTGCTGATCACCTCGGTCGGGGTGGCGTTCGCGCTGCGCTATCTGATCCAGTTCGTCTTCGGACCACGCACCCGCGGCACGACCGACGCCGGCGCGGTGCCGACGCTCCCGCTGTACTTCGTCGACGGCTTCGTCCGGGTGAACGCTCACGACCTGACGCTGTTCGCGGTGGCGGCGGGGCTGATGCTTGGCGTCCACCTCCTGCTCCGGGCGACCACGCTCGGCAAGGCGATGCGCGCGATGGCCGACAACGACGATCTCGCCCGGATCACGGGCATCCCGACCGAGCGGGTCGTCACCGCGACCTGGGTGATCGGCGGCGGGCTGACCGGGATCGCCGGCTACGTGCTCGTCCTCTGGAAGGGGACGATCAGCTTCAACGACGGCTGGCTGTTGCTCCTGTTGATCTTCGCCGCGGTGATTCTCGGCGGCATCGGCTCGATCTACGGCGCCATCGCCGGCGGGCTGGTGATCGGGCTGACCTACTCGCTGTCGGTGATCTGGATCCCGTCGGCGTTCGCCCGCGCCACCGCCTTTCTGGTCATGATCGTCATCCTGCTGGTGCGGCCGTCGGGCATCTTCGCCGGGAGGGCAACGGCGTGAGCGACGCGACCGGAACCGGGCTCCGCGACCGGCTCGGCGACCTCCCGCTCGTCGTCGGCGCGCTCGCCGGGGTGTACGCGCTCTACCTGCTGAGCGGCGCCGTGTTGAACTACGGACTCCGGGGCCAGCTCAACTCGATCGCGGTCGTCACCTTCTACGTCGCGGTGTTCGCGATGCTGGCGCTCGCGCTCAACCTCCACTGGGGGTACACCGGCCTGTTCAACATCGGCATCGTCGGCTTCATGGGCGTCGGCATCTACACGATGGCGCTGGTCTCGAAGCCGCCGTTCGACCCCGGCGGGGCGGCCCAGGTCGGCGGGCTGGGCGCACCGCTGGTCGTGGGGATGCTCGCCGGGACCGTCGCGGCCGCGCTCCTCGGGCTGGTGGTCGCGCTCCCGGCGCTGCGGCTGCGCGCCGACTACCTCGCCATCGTCACCATCGCGATGTCCGAGATCGTCCGGTTCACCCTCCTCTCGAACACCTTCCAGTCGTTCCGCCTGCCCGTCCCCTACGTGAGCACGGGTGGCGTCGGGGTCGTCGGCTACCGGGTCGGGCTGGGCGGGGGCAGCGGGCTGATCCTCGACTTCGAGGATCCGCTGGCGGCGCTGCTCGGCGCGACCGGGCTGGCCGGACCCTACGCCGGGCTGGTCGATCTGGTCGGGAGGGTCGTCGAGTCCAACCCCCGACCGGTCGTCGACGGGCTCGTCTACGGGCTCGTCCTGCTCTCGTTCGTCGCGGGCTACTACTGGCTGCTCGTGCGGACGGGCGAGTCGCCGTTCGGACGCGTGCTGAAGGCGATCCGCGAGGACGAGGACGTCGCCGGCGCGCTCGGCAAGGATACCGCCCGGTTCAAGATCAAGGCGTTCATGCTCGGCTGTGGGCTGATGGGGCTGGCCGGGGTGCTCTGGTTCATGCAACAGGGCGCGATCACGCCCAACACCTTCCGCCCGCGGATCACCTTCTACGTCTGGATCGCGCTGATCATCGGCGGCGCGGGCTCGAACACCGGCAGCGTGCTCGGCGGCGCGATCTTCGCCGCCCTGCTCTACCAGGGCCCGCTCTACCTGAAGAACCTCGTCGACACCGTCGTCCCGGTGTCGGGCGCGCCCGGGGGCTTCGGGCCGGCGGTCGCCCCGCTTCTCGGCGCCGCCGATCCCGTCCCCTTCCTGCTGTACACGATCGACAGCGTGCGCCAGCTCCAGCTCGTCGTCATGGGCGTCGTGCTGGTCGTCCTGATGCACCGCCGGCCGGAGGGGCTGCTCGGCCACCGCAAGGAGGCGGCCGCGAGCGTCCCGCTGGTCGGGCGCCGCGGGACCGACGGCCCCGAGCCCGAGCCCGCCGCGACCGACGGGGGCGGAGGTGGAGGTGGAGGTGGAGCCGGTGAGTGAGAGCGAGCCCGAGCCCGCGCGCCCGACCACCGACGGCTCGACGGCCCCGGCCGGCGCCGGGGGCGACGACGGGGCGACGGCGCCCGAGTACCCCCTGCGGGTCGAGGACCTCTCGAAGAGCTTCGGCGGGATCACCGCCGTCGACGGCGCGAGCTTCGAGGTCGAGCGCGGGGCGCTGACGGGGCTGATCGGCCCCAACGGCGCGGGCAAGTCGACGACGTTCGACCTCGTCACCGGCGTCCACCGCCCCGACGCCGGGCGGGTGCTCTTCGACGGCGAGGAGATCACGGGGCTGAAACCCCACCGGATCGCCCGGCGTGGGCTCGTCCGGACCTTCCAGATCGCGCGCGAACTCCAGGAGATGACCGTCCTCGAGAA
>CAZMLQ010000051.1:5367-13935 GCA_964567195.1 uncultured Haloferacaceae archaeon | reverse complement strand
ACCCGGGCCATGAGCTTGGAAGGCTCAGGTCCTACCACTAGACCACCGGCGCGCGCCCCGACCTGCGGGATCCGGCCACAAGGAGGTTACCCTTCCGGACGCCGGCGGGGCGATCAGTCGTCGGCGCTGGCCTCGGGGGCGTCAGGCTCGTCGGCGTCGAACGACCGGGCGTGGGCGCGGAGGGCGTCGCTCATCCCGGGCGTCTCGGCGGCCGAGACGGGGCCCTCGGCGCGGATCGTCTCGAGGTTGCGGGGGAACTCGCGCAGGGCCATGTGGGCGGCGATGCCGGCCTTGGCGCCCTGGCCCATCGCCACGGGGATCTGGTTGTGACCGGGAACCACGTCGCCGACGGCGTGGACGCCGTCGACGCTCGTCCGGCCGTGGTCGTCGACCGAGACGGTGCCGTCGTCGTTCAGCTCACAGCCGAGCTGCTCGAACAGGTCGGTGTTGTACTCCGAGCCGTACATGGCGAAGCCGCCGCGGTACTCGCGGCGGCTCCCGTCGGCGAACGCGAACGCCTCGAGCCAGCCGTCGTCGTCCTTCTCGATCCCGGTCACGTCGGTCTCGATCACGTCGACCGGGTGGGCCGCGAGCAGTTCGGCCGTCTCGTCGCCCCAGGTCGGCTCGGCGCCGCGGGTGAGCAGATCCACCTCGTCGGTGAAGTTGAGCATGATCATCGCGACGTAGGCCGCCGAGTCGCCGTGGCCCATCACGTAGACGGACTCGTCGACGAACATGTAGGCGTCACAGTGGAGACAGTAGTGAAGCCCCCGGCCGGTCCGGGGCAGCGGCGGCTCGGGCCGGCCGTCGGAGAAGCCCGTCGCGAGGACGATCCGGTCGGCGACGTAGGCGCCGTCGCCGCCCGTGAGCCGGAAGCGCCCGTCGGCGGTCCGCTCGGCGCCGGTCACCATGTCGCGGTGGAGGTCGGCGCCGTAGGCCTGGACCTGTTCGCGGGCGGTCGCGAGGAACTCGTTGCCCGAGACGTCCTCGGTCGTGCCGATCACGTTGTGCGTGTCGAGCATCATCGCGGCGCGGCCGCCGCCGCGGTCGACCAGCGCCGTCTCGTGGCCGAGCCGGGTCGTGTAGAGCGCGGCGGTCAGGCCGGCGGGGCCGCCGCCGACGACGACCACCTCGTACTCGCGCGTCGGCTCGCTGTCGTCGGTCATCGATCCGTCGTAGGGACGCCGGCCGCATAAATACTCAGCCCGCGTGCGGCCCGCTCACCAGTCCGGTCCCGGTCACGGTCCCCGGACGGTCGCGTAGCAGTTGCCCGCGGAGACCGTCGTCCGCTCGACGACGAGCCCGCTCGCCGCCAGGTCGGCCTCGAACTCCTCGGGGTCGTAGACGTGGTAGAACCGCGCCACCGTCTCGCCACCGGGCAGCGTCCAGTCGACGGTCCTGTCGTGGCCCCGGTCGGCGTCGAAGCGGTCGTGGGTCACGCTCCAGACCGAGACGAGCGCGGGCGCGCCCGGCGCGAGCACCCGGCCGAGGTCGGTCAGCGCCCCGACCCGGCGCCCGCGGGAACGGAGGTGGTGGAGGGTCGCGACGTGGAGGGCCGCGTCGACCGAGTCGTCCCGGAGCGGCAACGATCCGGCGTCGCCCGCGACGGGTGCGAACGCGCCGGCGTAGCCCCGATCGCGGGCGCGTTCGCGGGCGATCCGGAGGAGCGCGCGGCTGGCGTCGAGTCCGACCACCGTCGCCGAGCGGCGCGCGAGCAGGGCGGCGTGGCGGCCGTTGCCACAGCCGACGTCGAGCGTCCGCGCGACCGTCGCCAGCCCGTCGACGAACGACTCGACCTCGGGCCAGGGGTTCCGTCTGGTCGCGGCGAAGGCCTCGGCGATGCGGTCGTAGACCGCGGGGACCGGCGGGGCGTCGGCGGGATCGATCATCAGACGAACAGGAAGACGACGTACGCGAGCACGAGCATGGCGGTGGCGTGTTTCAGCCCGTCGCGGACGTCGCCTTCGCCGAGCTGACCGGCGACCAGCCCCGAGCAGACCCCCTGGATCACCGAGAGGTGAAAGAAGATGGTGGCGTAGGCCTCGGGGTCGACCGACGACAGCCCGCCGAAGAGATCCGAAGGGATGGCCGCGCCGGCGCCGGCCGCGCCGCCGGGACCGCCCGTGGCGAGTCCGCCGGCGCTCGCCGCGCCGATGGCGGGGATGAACGAGACGGTGAGCGCGACGACGATCCCGAGAAAGACCAGAAAGGAGATGTAGATGACCAGCAGGTAGGTGAGCATCTCCTGGCGGCGCTCACGGCGCAGCCGGCGGTTCTCCTGGGCCTCCTCGGCGGCGATGCGGAGGACGGGCGCGAGATCGCCACTCGCCTGCATCGCGTTGGTCAGGAGGGTGACCGCCTGCGAGACGGCGACCGTGCGGGTCCGCTCGTCCAGCCGGCGCAGCGCCGTCCGGGCGTCGGCACCCCACCCGATGTCGGTCCACGCGCGGTCGATCTCCGCGCCCAGCGCGCCGAGGTCCCCGCGGTTCACCCGGCCGAGGCTCTCGACGATGGTCATGCCCGCCTCGTTGATGCTCGCCAGTCGGTCGAGAAAGTCCGGCACGTCGGTCTCGAGCTTCCGGGCCTGGCGCTTCCGGAGCTCGTAGACCAGCGCGTAGCCGACGAAGACGAGCGCAGTCGCCTCGACGACGGGGCGGTCGAGGACCGAGACCGCCTCGACGCCCAGCGGGATCGGGGCCGCCCGGAGGAGCACCCAGCCGATCGCCAGCGGCAGCGTGATCACGAGGGTGGCGGCCGGCTCGGCCAGGATCGTCCGGAGCGGCTCGTCGATCCAGCGTCGAACCCGCCGGAACCGGTCGTAGGCCGCCAGCCGCTCGGCGTTCGCGCTCGGGCGCTCGGCCACCGCCCGTTCCGGGGTCGCGCCGCCGTCGGTCGCGGTCGCGGTCGCCGTCGCGGTCGCCGTCGCGGCCGTGGGATCGATCTCGATGGCCGGGGCGTCGGTCTCGTCGGTCGCGCTCCGGTCCGAGAGCTCGCGCTGGTTCGGCAGGGTCTCGGTCACGCTGTCGAGATAGAGGACGAAGCCGGCGGTAGCGGTCGGGATGCCGACGTAGCCGACCAGCCGGACGATCGGGAGGGTGTCGCGCAGGACGAGCCCGATCACGACGAGTACGGTGATCGCGAACAGCGGGCCGGCGACCAGCCCGGTGACGTAGATCTCCGCGAACGTCGAGAGGAGCTCGAGATACTGCTCCTGCTGGGAGCGGGCCTCCTGCTGGTAGCGGTCGTACTGCTCGCGCAGGAACTCCGAGAGCGACCGCCCCGACGAGAGCACGCTGGCGAGGTTGTCGCCGAACTCGTCGAGCCCGTCGCTGGGCGTGTGTTCGGACATCCGCCCGAGCGCGGTCATCACGTCGGTGCCGAACGCGTCCATCTCCCGGACGGCGACCCCGACCTCGCGGGCGGCCTCGCCGTAGACGTCCCGGTTGCGGGTGAGAATCGCCAGCACCTTCGGGAACGCCATCCCGCTGCGCGAGAGCGCGTAGACGAAGCCGACGGTGCGGGGCAGGGTCGCCTCGATCTCGGTCGCGCGGGCCCGCGCCCGCTGGTCGAGCAGCTCCCAGCGCAGCCAGTAGGTGCCCGCGGCCCCACCGGCCCCGAGGGTGGCGCTCGCGAGCAGGAGGAGGCCGAACAGCTGCGGGAGCGTCAGCTCCGGCAGCCGCGTGAGCGCGGTCAGAAAGTACAGCCACGAGGGCACGGCCGCCTGAACGGTCTCGGTGCTGACCTCGAGCAGCTCGAGCGCCACGGCGGCCAGGTAGACGCCGACGACGCTCCCCGCGACGCCGACGACGCCGGCGATCAGGAGCGTCCGGGCGGCGTACACCCGGTGGGTGACCTCGGCGCGGGCGGCCCGGAGCCGTGCCACCTGGGCCTCGCGGCGGGGGCTCCGGTCGGCGACGTAGCGCCCGAACGCCGAGACGGCGAGCCGGGAGACCAGCAGGTCGGCCCGCCGGCTGACCGGCGAGAGCAGGATCGGCGCGACCACGGCCAGCGCCAGCGCCAGCGGGACGAGCGACGCGAGCGGGAGCGACGCGAGCGCCGAGCCGACCTGGACGGGGGCGACCGCGAGGGAGAGACCCACGGCCGGTCAGCCCTCCGGCTCGTCGACGAGCCCCACGTCGACCTCGACCTCGACCTCGCCGTCGGCGTCGGCCTCGAGGCGGTCCATCACCCGGTCGGGGTCGGCGTAGTACGCGTTGACGAGCGCGGTGAACCGGCGGTAGTCGGCGATACCGAGCAGCCGGAGGAGCGCGAGAAAGCGCTCGCGCCGGCGAAACTCCCGCAGCAGCTCGGACCGCGACCAGCCCCGCTCGGACTGGATCTCGTCGAGTAGCCCGCTGTCGGCGCGGTCGAACTCGTCGGCGGTGGCGTCCCAGGAGAACGCCCGCGAGTAGTCGAGTTCGCCCGTCCGGCCGTCGATGCCGCCGATCTCACCGATCGCCTTCGACCGGCGCACCCGCTCGCCCCCGACACGGGTGAGCGTCTGGACGAGCAACAGATCGAGCGACTGGACCATCGCCCGCGGGACGTTGATCGGCTCGTTCTCCAGGCGGTTGATCACCGTCTCGATCGAGTCGGCGTGCATCGTCGAGAACGTCGTGTGACCGGTGTTCATCGCCTGGAACAGCGTGACGGCCTCGTCGCCGCGCACCTCGCCGACGACGATGAACTCCGGCCGGTGGCGAAGCGCCGAGCGCAGGAGGTCGTACATGTCGATGTCCGAGCCCTCCTGGCGCCGGTCGCGGGTGACACTCGACAGCCAGTTGTCGTGATAGAGCGACAGCTCCCGGGTGTCCTCGATGGTCAACACCTTCGAGCGGGGCGGGATGAACATCGAGACGGCGTTCATCGAGGTGGTCTTGCCCGAGGCGGTGCCGCCGGCGAAGATCAGCGACTTGTTGTTCTCGATACAGAGCCAGAGGTAGGCCATCTGCTCGACGTTGAACGTGCCGTACTCGATCAGATCGATCGGCGTGAACGGGTCCTCGGCGTACATCCGCAGGGTGAACGCCGAACCCCGGGGGGTGATCTCCTCGCCCAGGGCGAGTTCGGCCCGCGAGCCGTTGGGCAGGGTCGTCCCGATCACCGGGTCGCCGACGCTGATGTGACGGCCCGAGCGCTGGGCCAGCTTCACGACGAAGTTGTCCAACTCGTCGGCGCCGAAGCTGACGTTGGTCTCGACGTCCGTGTAGCCGTCGTGGTAGACGAAGATCGGCAGGCCGTAGCCGTCACAGGAGACGTCCTCGATCCGGGGGTCGTTCACCAGCGGATCGATCTTCCCGTAGCCCCGAAAGTCACGCAGCAGGTAGTAAAGCACCGTGTGGTACGTCTCCATCCCCACGTCGACGCCGTACTGTTCGAGCAGGTCGGTCAGCTCCTCGCGCAGAATCGACTCCTCGGTCGGGTCACCCTCGGTCCGGTAGAGCAGCGGGTCGCGGATGTCCTCGACCACCCGATCGAGCAGCGTGTGGACGAACTCGTCGACCGTCGGCTCGACGGCGTAGTAGCGGTGCTCGCTCGCCCCCTCGTCGTAGGTGATCACCACGAAGGCGTAGGGCGCGTTGACCCAGTAGCGCTCGATCTCGCGCTCGCCGTCGGGGAGCGAGAACGACGCGAGCGGGGCGTCCTCGGCCGGGCGGTAGGGGCGCACCCCGATCTCGGAGCCCCGGAGCATCTCGACCGTCCGCGTCAGCCGCCGCCGGAGCGATCCGAGCGCCCCGGGGCCGTCGTCGGTCCCGGTGGTGTCGCCCGACATGTGAGACATCCGCGCTACAGCCCCGGCGCACTTAAACTCGTTCGCCGCTCCGGGTGGGCTCAGTCAGCCGGCGCGGGCTCGTCGATCTCGGCCCGCTCGACGGTCACCAGCACGCCACCGAGCACGAGCAGGAGGAGGGTGCCGACCGGCACCGGGACGGCCGGGAGCCCGCGGACGGCGATCAGGTAGCTCGCGGCCGCGAAGCTCAGGCCCGCGCCGAGCAACAGCACGCCCATCAGCCGGACCGGATCGACGGGGCCGGCCTCGACGGCCGCCTCCCGGCGGTAGTAGACGACCGAGAGCGCCAGCGCCGCGACGACGAAGCCCGCCCCGACCAGCCACGCGCGGTAGCCGACGGCCACGCGCGTGCCGCGCTGGAGCGCGAGCGCCGAGAGCGGATCGAGCAGGAGCGTCGCCCGGGCGACCGGCAGCCCGAACGCGTAGCGCACCTCGAGCAGGGGGAACCGGACGAACAGCGCGTTCCCGCCCGCGACGCCGCTGACGACGCTGAGGTTCCAGGGGACGAGCGCCCCGAGCCAGGCCGAGAGGACGGCGAGCGCGCCGGCGTGCTCGGAGCGGACCCACATACCGCCCACCCGTGTGGCCGGGCGACAAAAGTCTGTCCGAGCGGGCGCGAGGGCGCGACGGAGGTGACGGGTCGCGTGGTGTGTCGGGGCGGGGCGTTACGTTGATACCCTCCCGACGCGTAGACCAAGTCGAGCGAATGCGGCGTGACTACTTCGAGTTGGCGGTCGAGAACGTCGACTGGGTCGATGCCGGCGACGACCCCGCCAAGCCCACGGTCTACATCGACTTCCACGGGCCGGAGGAGATGCTCCGAGACCGGCTGACCGACGACGACGGCGACCCGCTGGACGCGGCCGAGACCGATGTCTCCTTTCGCCTCCACGGCGACCGCGACGACGACGAGACCGACGGCGTCGTGGCCGTGACGAACCGCCTGACCGGTGACTTCGTTCTCGAGCTGAACGAGACGGCGCCGGACGTGCTCCGGTTTATCCGCGCCGCCCGCGAGTACGGCGGCGACGACGGCCGCTACCGGGTCGAGATCGCCATCGACGGCGAGCCCGTGGTCGCCTACGAGAAGCGGACCTTCCTCGTCTACGACGCCGACGGGAACCTCCTCCGGGGCGACAGCCTGATCCCCTCGGGCGTCGAGCTGTGAGCCGGCCCGACGCGCCGTAGTCCGTGCGAAACGTCACCGACCGCGTCCGGGACCCGTTCGACCTCGACCCGCCCTGCGAGCGGGCCGTCCTCGGCTACGGCGACGCCAACGCCCACTTTCACGTCGTCGGCGACCACCCCGGCGTCCACGGCGGGGCCGGGACGGGCGTGCCCTTCACCGGCACCGCCCCCGCCCGCCGCCTCCAGCGCGCGCTCGGTCGTGGCGGACTCCTGTGCTCGGTCGGCGACGAGCCGACCGTCGACCACACGTTTCTCTCGTACCTGAACCCCTGTGTCCACGACGGGGCCGAGCCCACCGCCGCGGAGTACGTTGCGACCGAGCCCGGCTTCGACGCCGAGCTCCGGGCCATCGCCGCCCACGTCCTCCTGCCCGTCGGCGAGCGCGCGACCCGTCACGTCCGCCGCACCTACACCGCCCGTCCGCCGGACGAGCCCGCCCCCCACGCGGTCGAGATCCGTGGCGGTGGCTGGCTCGTCCTGCCCGTGGCGGACCCGCGCGACTGGACCGACGAGGGGGGCGAGGCCGACGCGCTCGTCGACGCCCTCGTCGAACTCCGCCGGACCGACTACCGCCGCGAGAGCGACCTCGGGCGCTTTCTCCCCGGCGGCGACCCCTACCTCGTCCGGTAGCCCCGACACGTAATACTGAAACGACGGGCCGGCGTGGGTCGGGTATGGAACTCCGGGTCATCGAGCGGTCCGACGAGGAGCTACGGCTGGAGGTCGCCGGCGAGGACCACACGTTCATGAACGTGTTGAAGGGCGCGCTGCTGGAGACCGAGGGGGTTGCCGCCGCCACCTACGACATGAACCCCGAGCAATCGGGCGGCCAGACCGAGCCGGTGCTGTCGGTCACGACCGAGTCGGGCGTCGAGCCACTCGACGCCGTCGGCGAGGCCGCCCGATCGATCGAGTCGCTCACCGAGGAGTTCGCGGCCGCGTTCCGGGCGGCCGCCGAGGCGTAGCCGGATCCCCTACAGCCGGACCGGGACGCCCCGCTCGGCCAGGTACTCCTTGACCTCGCGGACGGTGTACTCGCCGAAGTGGAAGATCGAGGCCGCGAGCGCGGCGTCGGCGCCGGCCTCGGTGAACACCTCGTGGGCGTCCGCGGGCCCACCACAGCCCGAGGAGGCGATCACGGGCGTCGGGACGGTCTCACAGACCGCCCGCGTCAGCGGGACATCGTAGCCGTCCTTGGTGCCGTCGGCGTCGATGGAGTTGACGAACAGTTCGCCCGCGCCCCGGTCGGCGGCCTCACGGGCCCACGCCACCGCGTCGACGCCGGTGCCCTCGCGGCCGCCGCGGACGGTACACTCGAACCAGCAGGACTCGCCGTCGACGCGCTCGTAGTGGTCGCCGCCCTCGTCGAAGCGCCGGCGGGCGTCGAGGCTGATCACCACACACTGCGAGCCGAAGGCGGCCGCCGCCTCGCCGATCAGCGCCGGGCGCTCGAGCGCGCCGGTGTTGATCGACACCTTGTCCGCGCCGGCCCGGAGCGTCTCGCGCACGTCCTCGGCCGTCCGGATCCCGCCGCCGACGGTGAGCGGGATGAACACCTCGTCGGCGACGCGCGAGACCACGTCGAGCAT
>CAZMLQ010000051.1:0-5357 GCA_964567195.1 uncultured Haloferacaceae archaeon | reverse complement strand
CGTCGGCGCCGGCCTCGTTGTACCGGCGGGCCATCTCGACCGGATCGCCCGTGTGTTCGAGGTTCTCGAAGTTGACGCCCGTGTAGACGGCCGCCTCGCCCGTCTCGTCGACGTCGACGTCGATACACGGGATCACCCGCTTGGTCAGCGTCATGCCGGTCGGACCCCGGGGACCGCGCCGAACTGGGCGTGCGTGTTCACGCCGACCGATCGAACGCCGGACGCGAAAAGGGTTCGGGAGCGGACCGGGCGGTTTTTCTGCGCGGACGCGAGAGCCGGGCGCATGGCCGACCACGCCGCCGACCCACGCGAGAGCGAGGGGCGGGTCACGTCGCCGATGGAGGAGTTCACGACCGCCGCGGTGGGACGGGGCCTCGCCGTCCTCGTCGTCGGCCTCCTGCTGACGTTCGGGATCGCGCTCGCGCTCGCCTGAGGGCGCGATCAGTCGAGTTCGCGCGCCAGCGCGTCCCGGAGGTCGCGGATCGCCGCGTGGTCGTAGCGCAGGTCGCGCTCGCCGACCGAGAGGTCGAGCCGACCGCTCCCGGTCGCGCGTCCGAGGTCGCGCACGGGCGCGACGCCGTCGAACGCCGCCCGGACCGCGTCGGGCGCGGTCGTCTCGACCACCGCCCGGCCGGCCGTCTCCTCGAACAGCGCGACCGCGTCACCGACCGCCGCCTCGACGCCCGCCTCGGCGGTGACCATCTCCGCCAGCGCGACCGCCAGCCCGCCCCGACCCACGCCGTGGACGGCGCGGGTCTCCTCGCGCCGGGCGACCGCCGCGAGGGCGTCGACGGCGGGCAGTGGCTCGGCGGGCGGTGCGGGGAACCGGTCGCTTCCCCCCGCCGTCGCGAGGTAGGTCGAGCCGCCGAGCCGTCCGCGGGGCTCGCCGACGAGCAGGAGGTCGCCCTCGCCCGTCGCGCCGAGCCCGGGGGCGTCGGGGACGGGCGTCCGGCCCAGCATCGCCACGGTCGGGGTCGGCGGGATCGGCCCGGAGGCGGAGTCGTTGTACAGCGAGACGTTACCACCGACGACGGGCGCCGCCAGCGCCCGGCAGGCGTCGGCGAGGCCGTCGACGGCGGCGGCGAAGGCGCCGTAGACCGCCGGCGTCTCCGGGTTGGCGCCGTTGAGACAGTCCACGACCGCGAGCGGCGTCGCCCCGACCGTCGCGAGATCGATCGCGTTCTCGACCGCCACGGCCCGACTCCCCTCGTAGGGTGCGATCGCGGTCCAGCCGGGGACCGCGCCGGCCGTCAGCGCGAGGTCGGCCTCGGCCTCGTGGATCTCGAGCACGGCCGCGTCGGCGACGCCGGGTCTGACGGCGGTCCGCAGCCCCACCTCGTGGTCGTACTGGCGATAGATCCACGCCTTGCTCGCGGCCTCCGGGTCGCCGAGGACGGCCTCGACGGCCGCGTCGAGGTCCGGGTCGGGCAGGTCGCGCTCGGAGGTTGGCGGCTCGGCCCGGTCGAGGTCGGCCAGCGGCGCGCCGTCGGCGAGGAACTCGGCGGGGGCGTCGACGACTGTCTCGCCCTCGAACCGACAGACGTAGCGCCCGTCGGTCACCTCGCCCACGACGGAGTGGCCGAGGTCGAACCGCTCGGCGACCGCCCGGACCGCCGCGACGTCGTCGGGGTGGACCTCGTAACACATCCGCTCCTGGGACTCGGCGAGCAGGAGTTCGGTCGCGTTCATACCGGGCTCGCGCTGGTGGAGCCACTCGAGGTCGAGGCGCGCGCCGAACCCGCCCTTGGCGACGAGTTCGCAGGTCGCCCCGCCCAGCCCGGCGGCGCCGAGATCGCGGGCCGCCCGGACCAGGTCGTCCTCGAGCAGCGCCTCGTTGGCCTCGATCAGGCGCTTCTCGGCGTAGGGGTCGCCGACCTGGACCGCGGGGCGGTCCTCGGTGGCGGCGTCGTCGTCCAGATCCTCGCTGGCGAAGGAGGCCCCGCCGAGACCGTCGCGGCCGGTGGCGTTGCCGACGATCACCAGCCGGTTGCCCGGCCGGGTCGCCTCGGCGGTGACCAGCCGGTCGGGACCGGTCAGGCCGACGCAGGCGACGTTGACCAGCGGGTTGCCCTCGTAGCCGGGGTGGAAGGCGACGCCGCCGGCGACGGTCGGCACGCCGATCGCGTTGCCGTAGTCGGCGATCCCCTCGACGACACCCTCGAGCAGGTAGCGGGGGCGCTCGCGGTCGAGGGGGCCGAAGTAGAGCGCGTCGGCGAGCGCGACGGGGTAGGCGCCCATCGAGAGGGTGTCGCGGACGATGCCGCCCACACCCGTCGCCGCGCCGTCGTAGGGGTCGACGAACGATGGGTGGTTGTGGCTCTCGATCCCGACGGTTGCGTAGGTGTCGTCGTCGAGCGCGACGACGGCGGCGTCGTCGCCCGGACCGACGACGACCGCCTCGCTCTCGGCGTCGAACGCCGAGAGCAGCGCGCGCGAGGAGCGGTAGGCGCAGTGCTCGCTCCAGAGGTTCTCGAACAGCGCCGCCTCGGTCCGGGTGGGCTCGCGCCCGAGTTCGGCGACCACCCGCTCGCGGTCGGCGTCGGCCAGCGACATTCGGACCGATCAAGCCGGGCGGGCGGTATATCGCTTGTCATCCCCCCGGTCGGCGGGCGGTCGGGATCCGGTAGTTCTATATCGGCCCGACCGGCTACCGCCCCGATATGGACGAGGCGCGCCTCTGGGGACTGCTCGGGCTCGTACTGGCGGCGGTCGGGGCGGCGGTGATCGCGCCGGACGTCCTCCGGGCGGCCGGAACGCTCGGCGAGGGCCCCGGTCCGGTGATGCTCGTCGCCTACGGGGTCGGCGCGATCGTCGCCGTACTGGCCGTGCTCGCGGTCGTCGGACCGGACGTGGTCGGACGGCGGGCGTAGCCACGCCACGGCGCGCCGCGCCGACCCGGACCGGATCGCTTTTTGCCTCGCCCGGTCGATCCCCGTCCGTGCTGTCGGTCGAGCTCCACGCACACTCCGCGCTGTCCCACGACGGCCGGGATCCGGTCGACCGGCTGCTCGCACGGGCCGCGACGGTCGGTCTCGACGCGCTCGCGGTCACCGACCACGACGCCATCGAGGCCAGCCTCGACGCGGTCGAGCGGGCGGCCGACCACGGGCTCGTCGCCATCCCGGGGATGGAGGTCTCGAGCGGCGCCGGCCACGTCCTCGCGCTCGGGATCGAGGAGGCGGTGCCTCCCGCGCTGTCGTTCGAGGAGACCCTCGACCGAATCCACGACCTCGGTGGCGTCGCCGTGGTCCCCCACCCGTTCCAGCGGTCGCGCCACGGCGTCGCCAGCCGGATCTCCCGCGAGACGCTCGCGACCGCCGACGCGATCGAGGTGTTCAACTCCCGGCTGCTGACCGGCATCGCCAACCGCCGGGCCCGCCGGTTCGCCGTCGGGCGCGACCTGCCGATGACCGCCGGGAGCGACGCCCACGTCGCCGAGATGGTCGGCCGGGCCGTCACCGAGGTCGACGCCGACGAGGCGAGCGTGTCGGCGATCCTCGAGGCCGTCCGTGAGGGCCGGACCCGGGTGACCGGACGCCGGACGCCCTGGCGTCTCTCGGTCCGCCAGGCCGCCGGCGGCGCCAAGCGCCGTGCGCTCCGCCGGATCGGCGAGTTCCTGTGACCGCGCGCCTCCGGGGCCGGGACGCGACGGCGGCGACCATCCGGGCAGCGCTCGCCGACGGCGACCCCCTCCCCGGGACCGCCGGCTTCGCCGGCCGCGTCGACGACCGTCTCGTCCGGGACGCGCTCGGACGCGAACCCCTGTTTCTCGACGGCGCCGACTGGGCCCACGAGCCCGACCGCCTGACCGACCCCGAGCCCCTGGCCCCGGGCGCGGTCCGGCCGGTCGACGGCGGGCCCGTCCGACGGCGCTGGACGCTCCCCGACGTCCCGGCCGCCGACCCCGGTCCGGCGCTCGACCGTCTCCGGATCGCCGTCGACCGGACCCTCGACGGCGGGCCCGCCACGGCCGACGCGGTCGCGCTCTCGGGCGGGGTCGACTCCGCGCTCGTCGCGACGGGCGCGCCCGACGCTCCGGCCTACGTCGTCGGCTTCGAGGGCGCCCACGACGTGGCGGCGGCCCGGCGGGCGGCCGAGGCGCTCGGGCGCGACCTGCGGGTGCGGACGCTCGACCACGACGACCTGCGCGCGGCGGTCCGGGCGGTCGTCGCGGCGACCGGGCGGACGAACCCGATGGACGTCGGGATCGGCGCGACGCTCTCGCTCGTCGCCGAGGCCGCCGCCGCCGACGGCCACGCGAGCCTCGCGCTCGGGCAGGGCGCCGACGAGCTGTTCGGCGGCTACGCCAAGGTGGCCCGCCTCGACGACCGGGTGAGCGCCGACACCGTCCGGGGCGCCCGCGACGAGACTCTCCGGAGTCTGCCCGACGGGCTGGCGCGCGATAGCCTCGTCTGTCGGGCCGCGGGGATCGAGCCGGTCTGTCCGCTGCTCCACGACCGGGTGGTCCGGGCGGCGCTCGCGCTCCCCGCAGAGCTACTGGTCGAGGGCCGCGGGCCGGACGCGACCCGGAAGGTCGCGCTCCGGCGGGTGGCGCGCGACCGGATCGGCGACCTCGCCGGGACGGCCAAGAAGGCGGCCCAGTACGGCTCGTACGTCGCCCGGGAGCTCGACCGCCTCGCCCGGCAGGCCGGCTTCAAACGCCGCACAGACGACCACGTGGGGCGCTGGATCCGGTCGCTCTAGTCGGCGGCGGCCAGCGCCGCCAGCCCCAGCCGGCGGACGTCGGCGTCGACCGCCCCGTCCCGGAGCGCGTCGGCGTCGTACCAGGTCCAGGCGTCGGCGGGCGCCTCGCCCGGGGCGGGCTCGAACGGCCGGCGCTGGGCGCTCGCGAAGTAGACGTGATCGACGTGCTGGTGGGCCACGCGGCCGTCGAGGATGTCGACGTCGTAGAGCATCTGCCGGCGCGGCCGGGGGAGCTCGCGCCCCGCGGGCCCCGCGACGGTGTCGCGGTCATCGGGGCCCAGCAGGGTCGGATCGAGCCCGGTCTCCTCGCGGGCCTCGCGCAACGCGGCCTCGTGGGGGAGCTCGTCGCGATCGACGTGGCCGCCGGGCGGGACCAGCCGGCCGAGACGCTCGTGGTCGTGTAGCGCGGTCGCGCCGTCGGCGACGACGTAGAGGGTCGCGGTGAAGTGACGGGTGGTCTCCACACGCCGCCGGAGGACGCCGTGGGGGTGTAAGCTTACGGTCCGGGGCCGGACGCGGGGCTCAGGGGAGCTTGACCTGCTCCTCGGCCTCGAGCAGCTCGTGATAGCGGTTGCGGATCGTCACCTCGGAGATGTTGGCCACCTCGCTGACCTCGCTCTGGGTCACCTTCTCGTTGGTGAGCAGGGAGGCGG
>CAZMLQ010000050.1:0-13968 GCA_964567195.1 uncultured Haloferacaceae archaeon | reverse complement strand
CTCCGGAAGTTCCCCCACCAGGTCATCCGGGAGAACAAGCAGGCGACCGGCGCGGGCGCGGACCGCGTCTCCGACGGCATGCGCCAGTCCTTCGGCAAGCCCGTCGGGACGGCCGCCCGGGTCCCCCGGAACGACACCGTCTTCACCGCCTACTGCGAGCCCGGCGACGCCCCGGTCGTGAAAGACGCCTTCCGTCGGGCGTACAACAAGATCTCGCCGCCCTGCCGGATCGTCGTCGAGCGCGGCGAGGAGCTGCTGGTCGCGTAGCCACGGGTCGCGCAGGGCTTTTCTCCCGGCCGCCCCCGGAGGGGGTATGCTCCGGCTCGCGGTCGCGACACAGGCCGAGACCTTCGAACGGATCCGCGAGCCCCTGGCCGAGCGCGGGATCGCGGTCGAGGCGCTCCCGACCGCCGAGCGGGTCCACCGCCTCGATCCCGCGGACGGCGCATTCGACGTCGGGCTCGTCCACCCGCCCCGGCTGATGGAGGGGGGTGCGGTCACCGCGCGCCACGACCTGTCGTGGGTGAACGACCGCGAAACCGTGCTCCGCTCGCGCAACAAGGCCGAGACCTACGCCCGTCTGGCCCGGGCGGACCTGCCGATCCCCGAGACCAGGCTGGTGTCGAACCCCGTCGACGAGGCGGTGCTGCTGGGGGCCGTCGAGGGGCTGGACTGGCCGGTCGTGGTCAAGCCCAACTCAACCACCCGCGGCGTCGGGGTCGCGCGGGCCGATGATCCCGACTCCTTCCTCGGCCTGACCGACTACCTGGGGCTGGTCCACGACTACCGCGCGACCGGCGACCGCTCGTTTCTCGTCCAGGAGTTCCTCCCCGACGCCCGGGACTACCGGGCGATGGTGCTCGACGGCGCCTACGCCGGCGCGGTCGAGCGCCGCCTGCCCGAGACGGCGCTGTCGGCCGGGCGCTGGAAGCACAACGTCCACCGCGGCGCGACCGCGACGGGCGTCGATCTCGACCCCGGGCTCCGGCGGCTGGCGGAGGCGGCGGCCGACGCGCTCGACGCGGCGCTGATCGGGGTCGACCTCCTGGTGAGCGACGGGCGGGCGGTGGTCAACGAGACGAACGCCCGGCCGACGGTGGACGCGGCGACGAAGTACGAGCCCGGCTTCTACGACGATCTGGCGGCGCTGGTGCGTCGGACCGCCGACTAGTCGAGGTCGATGTCGGCGGCGTCGCTCACCTTCTCGAAGGTGACCTGGAGGACGCCGTTGTTGAACGTCGCGTCGGCGGAGTGCTCGTCGACGCGGGCGGGCAGCCTGACCCGCTCGTCGTACTCGCGACGCTCGCCGACGGCGCCGATGGTGAGCGTCTCGCCGTCACACTGGAGCTCGATCCCCTCCTTCGACACGCCGGGCAGATCCGCGACGAGCCGGAGCCGGTCGCCCTCGTCGTGGACGTCGACGTGGGTCTCGGTCGCGAAGCCGCTGTCGTCGGCCATCCGGCCCATCATCCGTTCGATCTCGTCGAAGATGTCCCCGAACGGGTCGTCGCGGTCGTCTCTCATTCCACCTGTTCGTAGATCGGATCGGGCTAAAAGGCTTCTGACGGCGGCGGATCTTCCGCCCGCCCGCGTTCCGACCGCGATAAGTACCGAGGCCGCGAGGGGGCGCGTATGCGCACGCTCGACGACCTGCCCCCCGGGCGTCGGCTGCTGGTCCGGCTCGACCTCAACTCCCCCGTCGAGGACGGGACCGTCCGGGACAACCGTCGGTTCGCCCGCCACGCCGAGACGCTCGCCGAACTCGTCGCGGCCGACCACCGGGTCGCGGTGCTGGCCCACCAGGGCCGACCGGGGCGGGAGACGTTCGTGACCCTCGCCGACCACGCCGCGTTGCTGGCCGAGCATCTCGGCCGGCCCGTCGAGTACGTCCCCGACACCCACGGCGAGGCGGCGCTCGCGGCGATCCGCGGGCTGGACGCCGGCGAGGTCTGTCTGCTGGAGAACGTCCGGATGACCGACGACGAACTGCCCGAGCGCCCGCCGGCCGAGCACGCCGGGTCGACGCTGGTCGAGCGGCTGGCCCCCGAGTTCGACGCCTACGTCGACGACGCCTTCTCGGCCGCCCACCGCTCGCACGCCTCGCTGGTGGGCTTTCCCCGCCGGCTGCCGGCCTACGCCGGCCGGGTGATGGAGCGCGAGTACGAGGCCACCACCGCCATCGCCGACCGGGAGTTCGACGGCGACGTGACGATGGTGCTCGGAGGGACGAAGCCGGCCGACGTGGCCCGGGTGATCGACGCCGTGGCCGACCGGGTCGACAGCTTCCTCGTCGGGGGGTTGCCCGGACAGCTGTTCCTGCGCGCGCGCGGCGCCGATGTCGGCCGGGCGACAGACGACGACCTGCTGGCCGAGGGCTGGGCCGCCACGGACGACGGCGCCCGCCTGCGCGACCTGCTGGCGCGCCACGGCGACGCGATCCGCCTGCCGACCGATCTGGCCTACGCCGACGACGCGGGCGAGCGGGCGGAGGTGGCGGTCGAGGCGGCCGCGGGCGGGCGCTCCTACCGGGACGTGGGCACCGAGACCCTGATGACGTTCTCGCCGACGGTCCGGGCGTCGGCGGCCGTCTTCGTGAAGGGCGCGCTGGGGGTGTTCGAGGACGAGCGTTTCAGCGTCGGCACCGTCGGACTGCTCGAGGCGGTCGCCGACGCCGACGCCTTCTCGGTGATCGGGGGCGGCGACACCTCCCGCGCGGTCGATCTGTACGGCCTCGACGAGACCGCGTTCTCGCACGTCACCATCGCGGGCGGGGCCTACCTCCGGGCGCTGACCGGCGAGGCCCTGCCGGCGGTCGAGGCGCTCGAGGCGGCGGCCGCCGACGGCCCGTCGGCGTAGACGGGGACGGCCGACCCGGCCGCCCCTACCGGGGAACGACGCGCTGGCGAGGCCCCTCGAAGAGGCTCTCGAGGCCGACACCGAGGGTCTCGTCGGTGGTGGCCATGCTCTCGGCGCGGTCGGCGTCGCCGGCGAGCGCGCGCACGGCGTCGACGTTCTCGGGCACCACGTCGGACTCCTGGTGGATGGACTGGAAGAGATAGAGATCGCGGCCCTCGACCGAGACCGACTCCCGCCAGACGCAGTTCTCCCAGAGGTCGCCCCGCGGGCGGCCGGTGTCCATCGCGAACTCCTTCAGCTTGCCCGTCCCGTCGATGCCGCTCGCCTCGGGTACCAGAAAGAGGCGGGGTTCGGCCGAGAGCAGCTCCCGGACCGTCTCGGCCGACGGCGACGACCCGAGGGTGACGTTGAACGCGTGCAGGTGCATCAGCGTCGCCGGCACCTTCACCCCGAGGGTGTCGATGTCGAGGTCGGGAAAGATCGTGGTCACGTCCGGGCCGTGGTGGGAGGGGACGTGGATCGGGTCGGGGAGGATGTCGTTGATCGGGCCGCGCTCGGTCTGGCCGGGGTCGCCGCCGCGGCGGACGAGCGTGACGCGGCTCTTCTCGACGCCGTACTCCTCGCGCAGCGGGGCGATCACCCGGGAGATACCGGTCGTGTTGCACGAGACGACCCGGAGAGAGTCGGCCCCGCGGGCGCGCTCGTAGTTGGCGCGGGCGACGAAGCTAAGATCGGCCACGTCGGCGTTCTCGCCGCCCTGGAAGACCGCCGCGGTGTCGTAGCGGTCGTAGAGCGCGCTGTTCTCGGCCCCCACGCCCGAGGGCGTGGCGTCGACGACCACGTCGCTCGCCATCACGAGGTCGTCGACCTCGCCGGCCAGGTCGACCCCGGCCTCGTGGAAGCGGTCCTGTCGCTCGGGGAGCGCGGCGTACAGCGGGTAGCCCTTGCGGACGGCCGCCTCGGCCTCGTAGTTGGGTCGGGTCTTGGCCACCCCCACCAGCTCCATGTCCGGCTGGGCCGTGACCGCGTCGGCCACCCGTTTGCCGATGGTGCCGTAGCCGTTGACGCCCACCTGGATCATCGTGTCGGACGTGACACGGCGCCGGGCATAGTCGTTTCGGGGCCGACGGGGAGAAATTAACTCCACTCCGAGTTCTTCGTCGGCACCAAGAGATAGGTGGCCACGGCCCGGACCGACGGGCATGACAGACGAGTCCGACGCGGCGCTGCGCGCGGCCGCCGAGACGGCGATCGACGACTGTCTCGCCGTCGCGGCCGGCGAGCGCGTGGTCGTCGTGACCGACGACGAGCGACGACGGATCGGCGAGGCCCTCTACGCGGTCGCGGCCGAGCGGACCGAGGCGGCGACGGTCGTCCGGTACCCGCCGGGCGACCAGCACGGCGAGGAGCCCCCCGAGCCCGTGGCGGCGGCGATGGCGGCGGCCGACGCCTACCTCGCCCCGACGACCCACAGTCTGAGCCACACCCGGGCGCGGGGTCGGGCGACCGAGGCCGGCGCCCGCGGGGCGACGATGCCCGGGATCACCGAGACCGTGCTGACCGCCGGGCTCGACGCCGACTACGACGCCGTCGCGGCGGCCTGCGAGCGGATCCACGAGGCGGTCCGGGGGGCCACCGAGATTCGGATCACCGCCCCCGCGGGGACCGATCTGACCGTCGAGCCCGGCGACCGCCCGTGGCAGCTCGACACCGGGCTGGTGCGCGAGCCGGGAGCGTTCTCGAACCTGCCGGCCGGCGAGACGTTCGTCAGCCCCGTCTCGGCCGACGGGGTGGTGGTCGTCGACGGAACGATGGGGCCCCACGGGCTGGTCCCGGAGCCGATCCGGATCGAGGTGACAGACGGTCTCGTCACCGAGGTGTCCGACCCCGCCGTGCGCGAGGCGCTCGCGACGGCCGCCGAGACGGCCGGCGACGCGGCCTACAACGTCGCCGAGCTGGGGATCGGTGCGAACGTCGGCGTGACCGACCTCGTCGGCTCGGTCCTGCTCGACGAGAAGGCCGCGGGCACCGTCCACGTCGCCGTCGGCGACGACGCGAGCATCGGCGGCGACGTCGAGGCGCCGATCCACACCGACGGCGTGGTGCGGGATCCGACCGTCCACGCCGACGGCGAGCCGATCGCGCTGCCCGGCGCCTGAGCGGGCCGCCCCGCTCCGATCTCGAAGAGTTTTAAGTAGACGGCGACGTTCTGTCAGTCCGTCGCACAGATGCAGGCAGTCGCCCGCGTTCTGCTCCCGCCGGAGGCGTTCGACGTCGGCAGAGCGGCGGTAGACGCCGCCGGCGACGGGGTCGGTGTCGGCATCGAACGGGTGATTCCGGCGGGCGACGGGACGATCGCCTACCTCTGGACCGGCGCGCACGATGCGGAGGCGGTGGTGGCCGCCCTGGCCGAGACGGACCGCGTCGACGAGGCGGTGGCGGTCGACCGGACCGACGGGCTGGCGCTCGTCCGGGTCGACTGTCCGGCCGACGCCGACCCGCTGCTCGGCGTCCTGGCCGGTGCCGACGTGACCGTGCTCGAGGTCCGGTCGGTCGAGGCGGGCTGGCGGCTGTCGCTCGGGAGCGAGGACCGACCCCGACTCTCGCGGCTCTATCACGCGCTGGCCGAACGCCTCGACGGGACCGACCTCGACGGCGTCTACACCGCCGACGCGGCCCACGAGAGTCCCGCCGGCGGGCTCACGCCGATCCAGCGCCGGACGCTCGCGCTCGCGCTCGACCGGGGCTACTTCGACGTCCCCCGGGGAGTGAACCTGATGGAGCTCTCCGAGGAGCTCGGCGTCTCGGACACCGCCGTCTCACAGCGTATCCGCCGCGGGCTGTCGACCGTCCTCGACGCCACGCTGGAGCGCCCCGACGACTAGTTTAGTCCGACTCCTCGGCCCCGTCCTCGGCCAGCGTCGCGGCGACGAACCGACCGAGCCCGCGGCGCAGTCGCTCGGAGACGGTCCGTCGCGAGAGCCCGAGCGAGTCGGCGAGTTCGGCGATGGTCGTCTCCCGTGGCACCGCGAAGTAGCCCGCCTCGAACGCCGCCTCGACGACCGCCCGCTCGGCCGGCGGGAGCGTCGCCAGCCCGTCGGGCCTCTCGGCGGTCACGCCCGCGCGGGCCGTCTCGACCCCGGCCGCCCGACAGCGGCGCTCGAACGCCGCCAGCGCGTCGGCGTCGGGAAACCGGCCCCGGAGGCGCCAGCCGGCCGCCCGCCGCTCGGCGCCGACCAGCCGGCCGCCGACCGCCGCCGCGGCCCGCGGGAGGACCGCGCTCTCGGCCCACCGGAGCCTGAGGAGCACGCGGTCCTCGAACCGGTCGACGACGTTGGCGCGCTCGACCCCCGGATCGCGCTCGGCCGCCGCGACCGCCTCCTCGCCCGACAGCCAGCAGTACGCCACCCGCGACTCGCCGTCCGGGAGCCGGACGTACTCGACCGTCCGTCCGTCGAGATCGCCGAGCGGGAGGGCGGACGACGCGGCGTCGAGGGCGACGTGGCGGACCATCTGCGGGGCGGAGCGGGTCGTCACGCGGCGCGTTCGCTCCGTCACTTCGTCATCGAAGCCATCGACTTATAACTATGGCGGGTGCCCCACTCCGGCGGCCGCCGACCCGACCGCTTATGTCCGCGAGTCGAGTACCGCGGCCCATGAGCGAGCAGGGCGCGCGCGTCGCGGTCCGGTGTCCGGCCTGTGGCGCCGAGGCGGTCCACGAGGTGCTCAGCCCCGGCGGCGCCGCGACGGTGCGCTGTGGGGACTGTGGCCACACCCACAAGACGACGCTCGACTCGCCCGACCCGGTGACGGTCGACGTGGTCGTCTCCCAGGAGGGCGAGTCGACGCCGACGACGACGACGTTGCCCCCCGACGAGCCGGTGGCGACGGGCGACGAGTTCGTCGTCGACACCCCCGCCGCGCTCCACCAGGTGCGGGTGACGGCGGTGGAGCGGCCGGACGGCGACCGGGTCGAGTCGGCGCCCGCCGACGCCGTCGCGACGCTGTGGACCCGCGTGGTGGACAACGTCGCCGTGGACGTGACGGTCCACCCCCCCGAGGGCGAGGGCGCGACCGACCGGAGCCGGAGCCTCCGGCTCCGCGTGCCGGGCGACCGGGAGTTCGTCGTGGGCGAGACGGCCTCGGCCGGCGACGAGACGTTCGAGATCGAGGGGATCCAGGTGTACGAGGGCGCGGGCTACCGGTTCGACCGCCTCGATCACGACGGCGACACGGTCTTCGCCAAGGACGTCAAGCGCCTGTACGGCCGGGACACGACCACCACGGCCTGGTCGGCCTGGTAGTCGGCCCGTGGACCCCGCCGCCGCCCGCGCGGCCCTGGTCGATCGCCTCGTCGAGCGCGGCCACGCGGCACGGCCGGCGACCGTCGCCGCGCTCGGGCGCGTCCGTCGCCACGAGTTCGTCCCCGAGAGCCACCGGGCGGCGGCATACGAGGACCGCCCGCTCCCCATCGGCGGCGGTCAGACGATCAGCGCCCCGCACGTGGTGGCGGCGATGACCGACGCGCTCCGGTCCGGCCGCGGCGACCGCCTGCTCGAGATCGGAACCGGCTGTGGCTACCACGCGGCCGTCACCGCCGCGGCGACGGGCGAGCGGGTCCACAGCGTCGAACTCGACCCCGACCTCGCGGCCGCGGCCCGCGACCGTCTCGACCGCCTCGGCCACGACGTGGCCGTCCGGGTCGGCGACGGCGCCGAGGGCTGGCCGGCCGCCGCCCCCTTCGACGCGGCCTACCTCACCTGTGCCCCGGCGACCGTCCCCGACCCCGTGATCGAGCAGGTCCGTCCCGGCGGCCGGGTGGTCGCGCCGGTCGGTCGCGGCGGCCGCCAGCGGCTCGTCCGCCTGGTCCGTCGGGCCGACGGCGGCGTCGAGCGGACCGATCTCGGCGGCGTCCGGTTCGTCGAGATGCGACGCGAGTAGGGCGTCGATCCGGCGGCGGACGAGCGCGGCTTTATTACTCGCGGGCCCGGACGCGGGCGCATGGAGCCGGCGACCCTGCGCGAGGACATGGTCGACGGGCTGGAACACGCTCTCGACGGCCTCGACGAGCGGGTCGTCGACGCGATGCGGACGATCCCCCGCCACGAGTTCGTCGACGACCGACCCTACGACAACCGCGAGACCGTCCACGAGGGCACCCGCGTGCTCTCGCCCCAGACGGTCGCCCGGCTGCTCGACGCGCTTGCCCCCCGGCCGGGCGACGAGGTGCTGGTCGTCGGCGCCGGCGTCGGCTACACCGCGGCCGCGCTCGCCGAACTCGTCGGCGCCCGCCACGTCCACGCCGTCGACATCGTCCGGTCGGTGGTGCTCGACGCCCGCGCCAACCTCGGGCGCGCGGGCTACGACGCCGTGCTCGTCGACCGGCGGGACGGCGCCGACGGCCTCCCCGAGTACGCCCCCTTCGACCGTGTCCTCGTCGAGGCCGCGGCGGTCCGGCCACCCCGACGGCTACTCGACCAGCTCGTGCCCGACGGCCGGCTGGTGATGCCACTCGGGGGGCCGGCACAGACCCTCACCGCCGTCGCCCCCGCCGACCGCCCGGCGGGCTACCGCGCCCTCGCCGAGTTCGGCCCCGTCGCTTTCGATCCGCTGCTGGTCGACGGCGAACAGGCCGGCGGCCTGGCGCGCAACCGGACCGACCGCGAGGATCGCGAGTTCGCGGACCAGGGCCACTTCGCCGGGGCGGGCTGGGAGTACGAGTGGGTCGACTGGGACGAGCGCCTCGACGGACGGCGCCGGCGGCACGGCCACGACCACGGCCGCGGCAACGGCCGCTGAGCCCTCTGCCGCCGACTCAGGGCTCGAGGACGACCCGAAAGCGGGCCTCGTTGGCCAGCATCCGGTCGTAGGCCGCCGCCGCGTCCGCGAGGTCGAACCGCTCGATCCGGGGGATGATCCCCCGGAGCGCGCTGAACTCGAGGGTGTCCTGCGAGTCGCGGCCGTGGCCGGACGCCCAGCCCGCGACCGACGCGCGCTTGCCGACCAGCCCCTGGACGTCGACCGCGACGTCCTCGCCCGGTACGCCGACGGCGACGAGCTCGCCGTCCCGGCCCAGCCCGCCGGCGACGGCCTCGACGGCGGCCGCCGAGGGGGCGGTCGCGAGGATCAGCCGGGCGCCGCCACGCTCGGTCAGCGCCGCCGCCGGGTCGGTCTCGCTCGCGTCGACGAAGCCGTCGGCGCCGAGCTCGGCCGCGAGCTCGCGCTTCCCGGGCGAGCGCGAGACCGCCACCGTCTCGTAGCCCGCGGCGTGGGCGTACTGGATCCCGAGGTGGCCGAGCCCGCCGATCCCCTGGACGGCGACGAGATCGCCCGGCCGCGCGCCGGCGTTGCGAAGCGCGTTGAACGTCGTGATCCCGGCACAGAGCAGCGGTGCCGCCTCGGCGTCGTCCAGATCGGCCGGGATTCGGGCCAGCGCCTCGGCCGGGACGGTCGCGTACTCGGCGTAGCCGCCGTCGAAGGTCAGCCCCGTGATCGCGGCGCTCTCACAGCCCTGGAAGTCACCCCGCCGACAGGGCTCGCACGTGAAACAGTGGCCGCCGTGCCAGCCCGCGCCCACCCGGTCGCCCGGCGTCCACGCCTCGACGGCCGGGCCGACGGCGTCGATACGGCCCGCGATCTCGTGGCCCGGCACCCGCGGGTACTCGATTCCCGGGTAGGTGCCCTCCTTCACGTAGGCGTCGCTGTGACAGATACCACACGCCTCGACCGCGATCCGGACCTCGTCGGGGGCGGGCTCCGGGACCGGTCGCTCGACGTGTTCGAACGGCTCGCCCGGCGCGGGCACCTCGACGGCGCGCATGCTCTCCTCGACCATGCGCCCGCGAGGCCCGGCGGACGGGTATAGGTGTGGGGCCGGTCAGCCACCCCGGACGACCAACACCCTGGTGTTCGCTCGCCGGTCCCGGTAGCCCCCGCCCGCCGGCGGCTTCACGTCGACGACGAGCGTCCCCTCGGCCTGGTTCGGCCGCAGCGAGGGATCGACCCTGAGCGTCGCCGTCCCGTCCTCGCCGGTCGTCGCAGTCGCCACGCCGTCGAGGTCGGCCGTGCCCGCCTTCACCACCACCGTCGCGCCGGCCACGCCGCCGCCGTCGCTCCCGACGACGGTCACCTCGAGGTCGGTCCCGCCGGGGGCGGTCACCTCCGGCGACGGCCGGGCGTCGAGCTCCGTCGTCGTCAGCCCCTGGACGCCCGAGAGCATGTTCAGCATCACGCTCAGGCTCGCTACCCCGACGACCAGCGCGATCACCAGCCTGATGGGCAGCCCCTCGATGGCCCGCCGGTCGCGCCCGAGCGCTTCGATCCCGTCGACCACGGCCCGCAGTCGGTCCGGCACGGGCCCGCTGGTCCCGGGATCGCACTTGAACCTCGGGGCGCTCGCGTCGCGGCCGCTCAGCCCGTCGGCCCGGTCTCGTGTCCCGAGGCGGCGATCAGCTCGCGCGCCGCCGCGAACGCCGCCGTCACGTCCTCGTGCTCGCCCTCGTGGGTCCACTCGCCCCCGGGCGTCGCGGTGTAGACATCGAACGCCCCGCCGCGGTACTCGTGGCTCTCGACGTACAGCTCCCGCTCGACCCGGTCGCCGTCGACCAGCAGCCAGACGCCGAGCTCCTTGCCACCCTCCAGGTCGCGCCGTCGCTCCCAGCGCATACCGACACTCGGGACCGGACGGGCATCACTCTCCCGCCGGCGCGAGCCCGTCGAACCGGTCCGCCAGCTCGTCCCGCCGGACGGTGCCACTCGCCGTTCGCGGGAGGGTGTCGGCGACCCGGACCTCGGTCGGGCGGCGGTGGGCGGCGAGTCGGCCGTCGAGGAACGCGTCGAGCACGGCCGCGTCCGGTGCCGACCCGTCGGCGACCGGGACGACGACGGCGACGACCACCTCGCCGAGGCGCTCGTCCGGCCGGCCGAGAACCGCGCAGTCGGCCACGGCCGGGTGGTCGGTCACCGCCGTCTCGACCGCGCTCGGGTGGACACTCCGCCCGCCGGTGTCGATCACGTCCGCGAGCCGGTCGCGCACGACGAGGTAGCCGTCGGCGTCGCGGTAGCCGGCGTCGCCGGTGTGGAGCCAGCGCCGGCCGTCGGCCTCGGTGATCGCCGCCGCCGTCGCCGCGGGATCGTCGTAGCCGGCCATCACGTTCGGCCCGGCCACCACCAGCTCCCCCGTGGCCGCCTCGATCTCGTCCCGCGTCGGCTCGCCGTCGTCGTGTCGGACCGGCGCGAGATCCGCGAACGCGCCGTCGACGATCCGGACGGTCACGTCCCGGAGCGGCGTGCCGACGCTCCCGAGGCGGCGCTCGCCCGCGGGGTCGGTGCAGGCGACGACCGGTGCCGCCTCGGTCAGCCCGTAGCCCTCGATTAGCCGGGTGTCGTAACGGGCCTCGAACCGGCGCGCCAGCGCGAGGGGGAGGGCCGCGCCGCCGCTGACACAGAACCGCAGCGTCGAGAGGTCGTACTCGCCGTCGAGCCCGGCGAGATCGTGATAGATCGTCGGCACCCCGTGGGCGACGGTGAGCGTCTCGCGCTCGATCAGCGCGGCCGCCTCCGCGGGCTCCCACCGCGGGCGCGTGTGGAGACTCGCCCCGGCGAGCAGGGTCGCGTGGAGCGCGACCGTCAGCCCGAAGCTGTGTGAGAGTGGCAACACCCCGAGCACGCGGTCGGTGGGCGAGAGCCCCAGCCGCTCGACCATCGCCGCGGCGTTGCTCCGCAGGTTCTCGTGGCTGAGCCGGACCCGCTTGGGCGCGCCGGTCGTCCCCGAGGTCAGGGCCTCGACCGCGGTGTCGTCGGGCGCGCGCTCCGGGAGCGGCGCCCGCTTCGCCCCGGCGAGTGGGCCGTCGTCGCCCCCCGCGGTCACCGGATCGACGACCACCGGGTCGGCGCTCGCCTCCCCGAGCCCGGGGGCGAGATCCGCGGTCGTCACGGCGAGGGTCGCGCCCGACGCCGCGACGGCGGCGGCGAGTTCGGGCGGCTCGGCGCGGGGGTCGAGCGGGACCGCGACCCCGCCCGCCCGGATCGCGGCGTGGGTCGCCACCGCGAACGCGGGGGTGGTCGGGAGGTGGACGGCGACGGCGTCGTCCGGCCCGACGCCACGGGCGGCGAGCGCCGCGGCCCCGCGGGCGATCCGGTCGCCGAGGGTGGCGTGGTCGATCGCCGTCCCACCGGCGACGAGCGCCGGCCGGTCGGCGTGCTCGCGGGCGGTCGCGTCGAGTGCGGCCGCGAGCGTCCGGCTCACCCGCCACCTCCGGCGGGCGGACGGTCGGCTGGACGGCCCGAACGGGCACGTCGGTTCACGGCGGTCCCTGGCTCTCGGCGGGCATCAGCCCTGCGCCGCCCGGTCAACGCTCGGCGATCTCGGCGAAGGCGAAGTTGTCGCGCACGTCGGTGATCCGGACCCGGACCCGCTCGCCCACGCCAGCGTCGGGGACGAACACGACGTAGCCGGGGCCGACGCGGGCCAGCCCGTCGCCCTGCTCGCCGAGGTCCTCGATCTCGACCTCGCGGAGTTCGCCCGTCTCGACCGGGGGCTCGTCGGGGCCGCGCCGGCGCGAGCGCGAGCCCGACCCGGAGACGCCGCCGGTCCGGCCGCCGGCTCCGGTTCCCGCGTCGGCGTCGGCGTCGGCGTCCGCGTCGGTCCCCCCCGCTCGCTCGGCCGACCCGTCGGTCGCGTCGGGGTCGGTCGCTCCGGCCGCCGAGCGTGCCCCGAACCGGTAGACCGCGCCCTCCTTGAGGGCCCCGAGTTCGACCTCGGAGGTGGGGATCTCGACGACGTAGTCGCCGTCTCGTCGCTCTACCCGACCGCTGAACAGACACCGCACGTCCTCGTCCATGCGGGCCGGTTCGACCGCCCGGCGCTTAGGTCGTCCGATCCGGACACCCACGAACGGACACGGCTATGGGGTGGCCGGTCCCAGAACGGGTGGATGGTGGTGGGTGGACTCGGTGGCTGGCTCGTCGTCGGCGCCGTCGCGACCGCGCTGGTCTGGTGGGGGAGCGAGCGGCTCGAGCTGTCGGCGTCGCGGCTCAGCCGGCTCTACGGCCTGCCCGTGGCCGTCCACGGCGCGGTCGTGGTCGCGGTCGGCTCGAGCTTTCCCGAGTTCAGCTCCGTCGTGCTCTCGACGCTCGTCCACGGCGAGTTCCCGCTCGGCGTCGGCGCCATCGTCGGCAGCGCGATCTTCAACCTGCTCGTGATCCCCGCCGCCTCCGCGCTCGCCAGCGAGGAACTGGAGGCCACCCGCGACGTGGTCCACCGTGACGCCCAGTTTTACATCATCAGCGTGCTGGTGCTTTTCATCACCTTCGCGCTCGGGGCGACCTACGTCCCCGGCGGGACGACCGAGGCGGCGATTCTCACCCCGACGCTCGCGGTGTTGCCCCTCGGGACCTACGGCGTCTACGTCTTCCTGCAGTACCAGGACGTCCGCGACCACGGCCTCCCGCCGGCGACCGACGTGGACCCCGGCCGCGAGTGGGGCCGGCTCGCGCTCTCGCTCGGCCTGATCGCCGTCGGCGTCGAGGGGCTGGTGCGGGCGGCGCTGGCGCTGGGGGCGGCCTTCGAGATTCCGAGCTTCTTCTGGGGGCTGACGGTGATCGCCGCGGCGACCAGCCTCCCCGACGCGTTCGTCAGCGTCCGGGCGGCAAAGGCCGACGAGAGCGTCACCAGCCTGACGAACGTGCTCGGTTCGAACACGTTCAACCTGCTGGTCGCCATCCCGGTCGGGGTGGTGCTGGCCGGCTCGGCGACGGTCGATTTCCTGCTCGCCGTGCCGATGATGGGCTTTCTGGCGTTCGCGACGATCGTGTTCGTCGTCCTCACCCGCACCCACCTCGAACTGACCGACCGGGAGGCCTACGCGCTGTTGGCGCTGTACGCGCTCTTTCTCTGCTGGCTCGGCCTCGAGATGGCCGGCGTGATCGAGACGATCCGCGGGCTCTAGCGCTCGTGGTCGTCACCGTGGCGACCGACGATCCGCCGGCGGACGTCGCTCGACCCGGCCCGGCGGACGACGGCCTCGACGGGGTCGACGGTGCCGGCGAGGTTGTCTGAGTCGCCGTCGAGCACGAGCAGGTCGGCCGGCCGGCCGGGCTCGATCACGCCCG
>CAZMLQ010000049.1:0-14332 GCA_964567195.1 uncultured Haloferacaceae archaeon | reverse complement strand
GTTCTCCGAGCGCCTGCCGCTCTCGTACGATCTCGGCCGGGAGATCCTCGCGTTCCAGGCCGACCTGCTCGAACGACTCGAGACCGGGGGCCGCCCGGCCGCCCGCGAGTGGCTGCGCGAGCGGCCCCTCGACGAGAACTCCGTCCGTGCGCTGGCGCGGGCGTTCGACCACCAGGTCCGGTACGCGGGCGCCCGGTCGGTCGCGACGCCCGACAGGATCGCGGTCGAGGAGGTGCTCGACCGCGAGCAGTACCGCCGGCGCTTTCACGTCCACACCGTCTACGGTCGCCAGTTCAACGACGGCCTCTCGCGGCTGGTCGCCTACCGCTGTGCCCGGCGGGCGAACGCCAACGTCACCGTCGCGGTGGCGGACAACGGCTTCACCGTCTCGACCCCGCTCAACCGCAAGGTCGACCTGGTCGACGTGCTGGGGTCGATCGACCCCGACGAGGTCCGCGACGACCTCCGGGCGGCGCTCGACGGCACCGACCTGCTGAAACGCTACTTCCGGATCAACGCCACCCGGTCGCTGATGATTCTCAAGCGCTACAAGGGCCACGAGAAGTCCGCCGCCCAGCAGCAGGTCTCCAGCGAGATGCTGCTCTCGTTCGCCGAGGGGCTGAACTCGTTCGCGGTGATCGAGGAGACCTACCGCGAGATAACCGAGGACCGGCTCAACGTCGCCGGCATCGAGACGGTACTCGAGGGCGTGCGCGACGGCACGGTCGAGGTGGTCGGTCAGCGCCTCGACGCGCCCACGCCCCGCGCGTTCGGGCTGGCGACGCTCTCGGCCAGCGACGTGGTGCTCGCCGAGGACGAGAGTGTCGCGCTCCGGGAGTTCCACGACCGGGTCCTCGAGCACATCGACACCGGCGACACGGGGGCCGGCCACGGCCCCGGCTCCGAGCGCGGGCCCGGGGCCGCGGCCGGGGGCTCCGAGTAGCGCCGCGCTCAGCCCGCGACGAGCAGCGTGTTCAGCGCGTCGGGCACCACCAGCACCTCGCTCCCCGGCTCGATCGCGTCCGCGATCGTCTCGCGGGCGTGCATCAGACACGCCGCGACGACCTCGGGGTGTTCGGAGCCGGTCACGTAGATGTCGTGCTCGCGCAGCGCCCGCGCGACGACGAACGCCCGCTGGGCCCCCGGCTCGTAGCCCCCGCGCATCTCCTCGTACAGCGCCGCGGCGCTCTCGGCGTCGCGGAGCCGACGGTAGAAGCGCCGGTCGCCCGCGCCCTCGCCCGCCCCCTCCGGGAGCCGGGCGGGCAGGACGACCCGCCCGCCCGGCCGGACGGGGTTGTGATCGCCCAGCAGGAGGTAGGTCGCCGCCCGGCTGGCCTGGTAAAGGTTGGCGTCTTTGGGCGCGCCGACGCCGCCGACCACGGCGTCGAACCGGCGCGAGAGCGGGACCGACAGCGCCTCGCGCGCCGTCGCGGCGAGATCGCGCACCACGGGCCGGGGGTCGCCCGCGGCCGCGCCGAGAATCCCCGTCGGCCCCTTCGTCACGTTACAGCAAAAGTCCGGGCCGGCCACGTCGCCCGCGCGGTCGAGAAAGTCACGGAACGGGTTGGCCTCGACCCGGCCGAGACGGACCCCCGGCTCGGCGAGGGTCTCGGGGCCGTGGGTGTGTCGGATCAGCGCCTCGCCGCCCGCGCCGACGACGACGGTCTTGGCCCCGCCGGAGAAGCCCGCGTACTGATGGGGCTCGACCATCCCCGTCGCGAGGACGGCGTCGGCCTCGGCGACGGCGGGGTTGACCGCGATCGGGACGCCGTCGACCGTCCCCACCTCGACCGCCGCGTCGGGGTCGTGGTTGACCGCGAGATCGGCGTGCTCGCCCAGCCCCGCCTCGATCTCCGCGTCGCTCATCGGGCGGTGGAGCCCCAGTCCGAGCACGACCCGCACCCGGTCGCGCGGGCCGGGCAGGCGCGCGAGCATCGCGTCGAGGAGCACGTCGTCGGGGGTCGCGCGGGTCACGTCGGTGACGACGACCGTCACCGCGTCGTCGGGGTCGACCCGCTCGTCCAGCGCCGGCCCGTGGGGGTCGTCGAGGGCGGCCGTCGCGGCCGTCCGGGGATCGACCCGTTCGCCGCCCGGTCGGTCGAGAACCGTCACGTCACAGCCCGGGAGCGAGACGTCGACCGTCCCGTCGCCGAACGGGAGGGCCGTGGCGGTGGCGTCTGTGTCTGTGTCTGCGTCGGCGTCCATACCCCGCCCTACGGGTCGTGGGTGGTCAAACTCCCGGCCCCGACACGCCCCGATCCGGTCCGATCGGCCGCCCCGGCGGCCCGCCCGGTCGCCGCTCAGACGACGTAGTCGGGGATCTCGGCCCGGCGGTCGTAGACCGCACCGAGCACGTAGCCGTAGACGACGTGGGCGAGCAGTGTGAGCGCGAAGAAGCCGGCGAGCGCGAGCCCGGCCTGGCCGTCGTAGAAGGCAACGGCGAAGCCCGACCAGACCACGACCGCGAAGGTCACACCCCGGAGCGCGACGCTGCGGGCGGGCGGGAGGAAGGTCGCCAGCGAGACGAAAAGCAGCGGGAGCGTGGTCAGCCCGCCCCCGACGAAGATGAACAGCCCGATCGCGAGGTCGGGGCCGAGGCCGACGATCTCGGCCAGCCCGGCGAACGCGCCGGGGGTCAGAAGCTCCGTGAGCACGCCCAGCGCGAGCAGGGGCGCCATCGCCGCCATCCCGGCGAGGCCGGCGACGGCCGCCACCCCGGCCTCGCGGACGCCGATCCCGCCCTCGCCGGCCGTCTCACCCGTCGTCACGGTAGGTCGCATGCGACGGGTAGGCCGGCCGACGGAATAAAGACGCCCCCGGACGCGGGCTCAGCGGCGCGCCCAGTCGCGCATCCGGGCGTAGAACGGCTCGGAGCCGAGCGCCTCGGCGTCGCCGACGAGTGCCAGCGCGCGCCGGGCCCGCGTGAGCGCGACGTTCACCCGGCGGGTGTCCTCGAAGATGGGACCGTCCAGCGCGCCCGTCGCGACGAACGAGACGACGATCACCTCCTCGCTCGAGCCCTGGAAGCGATCGACGGTGTCGACGGTCACGCCCGCCGGCACGCGGCGGTCGATCTCGGCGACCTGCGCCCGGAAGGGCGCGATCACGCCCACGTCCGACGGCGCGACGCCGGCGTCGAGGTAGGCCCCGACCACGGCCGCGACCCGGTCGGCCTCGACCGGGTTCGTGTTGCCGGTCCGCTCCCCGCCCGGATCGACGAACGAGACGGCCCCGCGCAGGGCCGGCGGGAGCGCGTCGGGGTCGACCCCGTCGAGGTCGGCGAGCGACCGGGTCGCCACCGCGCCCGTCGCCGGCCGGAGCGCGCCGTCGTAGAACTCGGCCGAGGGGAACGCCTGGATGCGCTGGGCCATCCGGTACTGGCGGTCGAGCAGCGTCGCGGCCTCGGGATAGCGCTCGACCAGGCGCTCGAACAGCGAGACCTGGAGGGCCGCCGGCGGGCGCTCGCGGGGGTCGCGGTCGTCGGTCGGCGGCGTCCAGGGCTCGCCCGCCTCGCTCCGCACGACCGGGGGGAGCTGTCGGTGGTCGCCGACGAGCACGAACCGGTCGGCGCGCGCGACGGCCGCGAGCGTCCCCGGCTCGGTGAGCTGCGAGGCCTCGTCCACCACCGCCACGTCGAACGTCGACTCCCGGAGCGTCCGCGAGCCACAGGTCGCCGTGGTGGCGGCGACGACCGGCGCCCCGCGCAGCGTCGCCGCGCGCTCGTCCGGGTCGCCCCGGGGGTCGAGCCTGAGATCGCGCATGTCCGGGCGCACCCCGGTCTCGGTGCCCACCCTGAGCGCGTCCTCGAAGCCCTGCTCGCGCAGGGCGGCGAGGGCGTTGTCGACCGCGCGGTTGGTGAACGCGGCGAGCAACACCCGCTCGCCCCGGTCGACGAGCGCCCGCACCGTCCGCGCGATGGTGTGGGTCTTGCCCGTGCCCGGCGGGCCGTGGATCAGCGCGCAGTCGCGGGCGGTCACCGCCCGCTCGACCGCCCGATCCTGGGCCGGGTTGTTGTCGACGAACGTCCCGTCCGTCGGCTCGTCGAACGCCGGCGCGCGCCGGCCCATGACCACGTCCCGGACGGACTCGTCGCCGGCCAGCACCGCGTCGTGGAGCGCCAGCAGCTGTCGGTCGACCCCGATCTCCGAGGGCGAGACGTCGAGGCGACGGAGCGCGAGCGGCTCGTCGGCCGTCACGACCACCTCGTCGTCCAGACGCGCGATCCGGACGGTCTCGGCCCGGCCGCCGACGGGGTCGCCCTCGCTGGCGAGCGCAACGTCGCCCTCGCGGAGCTTCGAGACGGCGTCGTCGGTCCGGCGGGCCCGAAGCTCCCAGCGGCCGTCGTCGAGTTCGCGCCGCCCGGCGGGCACCAGCCCGACGAGCGCGCGATCGGCGGCCGCACGCTCGGCCGCCGAGTTCTCCCAGAGCCGGCGGTACTCGGCGTGGACCGCGCGGCGCTCGGCCTCGACCCCGCGGTAGAAGCGGTCGAGGTAGTCCCGCTCGGGTGCGGGCACCGGCGAGCCGACGCGCCCGGCCTTGGACTCCTGGTCGAGGCGGCCGGCGACGGCCATGCAGGCGTCGCGCTCGAAGCAGTACTCACAGCGGGCGTCGGCCTCGTGGCCCGTCGGCACGGTCACGTCGTGCTCGGCGGCCGCGATCTCGTTGCGCGCGCGGACGACGAACCCCCGTAGCCCGCCGACGGTGAACTCCTTGGCCGGCGCGAGATCGCCCGCGGCCTCCCCCCGGTCCAGCGTCGCGTTCTTGGTGTAGATCAGCGTCGCCGTGTCGACGTCGGCGCCGCGCTCCTCGAGCAACAGGGCGTAACAGGCCGCCTGGACCTTGTCCTGGAAGCGTGGCGACCGGTCGGTGTTCTTGCCCGTCTTGAGTTCGACCGGGGCCGACCGCCGCACGGCGTCGGCGCGGCCCTTCATCCCGAAGGTGGGGCTGACGAGCGTCTGCTCGGAGCGCCACCCGTCGGCGCCGTCGAGACGGCCCTGCGAGAGCCAGCCCTCGACCGCCGCCGCGTTGCGTCGCACCTCGTCCCGGACCGCGGCGGCGTCGCGCCCGAGCAGGCCGAGTTCGAGCCCGGCCTCGGCCACCCGCTCCTCGACGGCCGTCTCGAGGTCGACCCCGCGCAACAGGTCGCCGAACACCTCGTGGACGATCGTCCCCTTCACGACCGGATACTTCAGCGGCACGCCGGTCAGCTTGTTCAGGTAGTAGATCCGCGGGCAGTCCACCCACGCCCGCACGTCGGTCACGTCGACCAGAAAGCCCGGCTCCAACACGACGTAGGAGTCGCGGGTGGTCGCGTAGGTCGTCTCGCCCCGGTACTCGTCGGTCTCGGCGTCGGTGACCAGCAGTTCCATGCCCGGCTCGGCGTGGGCCGCGGTGTGGGTCCACTTGCCCCACAGCGTCACCGTCGTCGGCGCGGCCGCCCCGCGCTCGGGCCGGAGCACCACCTCGACGAGTTCGCTCGATCCGCCCCCGGTCGACACCTCGCGGGGCTCGCCCACGTCGAGCACCGGGCCGCGAACGTTCACGGCCACCCCTGTGGGGCGGGGCGAAAGAGCCTGTCGGTGGGGCGGTCAGGCGTCGCCCCCGGCGTCGTCCGTGCCGTCGTCGGCCCCATCGCCCCGCCGCCGGAGCTCCGAGAGCCGCGCCGCGTCGTCGTCGGTCGTGTCGGCGACCGAGCGCCGCGCCGGTCCGGGGCCCGGCTCCGCCGCGGCGTCGGCGTCGTCGGTCGACGCGCGCCCGGCGTCGGCGTCGGCCGCCCCGTCGGCGTCGGCCCGTCGCACGTCGGCCGAGCCACAGAGCGAACAGACCCCGTCGGGGTCGGACACCTCGGTTCCACAGACCGTACAGACCCCCGCTGGCGCCGCGGGCGCGGGCTCGTCCGTCTCGGCCGCCGTCTCGCCCCCGAGCGACCGGACCCACGCGACGAGGCGCGCGAGAGGGCCGCTCATCGGTAGTGCCGGAAGAGCAGCGCCCGGACGTCGTCCTTGGTGCGGGCCGGCTCGACCGAGCCGTCGGGCAGGTCGACCTCGTACCGGGCGTCGCCGCCGCCCTCGCGCCAGCGGTCCTCGTGCTCGTCGAGGAGGTTCATCATCCCGTCGAGCGGACCGCCACCCGTCACCGAGCCGGCCGCGTCCGCCCTCGCGTCTCCGTCCTCGTCGGCGTCCTCGCCCCCGTCGGCGCCGCTCTCGGCCGGGTCGTCCGCGACGCCGGTCGCGTCCCCGTCCCCCGGCGTGGCCTCGGCGTGGCGATCGAGGAGGTACTCGACGGCGTCGCAGGGCCGGACGTGGCCGTACTTGCCGACCACGTCGGCCGAGAGCTCCTCCTGGACCGCCCGGAGGCGGTCGCGCTGGTCTGTCGTGATCTCGATGCTCGGCATCCGCCCGCCGCTACACCCCCCTGTTACTGAAGACTTGTGACGGCTTCCGACACGCTCAGGGGGCCGGGGGTCCTGGAAGGGGTATGCGCGTCAGGGACTGGGACGATATCCTCGCGGACGTGACGGAGGACTCGAACGAGCCCGACGGCTGGCGGGCGGTCGGCGGCCGCCGGGCCGGCGGGGTCGGGGAGGACGTCTACCTCGGCCACCCGGCGACCGGCCTGTTCCACCTCAAGACCTACGCGAAAAACCCCTTCGAGGTCCGGGGCGTCGGCACCCGCGTCGCCCGGAAGGTCGACGGCGACGTCGAGCCGCTGTTGCCCGACACGGACGACGAGGTCGGGCGCTTCGCCGTCCGCACCCCGCCCGAGGACGAGGCCGAGGCCGAGTCGATGGCGACCCGGCTCGAGGAGACGCTGAAGGTCCACGCCGAGGCGCCGACCGGCCCCGACGACCTCTTCGACGACGTGATGAGCGCGCTCGACAGCCCCGCGTTCGGCCCGATGGAGTTCGAGCCGACCGACCGGCCCGACGGGCTCGACGACCTGGCCGAGACGTTCGCCGACGCCGACGACGTGCTCGATGCCGAACTCGACGACCTGATCGAGGACGACGGCGTCGACCGGGGCTTCCAGTAACACCGCTCGCCCCGACACCGCCGGGGCGCCCCGGACCGCGGTGTTCATGCCCCGTGACATCGTGGGGTCGCCGTGATGGCGCCGCCGGTCACGACCCACGCGGGGAGGCGTGAGGGCTGATCGATGGTCGGTCCGAGCCTCTCCGACGAGGAACGGACGCTCGCGAACGCGCGACTGAAGCTCGGCTTCGTCCTGCTGGTCGCCGCCTCGGCCGGGCTGGTCGCGCTCCAGGCCGGGGGGAGTCCGCTCCAGCTCGGCGCCGCGGTCGGCGCGGGGCTCGCGCTCGGGCTCGCGCTGCTCGCTTTCCTCCTGCGGCTGGGCCGCGAGTTCCGCCGCTCTAGCTGACCCGGGCGAGCCAGCGCTCCGGCTCGTCGAGCTCCTCGTCGCTCGGCAGGTTCGCCGGGCGCTCCCAGACCAGATTCGCGGCCGCGAGCCCGCGGGCGTCGGCGACGGCCTCGAAGAAGGCGGCGCCGCGCTCGTACTGGCGGCGCTTCACCCCGAGGCCGAGCAGCCGGCGCACCAGCCTTGTCAGGGGCGGCCCGCCGCGACGCCGCGCGTCGACCTTCGCGCGCAGGTCCTCGTACTCCGCGTCGAACGCCCGGTCCATCAGCAACTCGGCGTAGCCCTCCACCGCGGTCATCGCCGCGTCGAGGTCGGCGAACGCCGCCCGGTCGACCCGGCCCTCGCCGAGCGCCGTCACCCCCCGGTCGAGCAGCCCCTCCAGGTGGTCCGAGAGCCACGGCGCGGCCCCGAACTCGGCCGCGTGGGCCACCTCGTGGAAGGCGATCCACCGCCGAAAGCGCGCGGGCGCCACGTCGAGCGCGTCGGCCACCCGGACGATGTTGGGGTGGACGAGATAGAGCCCGTGTTCGCGCTCGGGCTCGTCGGCCAGGAGCAACGGGTCGTACTGTCCGAGCACGTGTCGCGCCAGGAAGGCCAAAAGCGCCGACATCGTGGCGGTGTTTGCCACCCGCGCCGCGCCCGGCACGAGCCCCGGTCCCCGCGCCTCGAGCGGGGCCATCACCCGACGGAAGGTCTCGACGTTGGCGTCGATCCAGTGCCCCCGGTGCTGGATCTCGACCGCCTCGGGCAGGTCGAACTCGACGCCGGCGACCGTCCGGAGGCGGTCCCGCGCCGCCCGGACGTCGGCCGCGTACCCCTCGCGGTCGGCGTCGGTCAACGCGAGCGAGCCGGGCTCGGTCGCGGCGCGCGCGGCCTCGCCGACCGCCGCCCAGTCGACCTGGCCGGTCCCCGACCCCGACGCACCGGTGACCGCCCGGACGCTCCGAAAGAGATCCATGTCCGGCCGAGGCGGGGGCCGGACTAAACCCTTCGGCCCCGCCCCGTCCCGGCGCTCTCGACCCCGGGAGCGAAGTGGCTCGGGCCCGACCGACGCCCGTGCGCCCTACCGTCGACCACGCGACGCTCGCGACCCGCGATCTCGCCGCCACGGCCGACGCCCTCGCGGCGGCCGGGATCGAGACCGTCGCCGGCGGCACCCACGCCGACGGCACCACGCGGATGCGGCTGGCGACCTTCCCCGACGGCTCGTACCTCGAACTGATCGCGACCACGCGCGGGACCGACCCCGCGGACGCGGGCTACTGGCCCGACCTCCTCGCGGCCGACGCCGGCCCCTGTGCCTGGGCCGTCCGCGCGGACGGCGACGCGGCCGACGCCGCCGTGCGCGCGGTCCGGGCTGGCTTCCCGGTCGACGGCCCTCACCCCGGCGGGCGCCGTCGCCCGGACGGCACCCGGCTCTCGTGGGACGCGGTCACCGTCGGCGATCGCTGGCGCGGTCTGCTCCCGTTCGTCGTCGCCGACCGGACGCCGCGGGCGCGACGCGTCCCGCCCGCGGCCCGCCCCGACGCCCCGCTGACCGGGATCGAGGCCGTCGTCGTCGCCGTCGCGAACCTCGACGACGCGGCCGACGCCCTGGCGCGGCGCGACCGGGCGCCCGCGCCCGAGCCGTTCGACTCCGACGCGCTCGGCCCGGCGGTCGATCTGGCGGCCGTCCCCGGCCGCCCGGTCGTGCTCGCGAGCCCGACCGCCGACGGCCCGCTCGCCGAGCGGATCGAGCGTTTCGGCCCCCGACCGCGGGCGGTCGTGCTCGGGACCGACGATCCCGCCGGCGCGCGGGCGGCGTGTGCGCTCGGCGAGCCCTACGACTGGCCGGGCGGCGGGCTGTCGTGGCTGGACGCCGGCGATCCGGGGCCGGACCGGACGGTCGGCGTGCTCGGGGCCGACGCCCGCGCGAGAACGTGAGCCGCCGTCCGACGGCGCCACCGCTCGCGGCGGACACGGCCACGAGCACGGGCACGGACCGGGCGCGGACGCCGGGAACGCGTCGATCGGCGCTCGCCGACTACAGCTCGTCCTCGAAGTCGTCGAGGGCGTAGCTCGGGGCGGCGCCGCGGCGATCGAGCGTCTCGTTGGCCAGCAGCCAGTAGACGATCGAGAGCGCGCGCCGACCCTTGTTGTTCGTCGGGATGACGAGGTCGACGTTGCTGGTCGCGTTGTTGGAGTCACACATGGCGATGACGGGCACGCCGACGGTGATCGCCTCCGTGACCGCCTGCGAGTCCCCGATGGGGTCGGTGACGACGACCACGTCGGGCTCGATGTAGCCGTCGTAGTCCGGGTTGGTCAGCGTCCCGGGGATGAACCGGCCGGTCCGGGCCCGGGCGCCGATCGCGTCGGCGAACTTCCGGGCGGGGTAGCGGCCGTACTGGCGCGAGGAGGTGACGAGCACCTGCTCGGGGTCGTAGTTCGCGAGGAAGTCGGCGGCGGTCCGGATCCGCCCGTCCGTCCGGCTCACGTCGAGGACGTAGAGCCCGTCGTCGCGGACGCGGTGGATGAACCGTTCCATGTCTTTGGTCTTCTGCTGGGTGCCGATGTGGACGCCCGCGCTCAGGTAGTCCTCGACGGGGATGAGCAGGTCGGCCTCCTCGTCGGGCATCACGTCCTCGTCGAACGGCGAGGTCGACTCCTCGGGGTCGGTCTCGCCGGCGTCGGGATCGGTCGGTTCGCCGGCCGGCTCCGCGCCGGCGGCGGTCGGCTCCTCGCCGGGGGCGGCCACGGCCTCGGCCTGTTCGTCGGCCTCGGGCTCGCCCTCGACGGTCTCGAGTGGGTCGTCGTCGTTCTCGCTCATACAGCGTCGTCCGCGATGCGGATCAGTTCGTTCAGCTTGGCGGTTCGCTCGCCACCGACCGCGCCCGTCTTCAGGTAGGGCGCGCCCGTCGCGTAGGCGAGGTGTGCGATCGTCGTGTCCTCGGTCTCGCCCGACCGGTGTGAGACCACGGGCTCGTAGCCCGCCCGGGTCGCGCGCTCGATCGCGTCGAACGCGCCCGAGAGGGTGCCGATCTGGTTGGGCTTGACCAGCACCGCGTCGGCCGCCCCGGCCGCGATCCCGCGCTCTATGCGCTCGACGTCGGTGACGAACAGGTCGTCGCCACAGATCGTCGTCCGGTCGCCGACCCGGTCGGTCAGCGCCGCGAACCCCGCGAAGTCGTCCTCGTCGAGCGGGTCCTCGACGTAGGCGAGGTCGTACGTCTCGACCAGGCCGGCGACGTAGTCGGCCCACTCGTCGGGCTCGTGGGCGCCGGCGTCGGTCCGGTAGACGCCGTCGTCGGCGTCGTACAGCTCCGCGGCCGCCACGTCGATCCCCGGCCGGATCTCGAAGCCGCGGTCGTCGGCCACCCGCTCGATCGCCGCCGCGACGACCTCGAAGGCGGTCTCGTCGTCGACCGACGGCGCCCACGCCCCCTCGTCGCCCTTGCCCGCGGGGATCGAGCGGGCGTCGAGCTCGTCGCCCACCGCCGCGTGGACCGCGCTGTTTGCGAACGCCGCCTCCTCGACGCTCGGGGCGCCGACCGGGACGGCGAGAAACTCCTGGATGTCGGTCGCGTCGCGGGCGTGTGCGCCGCCGCCGAGCACGTTGCCCAGCGGGACGGGAACGCCGTCGCCGGGGCCACGGAAGGCCCCGCCGAGATGCTGGAACAGCGGCGCGCCGAGCGTGTCGGCCGCCGCGCGGGCGGCGGCCATCGAGACCGCCACCGCGCCGTTGGCGCCGATCTCGGCGAATCGCCCGGTACCGTCGGCCGCCCGGAGACTCCCGTCGACCTCGCGCTGGTCGCCCGCGTGGACCTCGTCGACGAGCCGCGGGACCGCGAGCCGCCGGGTGGCGGCGATGGCCTCGCCCGCCGGCAGTTCGACCGCGGCGTGCTCGCCGGTCGAGGCCCCGCTCGGCGCCGCGGCCCGACCGAACCCGCCCGACTCGGTCAGCACGTCGGCCTCGACCGTCGCGTCGCCCCGCGAGTCGAGCACGCGCCGGAGCGCGACGCTCGCGATCCGGGTCACGACGACTCACCGGCGTCGGCGCGCGAGCCCGCCCGCTCGCGGCGGACGGTGAACGGGAGCACGCCGGCGTCGTACTCCTCGGCCGCGACCAGGATCGGCTCGGTCTGGTCGGTGTCGACCAGCACCGGCGCGCCGTAGGAGACCTGGAGCGCCCGCGCGCCCAGGATCCGGGCCTTCTCGTACCGGTTGTACCGCTGGCGTGCGCTCATTGGTAGGGCGAGACGACGTCGACCAGGTCGCGGTGGGAGACGAACATCCGCCGACAGCAGTGTCGCTCCAGCCCGAGGTCGTCGAGCACCGCGTCGGGCGCCTCCTCACCCGCCTCGGTCCGGGCCTGGAACTCCTCCCAGTGCTCGCCGACGACCTTGCCACACGTGAAACACCGCACCGGTACCATCATGGCTAGCGATAGGACTTCTGGTAGCGTGCCCGGGCGCCGGGGCCGCCCCACTTTTTGGACTCGGACTGGCGCACGTCGTTGACCAGCAGCGACCGGTCGAACTCCATGAACGCGTCACGGAGCTCCGCGTCGCCGAGATGCTGGACCAGTCCGCGGGCGATGGCCGTCCGCACCGCGTCGGCCTGGCCCGCGAAGCCGCCGCCCTCGACGCTGACCGAGACATCGACGCCGGCCCGGAGGTCGTTCTCGACGATCCGGAACGGCTCGAGCATCTTCAGCCGTGCCAGCTCCGGCTCGACCAGTTCGACCGGCCGGGAGTTGATCCGTACCCGTCCGCCGCCGTCGCGCACGGTGGCGCGGGCGACGGCCGTCTTCTTCTTGCCGCTGGTGTTGGTTACCATGTGACGTTCGCACCCAGGTTCGCGCTGATCTCGCCCAGCGAGGTGAACTTGATGTTCGACAGCCGGTCCAGCGAGGTGCCCTCGAGCACCACGCTCTCCTCGTCGTAGGGGTCGCCCACGTAGACCCGGACCCGCTCGAAGGCCTCGCGACCGCTCCGTTTTTCGGTCGGCACCATCCCGCGGACGGTTCGCTTGAGGATGCCGTCGGGCCGCTTGGGGTAGTACGGCCCGCGGTCCGAGCCGACCTCGGCCCGCTTGCGGTAGGTCGCCATCGTCGACTCCTCGTTGCCGGTGATCACCGCCCGCTCGGCGTTTACCACCGCCACCCGGTCGCCGTCGAGCGCCCGGGTAGCCACCTCGCTGGCGACCCGGCCGACGATGCAGTCGCCCGCGTCGACGACCAGGTCGGCGTCGAACTCGGCGAGGCTCATCGGATCACCCGCACGTTCGAGCCCTCGGGGTTGTCGTCGAGGAGTCGTTCGAGGTCGACGGCGTCGCCGACCCGGTCGATCTTCTCGCGCGCGGTCGACGAGAAGTCGACCGCCGCGACCGTCACGTCCGTCCGGAGGACGCCGCTGCCGAGCACCTTGCCGGGCACGACGACCGTCTCCTCGTCACGGGCGTAGCGCTCGATCCGCCCGAGATTCACCTCCGCGTGGGTCCGTCGTGGCTTCTCCAGCCGGCTGGCGACGTCGCTCCAGACGCCGGCGCCGGACTCGCGTGACACCGACTTCAGCTCCGCGATGAGTCGTTCTACTCGTGGATTCGTCTTGCTCATGAGTGTGTTCCGCGTTCCTCGTTCGCGCGGTCGCCGAGAACGGTGCCGGGATCGGAACTGCAGGGAGCAGGATTCGAACCTGCGAACCCCTATGGGACAGCGCCCTGAACGCTGCGCCGTTGACCTGACTTGGCTACCCCTGCGCGCAACCCCGGCTACCGACCGCCGCCTCAAACCCCTTTCGATCCGGGCGCTCGCGCGGCTCCGGCCCCGCCACCGGCCGGTCCGGCCGGTCGACGGGGGCGCGAGCGCGGTCGGGGGGAAGGAGGCGACGGCCACCGTTCTCAGACCGCGACCGTCTCTGCCAGTTCGGCCGCGCGGTCGCCGATGCTCCCGACGGCGCGCAGGACCAGTTCCTCGACCGACAGCGAGCCGTCGGTCTCGACGTGGAAGACGAAGGCGCCGGGCACGTCCGTCACCGAGACGACCGTGTCGGGGTAGCGCTCGGTCAGGTCGTGTCCGAACGCGCTCGTCGGCACCAGATCGCCCTCGGCCGCGTCGGGGTCGGCGGCCGCCGCCGACGCGCCCTCCTCGATCACGCCCCGGACGATCTCCGGCTCGGGCGTCTCGGCGTGGGCCGGGCGCTTCTCGACCGCCTCGACGCGCTGGAGGTGGCGGTAGCCCACCGCCACACCGCCTTGCTGTTTGGCGTGGCGCTTGCCCGTCTCCAGCACCGCCTCGGCCGTCAGCTCGAGGCGCTGGTTCTCCCCGCCCGGGTTCTCCTTCAGCTCGATGATCGGGATCCCCTCGTCGGCCGGTCGCACGAGCTCGTCGCTGGACTCCAGATCGCCCGAGTAGGCGGTCGCCGGCCCCTCGACGTCGAGCGCGAGCGTCACCGTGTCGCCGATCTCGTAGCCGTCGAGCGGCGTGGTCAGGGGCACCAGCCCCAGGCGCAGGCCGATCATCTCGTCGAACATCACCGACGAGTTCTCGACGAACCGGACGCTGTCGATCGAGAACGTCGGCACGTCCGCGATCATCGCGCGCCGGACCCCGTTGGCGATCGCGGGGGTCAGCCCCCGGACCAGCACGCGCGCCTCGCGGTCGTCGCGCTCGACGAACTCGACGTCGAAGCGCTCGCTCATATCCGTCGGTTCTTCGGCGCGCGGGTCCCGTCGTGTGGGATCGGCGTCACGTCCTCGATCCGTCCGATCTCGAGTCCGGCCCGGGCCAGCGCCCGGATCGTCGCCTGTGCGCCCGGTCCGGGCGACTTGCTCATGTTGCCGCCCGGCCCGCGCACGCGGACGTGGACGCCCTCGATCCCCGCGGCCTTGACCTCCTCGGCCACGACCTCGGCCATCTGCATCGCCGCGTACGGCGACGCCTCGTCGCGGTTCTGCTTGACCACCGTGCCGCCGCTCG
>CAZMLQ010000048.1:0-14619 GCA_964567195.1 uncultured Haloferacaceae archaeon | reverse complement strand
CCGGCAGGCGGACGCCCGCCTTCTCGTCGCGGGTGACGACGTTGGCGAACGACGAGAGCATGTGGAACGGCTTGGCGTAGGGGATCATCGCGACGAACCCCAGCGCGAGCAGCGAGTGCGACCACCACGCCCACCAGTAGAGCGTCTCAGCGGCCCCGGCCGAGAGGCCGGCGGCGGCGACGCCGGCCGCCAGCCCGTAGCCGACGAACGAGACGGTCTCGAACGGCGGGAAGTCGGTACCGACGATCCGCAGCGCCTCGAGCGCGTAGCCGCCGACCCCGAGCAGAAAGAGCGTCCAGACGAACGCGTCGTCCTCGAGCGAGGTGTGTTTCCCCCACAGCCGACCCTCGCGGGCGGCGTAGCGCCGGTAGATCGCCATCCCAACGCCGACGACGAACAACAGACCGAGCGCGTCCATCACCAGCGAGTACGAGAGATAGAACTCACCGACGAAGAAGGACTGCCCGGTCAGCGGCCGGAAGACGTCGATGTCGATCGCGAGGATGGTCGTCCCGACGAGCAGGGTGAGAAAGCCCCAGACGATGAACGTGTGCATCACGCCGGCGTAGCGGTCGCGGTCGAACTGGCCCTCGTTGGAGGCGACGGTCACCGCGGCCTCGCGGATCCGCCCCGGCAGGTCGTCGAGCCGGGCGAACGGGTCGTCGGTCCCGCGGGCGTAGCGCGCGAACCGGGTGTAGACGCCGTAGCCAAACAGCAGGATCGCGACGGCGGCGAGGTAGTAGAAGATCACCTTGCCGACCGGGGTGATGGTCCAGAAGGTCTCTCTGGTCACCGTCTGGAGCGGCTGCATACCTCTACCCGGGGAGACGAACTGTTAAGTTTTGCCACACGGCACGCGGGCGCGGTCCGGCGGTCGGCGCGGCGGCGGCCTTTTGTCCGCGCGCGCCTTCGGTCCGGGCATGGACGATCGGACGGAACGGCTGCGCGACCTCTTCGTCGAGACGACCGGCGGCGAGACGGTCACGGAGCGCCAGGAGCCGGGCCCGGGGTCGCTGGCCGACGACGGCCCCGACGAGGCGGCCGTCCGCGCGGTGATCGACAGTCTGCGCGAGCGCCACGGGCTGGCGACCGACCTCGACGACGAGGCGCTCGTCCGGGTCGCGCGTGGCTACTTCGACGGCGAGGACGACGCCGCGCTGGCGGCCGCGCTCGCCGTCGACGAGCGGGCGGTCCTCCGGGCGCGGGCGGCGCTGCACCTGATCGACGACCGCGATCGCGAGGGGCCGGTCGATATCGAACGGGTGCGGGCGCTGCTGCGCGAGGGTCGCGAGCTTGGGGCGGCGCTCGACGACGCCGACCCCGCGGCTCTCGAGCGCGCGCGGCTGATCGCGGCCGCGGAGATCGAGATTCGGCGGGCGGGCGGGCGCTTTCGCGACGAGTTCGCCGCCCTGCTGACCGACGCCGACCTCGGCGACCGCCTCGCCGAGAGCGCCCGCGAGGACGGCCTCCGCGAGGCGACCGCCGACCTCGAGACCGACGTCTCGTTCTGACGCGTCAGGCCCCATCTTCAGGCCGATCACCGACCTACGTGCGGACGGGTGACACCAGTACGGCTGTAGCGAGTGCTCGTTCCTGCTCCGCTCCGACGACGAGGACGAGGTGATCGACCTCGGTCGCACCCACGCGGACGAGAGCCACGACATGCGGGTCTCTCGGGCCGACGTCGAGGCCGGGGTCGAGACGGTCGCGGCCGAGGCCGACGACTAGCCGGCCGGCCCGGCGCCGCCGTGTCCGTGGTCGTGGTCCTCCCACGTGAACGGGCCGGCGAACGACCGGTGGACGACCTCCGGCAGAGCCGGGTGGACGTGGACCGCGTCGCGGATCCCGCCGACGCCCGCTCCGGCCCGCATCGCCACCACCACCTCCTGGATCAGCGCCGAGGCGTCCGGTCCGACGACGTGTGCGCCGAGGATCGCGCCGTCGGGCCCGACGAGCGCCTTCGCCAGCCCCTCGGCCCGCATCGCCCGGCCACGGGCGGTGTCCTCGTAGCGCGCGACCGACCGGCCGTACGCCCGGCCCTCGGCCCGGAGGTCGGCCTCTCGGACGCCGACCCCGGCCACCTCGGGCGAGGCGAAGACCGCGAACGGCATCGCCGAGTAGTCGATCGGCTCGGTCTCGCCGAAGAGATCACCGACCACCGCGCGGGCCTCGTGGTTGGCGGCGTGTTTCAGCAGGTACCCCCCGACCACGTCGCCCAGCGCCCAGACGTCCGCGGCGGTCGTCCGGAGGTAGGCGTCGGTCTCGACGAAGTCCCGGTCGTCGGTCGCGATCCCCGCGGCCGCCGGGTTCAGACGGTCGGTGTTTGGCACCCGCCCGGCGGCGACGAGCAGGGCGTCGCCCGTCGCGGTCACGGGATCGCCGGCCACGATACGCCCGTCGTCGGCTCCCGAGCCGGCGCTCGCGCGCTCGTCGCCGTCCTCGCGCTCGTACTCGTAGGGGTGTGCGGTGACCGTGATCTCGCCGTCGGCGGCCGTCGCCGCGGTGGCGGCGTGGCCGACGTGGACGGTGAAGCGGTCGGCGTAGCGCCCGGTGAATGCGGTCGCGACCTCGCGGTCGGCCTCGGGCACGAGCGTCGGCCGGCGGCCGACGATCGTCACGTCGCTCCCGAACGTCCCGAAAAAGTGGGCGAGTTCGGCCGCGACGTAGCCCCCACCGACGACGAGCAGGTGGTCGGGCGGGCGCTCGAGACGGAGCGCCTCGGTGCTTGTCAGGTAGTCGACGCCGTCGAGCCCGTCGATCGGCGGGATCGCCGGCCGGCTGCCGGTCGCGACGAGCACCCGCTCGGCCCGGAGGGTGGCGCCGGCGTCGGGCCCCTCGCTCACCTCGACGGTGCGCTCGCCGACGAACCGGCCGACCCCCTCGTAGAGGGCGTGGGCGTCCGAGCCACGCAGACCCTGGCGGATCGCGTCCGACGACGCGGCGACGGCCTCGGTCACCTCCCGGACGATCGCGCCCACGTCGGCGTCCGCGACGGTCACGTCGAGGTGGAACTCCTCGGCCCGGGCGACCGTCTCCCGAACGTCGGCGTGGTAGAGCAGCCGCTTCGAGGGGATACAGCCGCGGTTGAGACAGGTGCCCCCGAGCGGTCCGGACTCGACGACGGCGACCGACAGCCCGCGGCTCGCGGCCGCGTCGGCCACGTCGAGCCCCGAGCCGGAGCCGACGACGAGGAAGTCGTACTCCTCCATGGGGGCGGCTCCGACGCCCCCAGGCTTGGGCACGGCGGCGATCCCCACGGGGCTGGAGCCGGGCCGCGGGACTGAAGCCCCCGGTCGTCGAGAGACGGTCGATGCGCCGGCTCGTCGACCCGCGCGCCGTCGTCGGGATCGTGAGCGGGGGCCACCTCCTCTCACACTTCTACCTGCTCGCCTTTCCGCCCCTGTTTCCCGACCTCCGTCGGGCGTTCGGCCTCGACGCGGTCGGGCTCGGACTGGTGGTGTCGGTCGTCGCGATCGGCACGTTCCTCCAGGTGCCCGCCGGCGGTCTCGTCGCCCGGATCGGCGCCGCGGGGATCGCCTACGCCGCGGTCGCGTGGCTCGCGCTCGCCCCGGTCCACCGCCCCGATCCCGTCCCCGCGGCCGGCGACCGCCCGACGCGCCTCGCCCGCGCCCGCGCCCTCCTGGGGCCCGAACTCCCCGTACTCGCGCTGTTTTAGACGGGACTGGTGGTGGGCCAGAGAGGGATCGGGACGTTCACGCCGCTGTTCGTCTCGACCCGGCTCGGCATGACCGAGGCGGCCGGAAACGGCGTTCTCACGACCTTCTTCGCCGGCGGCGCGGTCGGGGTGCTCGCCGGCGGGGCGCTCGCCGACCGCCACGACCCCGCCCGGATCCGTCGTCGTGGCGCTGGTCGCCGGGAGCCCCGTCCTCGTCGCGCTGGTGGCGGGGCTCGTCGGCACCGGTCCCGCGGCCGCGCTCCCGGCCTTCGCGCTGGTCGGGCTCCGTTGTGGCCTCTCGCTCCCCTCGCGCGACCGGCTGGTGTCGGCGACGACCGACTCGGCCGACGTCGGCACCAGCTTCGGCGTCGTCTTCACCGCCGCCGCGGTCGGCTCGTTCGTCGGCCCGGCGGTGCTGGGCGCGGTCGTCGAGCGGGCCGGCCCGGCCGTCGCCTTCCTCGCGGTCGCGGGCTGTTGCTGTCTCGCCGCGGCCGTCGTCGTCCGCCTGCGCGCCGGGCTCGTCGGCGACCGGTCCGCCCGCGCGACCACCGTCGAGGAGGGGAAGTAGCCGGCTCAGTCCGCGGCCGAGGGCTCGCGCTCCGGGTCGGCGGCCCCGCGCGGGGCGAGCCGGCGCCGGAGCGCCGGCAGCACCGACCGGTCGAGCGCGAGCGGGCCGCTCCCGGTCACCATCAGCGCCGAGGTGAGCCCGAACAGCGTGACGTGTGCGAGCACGGGGTCGTCGGGCAGGCCGAACAGCGTCGTGGTGAGCAACAGGAAGCCGACGGCGGCGGTCCCGCGGGTGAGCGCGCCGGCGACCAGGAGCAGGCCGACGGCGAGTTCGGTCAGCCCGGCGCCGACGACCCAGAGCTCGGGGGCGACGGGCACGACCGCCGTCAGGTCGTACTTCGCGACGACCGCGAGCGCCGGGCCGGGATCGAGGAGCTTCTGGGTCACGCCGAGGTAGGCGAAGTTCAGCCCGAGCACCACCCGGATCGCGACGGGCGCGGCGTCGCGGCCGATCCCGGCCCGCGCGAGCAGGTCGCCCGCCGTCGGGAGCCCGCGGAGCCGGCTGGCGAGGGTGCCGTCGGTGACGACGAGGCGCCGGAGGAGCATGTCGGCGCTGGGCTGGCCGGGCCCGACGACGACGATGCCGAGAAAGCCGGCGACGTACTCGGCGGCGAGCAGCATACCGAACGGCGCGCCGACGAAGCCGACGGCCCAGGCGACGAGCCCTGCGCCGGCGACCAGCCGGGTCGCCAGCCCGAACAGGAGGAGAAAGCCGATCCCCACCTGGAGGAGCCGGGCCTCGACTGGCACGCTCGGCGAGAAGTAGTAGCCCGAGAAGCCCGCGCCGACGAGGGGCAGCCCGAGCGAGAGCCGGAGCATCCAGGGGAGGTAGGGGGCGTAGGAGGCGAGCGTCCGCCGGGCCACCGCCACGTCGGGCAGGCGGTCGGCGTAGCGCAGGTAGCCCGCGACCGCGGCGACGCCGGCGAGCGCGCCACCGAGCAGGAGGACGACGCTGGCCGGCGAGCCGAGCACGGCCCCGAACAGCTCCCGGACGGTCGTCGCGTCGCCGCCGGGGGTGACGTAGTCGACGTGGGCCGCCGCGGGACGGGCGGCGACCGCGAGGAAGGCGGCCAGTCCGGCCGCCAGCACCGTGGGGCGTCTCATGCTCGCCCGGACGTGGTCGGCCCGTATGAACGGTCCGCTCTCCGGCCGGTTCGGCCCCCGAGACCACGTCACACGGCGTCGCCGTCCTCTCTCTCGCGTTCGACGTCGGCCCGCAGCGTCTCGAGGATCTCGGCGGTCGTCTCGGCGATCACCTCCTCGACGAACTCGGGGTCGGAGTCGGTCGGATCGCCGAGCCCGCCACCGGGGGTGACCTCGTCGAAGTAGCTGTACTGGCGCACCTCGGGGCGGTGCTGGTCCTGCGGGCGCTTCTCGGCCGCCCGGACGAGGTCGGGGTAGAACAGCTCGATCACGCTCGTCTCGTGCTCGCCGGCGTGGCCCCAGTCCTCGCCGAACCGCTCGACGAGGCGCTCGCGGGCGAAGTCGGTCCAGTGGATCGGGTAGACGCCGGTCGCGGTGTCGCGGCCGATCCGGTCGGCGGCCAGCTTCAGCGGCTCGCGGTTGCCGCCGTGGCAGTTGACCACCGCCAGCCGGTCGGCGCCGTGCTCGGCGACCGACCGACCGATCTCGGTCAGCACCGCGCGGTAGGTGTCGGCCCCGAGCGTGACCGTGCCCGGCGCGTGCATGTGGTGTTCGGAGTAGCCGTACGGCAGGGTTGGCAGCCGGACGAGCGTGAGACCGTGGTCGGGCGCCGCCTCGGCGAGTTCGCGGCTCAGCTCCTCGGCCCGGAGGGTGTCGACGGTCAGGGGCAGGTGCTCGGCGTGCTGTTCGACGCTCCCGGTCGGCAGGACGACGAAGTCGGCGTCACGGATCGCCTCGCCCGCGGCGGCCGAGGTCAGTCCACCCAGGTCGTAGGGCTCGTAGTCGAGTTCGACCGTCACGCCCGGCGACGAGGGCCGGGGGCGACCTATAGCCGGCGGTCCCGGCGACCCTCAGTCGTCGGCCGCGGCCCCGGCCCCACCGTCGTCGTCGAGGTCGGCGAACGGCCAGGTGCCGACGTTTCGCATCCCCACGTCGTGGCCGTCCTCGACGGTGGCATCGCGCATCGCCGCGCGCGAGCGGTGGGCGACGGTCACGTCCTCGCCGGCGAGCCCGAGCACGCCGGCGGCGAGCGGGACCGCGAGCTCGCGCAGGTCGCGGCGGTCGAGCTTGTCGAGCGTGTCGGCGTGGGTGTGGCCCCAGCCCCGGCCGCTCTCGCCCGAGGACGAGCGGGCCTGGACCGCGGGGATCCCCTCCTGGGCGAACGGCCAGTGGTCGCTGTGGGGCCGGACGCCGTCCGAGACGTCGATCGGGACGCCGTGCTCGTCGGCGACGGCGTCGAACACCTCGCCCACCTCCTCGAACCGGTGGGTGTAGACGTCGAGATCGCGCGAGTAGCCCGCACCGTCGACGTTGACGACCGTCTTGATCGCGTCGGCGGGCGTGGTCTCGACGTGGTGGTAGGCCCCGAACAGGCCGACCTCCTCGGCGCCGAAGATCAGAAAGCGCACGCGGGTGTCGAGGCGGTCCTCGACGTGGGCGAGCAGGCGCGCGACCTCGGCGACGAGCACGCTCCCGACGCCGTTGTCGTTCGCGCCCTCGGCGATGTCGTGGGCGTCGAGGTGGGCGGTGAACAGCACCTCCTCGTCGGTGTCGGGCCCGAGCGTCCCGGAGACGTTGCGGGAGGTCGTCGGCCCGGTCCGGCACTCGACCGACAGGCCGGCGTCGAGCGCCCGGTCGTCGGCGTAGCGCACGAGCCGGTCGCCCAGCTCCTTGGAGACGCCGACCGCGGGGATGGGGCCGGGCCCGTCCTCGCCGCCGACGCTGCCGGTCGGAGGGAGACAGCCCTCGACGTGGTTGCGAAAGACGAAGCCGACGGCGCCGGCGTTGGCGGCGAAGTGGTACTTCTCCGAGCGGTGGATCCAGCGGCCGTAGCCGTCGGGGGTCATGCTGGAGGCCATCGCGATCGTCCCCTCGAGGTCGGCGGCCTCGAAGTCGGCCGGCCGGCCGTAGCCCACGTCGACGAGCTCGCCCGTCGGCTCGCCCGCGGGCGTGCCGGGCAGCGCGATCACCTGGTAGTCGGCGTCGTAGCGGCGCTCGTGGTCGTCGTCGACGGTCAGCGCGGTGTCGCCGCGCCACCAGCCCGGAATCTCGAACTCCTCGACGGCCACGCCGTCGAGCCCGGTCTCGACGAACGCCTCGCGCAGGCGGTCGGCGGCCGCGGCCTCGCCGGCCTGCCCGGCCATGCGGTCGTCGATGTCGACCAGATCCGCGAGCAGCTCCCAGTGGTAGCTGCTGCCGTAGGCGTCGCCGACGACGCGGGTCGGAAGGGTCTGCATCGACGCCCGCCGCGGGCGCCGGGCTGATGTAGCTTGTGTCTCGTCGCCGGGGCGGAGCGCTCGGTAGGTGTCCAAAGATCACAAAGGTTTACCTTACTGCCGCCGCGAGCGTTGGATGGTATGGCACCCGATACCGATAACGTTGAGCGGCGTGATTTCCTGAAGGCCGCGACGGCCGGCGGCGTGGCCGGGATGACGGCCCTGGCCGGCTGTTCCGGCGACGGTGACGGCGACGGCGACGGCGGCGGTGGTGGCTCGACCGAGACCGAGATGGACTCCGGCGGCGACACCGAGACCGACGCCGGGATGGACTCGGGCGGCGAGACTCTGCCGACCTACACCTACGTGAACAACGCACAGGCGTACAACCCGCCGCGTCACGACGCGATCAACCTGATCGCGCGCCAGTTCAACGAGCTCGGCCTCGACACCGAGGTCGAGGTGCTGGAGTGGGGCACCCTGTTCAACCGGGTGTCCGTCGAGTACGACTACAGCTTCTCGACCTGGCACACGTTCTTCACCATCGATCCGGTGCTGGAGCTGAACTCCACGATGAACTCGGAGAACGTCGCCCAGGGCGAGGGCAACTTCGCGGGCTACGAGAACGAGGAGGCCGACCAGCTGATGGCCGACTACCTCGGCGAGCCCAGCGAGGACGCCCGGATCGACCAGGTCCACAGCCTCCAGCAGACGCTGATGGAGGACGTGCCCCAGATGCCGATCACCCACATGCCCCAGGGCGCGATCTGGAACAACAACCAGGTCGGGAACTGGCAGGCCGAGCTGGCGCTGGGGTTCAACTCGTACTGGACGATGATCAACCTGGAGATGAAAAACGGGGAGACCGCCCTGAAGGGCTACTGGCCCGAGACCCTCTCGACGATGAACGTGCTTGGACACAACGACGAGAACAAGCACACCTACCAGTTCACGGTCATGTACGACACGCTGGTCCGGCTGGACAACACGGGCGCGCTCAACCCCGACGTCAGTCTCGCGACCGACTGGAACCGGGTCGACGAGACGACGATGGAGTACACGATCCGGACGGATCACTCCTGGCACGACGGCGAGGACCTGACGACCGAGGACGTCGCGTTCACGTACAACTACATCTCGGACAACGAGGTGCCGCTGTACTCGGTCCAGGCCGGCTTCATCGAGGGCGCGGAGGCCGTCGACGACAGCACGGTCCGGATCAACATGTCCGAGCCGCTGGGGCCGTTCAACGTCCTGGTCGGCAGTCAGCTGCCGATCATCCCCCAGCACAAGTGGGAGAGCCGCTCGAACCCGAGCCAGGCCGACGTCCAGGAGCCGGTCGGTAGCGGCCCGCTCCAGTTCGACTACTGGAACCAGGGCACCGAGTTCGGCATGGCCCGCTTCGACGACCACTTCGCGCCGGTCGACTTCGAGGAGCGGTTCTGGCGGATCATTCCCGAGGCGTCGACGGTCTGGGAGCTGCTGAAAAACGGCGAGCTGAACTACGAGCCGTTCGGTCGGATCGACCGCTCGCTCAACGAGAACCAGGACGACCCGAACATCTCGACGAAGTTCAACCCCGCCACCTCGTTCTGGCACTTCACGCCGAACGAGCGCCAGCAGGCCCTGGACGACCCCGAGATGCGCAAGGCGCTGGTCAACACGATCCCGCGGACGCCGATCGTCGACCAGATCCTGTTCGGCTTCCCCCAGCGCGGGTTCAACATCGTCTCGCCGGCGTTCGGTCCGCTCCACACCGAGGACGTGACCGAGTACGAGGAGAGCATGGAAACGGCCCGGAGCCGCCTCGAGGAGGCCGGCTACTCGTTCAACAGCGACGGGATGATCCAGCCCCCGTCCAACTGAGAGGCCGGGCGTAGTGCGACGGCAGGCTTTTATTCTTCAACCGATCACAGACACGCACCAGCATGGGTAAGGCTAGCTTCGTGATCAGACGGGTGTTACAGCTCGGGGCGACGTTCTGGGCGGTCGGAACGGTCCTGTTTTTCATGTTCCGGCTGATGCCCGGCAACCCGACCTCGTTCGTCATCTCCCCGCAGATGACCCCCGAGGCCAGACAGAAGATAATCGCGAGCTACGGGCTCGACGAGCCGTTACACGTCCAGTACGTCAAGTTCCTCCAGAACGCGATCACGCTCGACTTCGGGCAGTCGTTTCACTCGAAGGCGCCGGTCCAGGACGTGATCTGGACCTACCTGCCGAACACGCTCGTGTTGATGCTGACCGCGTTCGCCATCGCGTACACGCTCGGGATCACCTTCGGTGTGCTCTCGGGCTGGTACCGGGGCTCGCGGTTCGAGCGCAGCACCGTGATCACGGCGCTGGTCGCCCGGAGCGTCCCGACGTTCTACGTCGGGCTGCTCGTGCTCTGGATCTTCGGCGCCGGCTTCGGCGTGATCCCGATGGCGGGGATGACCTCGCCCGGCACCGCCCACGACAGCTTCTGGGCGATGGTGCTGTCGGTCGACTTCCTCCAGCACCTCGCCGCGCCGGCGCTGGTGCTCGCGTACTACTTCATGGGCTATCCGCTGTTGATCATGCGCTCCTCGATGCTCGAGGTGCTCTCCGAGGACTTCATCGACGTCTGCCGGGCGAAGGGGCTGAAAGAGCGGACGATCATGTTCAAGCACGCGGCCCGCAACGCGATGTTGCCGATCGTCACCGCGGCGGCGATCGCGCTGGGCTACGCCGTCGGCGGGAGCGTCCTGATCGAGACGGTGTTCGCGTGGCCGGGCATCGGTCGGGAGATGGTCCGGGCGGTCCTGCGGCGGGACTTCCCCGTCGCGCAGGGCACCTTCATGGTGCTCGCCTCGACGATCATCCTCCTGAACTTCGTGGCCGATCTCGCGTACGGCTACCTCGACCCGCGGGTGACCTACGACTAACGAACGATGGCACAGGAAGACATCAGCAGTCGGTCCATCACGGCCGACATCGACGACGGATCGACCGAGGAGATCAGCAAGTGGCGCCGCTCGGCGCGGCTCTGGCGCGAGACGCTCGCCGAGCACTGGGAGAAGCTGACCGACGAGCTCTCGGTGCGGCTCTCGATGCTCGTGGTCGCCTTCTTCATCGCCGTGGGCGTCTTCGCCCCGGCGATCGCGACCCATCCGCCGCTCGAGCGCCAGTACCAGGGCGAGGCGGGCATCCTGATCGAGAAGTGGGCCGACCCCTCGCTGCTGGGGGCGGATACCGGTCACCTGCTCGGCACGACCGCACAGGGCTACGACATCTTCAGCCAGCTGGTGTTCGGCACGCGGGCCGCGCTGCTGGTCGGGCTGCTCGCGGCGATTTTCACCGCCGGCATCGGCACGATGGTCGGGCTGGTGGCGGGCTACTACGGCGGCACGGTCGACGACGCGCTGATGCGGCTGGTCGATTTCCTCTACGGGATGCCGCTGTTGCCCAGCGTGATCGTGCTGGTCGCGCTGTTGGGCCCGAGCCTCTGGAACATCATCCTCGCGGTGATCATCCTCCAGTGGCGCGCGACGGCGCGCGTGATCCGCTCGCAGGCGCTCTCGCTGCGCGAACGGCCGTTCGTGAAGGCCGCCGAGGTGGCGGGGGCGAGCGACTGGCACATCATCAGTCGCCACCTCGCGCCCAACGTCCTCCCCATGACGTTTCTCTACGGCTCGTTCGCCATCGCGTGGGCGATTCTCACCGAGGCGGGCGTCTCGTTCATCGGGCTCGGTGACCCCAACACCGTCTCTTGGGGCACGATGCTCCAGGCCTCGCGCGCCTACTCGGCGCTCCAGTTCGGGGCCTGGTGGTGGTTCGTGCCGCCGGGCATCTGCATCGGTCTGCTCGTGATCAGCGGCTTCCTGATCGGCCGTGGCTACGAGGAGATCACCAACCCCAAGCTCCAATGAGTCTACTCGAAGTCGACGACCTCGAGGTGTACTACGAGACCGAGGACGGCCCCGCGCAGGCGGTCGACGGGGTGTCGTTCTCGCTCGAGGAGGGCGAGAACCTCGGCATCGTCGGCGAGTCCGGCTGTGGCAAGACCACCCTCGCCAAGTCGATCATCGGCATCCTGCCCGACGCCGGCTACATCAACGGCGGCAGTATCGCGTTCAAAGACGACGAACTCACCACGATGCCCGATCCCGAGCGGCGCCGGCTGAAGTGGGAGGAGATCTCGATGATCGCCCAGTCGGCGATGAACTCGCTCGATCCGGTCTACACGATCCGCGAGCAGATCGTCGAGGCCATCGAGACCCACCGCCCCGGCACCGGCCGGGTCGAGTCGACCGAGACGGTCACCGAGATGTTCGAACTCGTGGGGCTCGACCCGGACCGGGCCGACGACTACCCCCACCAGTTCTCCGGCGGGATGCGCCAGCGCGCGATGATCGCGATGGCGCTCGCGCTCCAGCCCTCGCTGATCCTCGCGGACGAGCCGACGACCGCGCTCGACGTGATCATGCAGGACCAGATCCTCAAGCGGGTCAGCCAGATCCAGGACGAGATCAACTCGTCGATGATGGTGATCACCCACGACGTGAGCGTCGTGGCCGAGACCTGCGACCGGGTGCTGGTGATGTACGCGGGCAAGATCGCCGAGGAGGGGCCGGTCGAGGAGATCTTCAACCAGCCCTACCACCCCTACACGATCGGGCTGCGCCAGGCGTTCCCGAACATCCGCCGGACCGACCAGGATCTGCTCTCGATCAAGGGCTACCCGCCGGAGCTGATCGATCCGCCGGAGGGCTGTCGCTTCGCCGAGCGCTGTCCGATGGCGACCGACCGCTGCCGGCGCGAGGAGCCCGAGGCACACTACATGAACGACCTGCGCACCTACTGTCACTACGCCGAGGACATCGACGAGGAGTTCCGGCCCCGCGCCGACGAGGCCGAGACCTGGGCCCGGACCGACGCGGCCAAACAGGCCGGGGCGAGCGCGGAGGGTGACTGAGATGGCCGTCCCCACGCCCGACGCCGACGACCCGCTGCTTCGCGTCGAGAACCTCGAGAAGTACTTCAAGGTGGACGCGGGCTGGATCGCCAGCATCCTCCAGTCCGTGACGGGCGGCGAGCCCGACTACGTCCACGCGGTCGACGGCGTGAGCTTCGACCTCCGCCGTGGGGAGACGCTCGGGCTGGCCGGCGAGTCCGGCTGTGGCAAGACCACCACCGGGATGTCGCTGGTGAAGCTCCACGAGCCGACCGGCGGGGAGATCTTCTACAACGACATGAGCCTCTCGGACGCCTCCGAGGCGGAGATCAAGGAGTTCCGCCAGAACGCCCAGATGATCTTCCAGGATCCGTTCGAGAGTCTCAACCCCCGGATGACCGTCTACGACACGGTCGCGGAGCCCCTGCGGATCCACAACATCGGCCAGGAGACCGCGCGGGTCCGGCGCGCGCTCGAGTTCGCCGAGCTCCTGCCCGCCGAGCAGTACTACGACCAGTACCCCCACGAGCTGTCGGGCGGCCAGCGCCAGCGGGTCGCGATCGCCCGCGCGCTGGTGCTCGATCCCGACTTCATCGTGGCCGACGAGCCGGTGTCGATGCTCGACGTCAGCCTCCGGGCCGGGGTGCTCTCGCTGCTCGAGCGCATGACCGACGAGTTCGGCCTCTCGGTCGTCTACATCAGCCACGACCTCTCGCTCCTGCGTCACATGTGTGATCGTCTCGCGATCATGTACATGGGCAAGATCGTGGAGAAGGGGCCGACCGACCGGATCATCGAGGATCCCCAGCATCCGTACACGCGGGCGCTGATCAACGCCGTCCCCGTCCCCGAGCCGACCTCGGGGCGCGAGCGGGTCGAACTGGAGGGCGAGGTCGGCGACGTGATCGACGTGCCGACGGGCTGTCGGTTCAAGGACCGCTGTCCCGACTACATCGGGCCGGTCTGTGACGAGGTTGTGCCGCCGCTCGAGCGCAAGGCCGCCTTCGACGACGAGCGGACGGTCGGCTGTCACCTCTACGAGAGCGCCGAGGGCTACGACCCCTACGCGGAGATGGACGACCCGACCGCGGCCGGCGCGCCCGCGGCCGGCGCGAGCGCCGACGACTAGACGAGCCGGCCGCACAGCCCGATCCCCGGCGCCGTCACCGCGACCGGCAGCCGGGACTTGTGTTTCTCGTCCACGCCCGTCAGGGTCTCCCGGGCCCCACCCAGCGCGTCGATCCCGGTCAGGAGCGACGGCTCGAACCGCAGGGTGGCGTCGGTCACCCGGCCCGCGCGCTCGCCGTCGACCAGCCGGTAGCCCTCCGCAACCGGCAGGTCGGCGGTGCCACGCTCCTCGCGGGGCTGGATCTTGCGCTCGACGTCTTTCGCGTACATCACGCTCGCGGGCGTGTGGCCCGTGCGCTGGGCGCGCTCGAACTCGTCGCGGAGCCGGGGCTGGCCGAAGCGCTCGACGACGAGGTCGGCCTCGGCCCGCAGCGCCGCCCGCGTCGTCGTCCCCGGCGCCACGTCGAGGTGGCGGGCGTGGATTCGGGGGGCGCCCTCGAACCCGAGACTCGGCACCGCGTTGCCGGCCGGGGCGGCGCCGTCGCCGGTGTCGGCCGCGCTCGCGACGTTGTGCAGCATCGTCGCCACCCGGCCGTCCTCGACCAGCCCGACGGGCGTGGTCGGGCGAGCCTCGGCGTCGAACGCGCGGGCCGCCCACGAGCCGGCGCGGACGCCGTCCTCGATCGAGAGCGTCTCCGGCCCGATCCGGTCGCCCACCGCGTACGGGCTCAGCCCGAGGTACGCGTGGTCGGCCTCGAGATAGCGCGCGACGAACGCGATCAGCTGTCCGGCCGCCCGGGGTGCGAGCACGAGGTCGGTCTCGCCGGTCGGGGCCGCGACCGGCTCGGCGGCCGCGAGCGCCCGGGCGTCGGCGGCCGCGTCGCCGAGCACCTCCGGCAGGCGATCGAGGAAGGCCGCGCCGCGGGTCGTGCCGGCGTGGCGCTCGACGGTCGGGCCCGCCGCCGTCTCGAGGACCACCTCGACGGACGCGCGGTCCCGGACCGTCCGGACCGTGCTGCCGACCGTGGTCGTGA
>CAZMLQ010000047.1:0-14762 GCA_964567195.1 uncultured Haloferacaceae archaeon | reverse complement strand
CCGTAGGCGATGGCGTCGCTCCCCGAGAGCAGCACCTGCTCCTCGTCGTGCTCGCCCGTCGGCACCGACACGTCGGGGGCGTCGACGTCGTACCCCTCGCGGACGGTCTCGAAGGCGTCGTCGAACACCGCGAGGTTGGGCTCGAGGATCGAGTCGGGCATCGCGTCCCGCATCAGGTCGGTGATGGCCGAGGGGTCGATCCCGGTGATCGCGCAGGTCACCGCCACGCCGGCGGTGTTGCGCATCACCTCGCGGCCGTGCTCGCGGGCGATCGACCGGAGGTCGACGCCGTAGACGTGCCAGTCGTTCTCCTCGGCCCGGCTCTCGAGCTCGTCGACCTCGTCGGCGTCGAGCAGCCCCGCGTCGTAGACGATCACCCCGCCCTCGCGGAGCTCGTCGAGGTTCTCGCTCAGCGGCTTCACCTCCTCGTTGCCGTAGTAGGCGCCCTCCTGGGGGTTGCGGGCGAACGAGTCGCCAAGCGCCAGCAGGAAGTTGTAGCCGTCACCCCGCGAGCGTACGGGCTCGGCCGAGCAGCGGACCTCGGTGTAGGTGTGACCCCCCCGGATGCGCGACGGATAGTGCCGGTGGGTGAAGACGTCGAGGCCCGACCGCATCATTGCCTTCGCGAAGTTCTGGCTCGTGGAGGCGATCCCGTCGCCCGATCCCCCCGCGATGCGCCATATGAGTTCGTCGTCAGTCATGTGTGGAAGACGGCCCGACGCGTCGGGCCACTAGCCCAAACGTTGACGACAGCCGGACAAAAGCCTTTGCGATGGATTCAAGAGGATCGACCGTGACGGACCGCCCGACCGCGGCGGCTCAGTCGTCGCTCGCGTCGGTCGGCGTCGCCGACGTGGCCGCGTCCTCGGGATCGTCCTCGGGGCTCGACGGGTGGTAGTCGGTCTCGTAGGCCCCGGGCCGGTCGTCGAGCCGGTCGGGGTTGATCCGGCCGTCGAGCAGCATGAAATCGAGGATCGTCGCGTACAGCACCGCCTCGACGACCGGCACCGCCCGCGGCATCAACACGGGGTCGTGGCGCCCGACCACCTGGATCTCCTTGCGCTCGCCGGTCTCCCAGTCCGCGGTGGTCTGGCGCTTCGGGATCGACGTGGGCGCGTGCCAGGTCGCCTCGCCGTAGATCGGCTCGCCAGTCGTGATCCCGCCCTGGAGGCCGCCGTGGTCGTTGCCGACCGGCACCGGATCGCCCTCCTCGGCGACGACCGGCCCCTCGCCGTCGTGAAACGCCCAGTCCTCGTTGCGCTCCGAGCCCCGCATCGTCCGGGCCTCGCGCCCCGCGCCGAACTGGACGGCCGTCGTCGCCGGGATCGCGAACATCGCGCGCCCGAGGCGGGCGGGGACCGAGTCGAACCGCGGGGCGCCCAGCCCGCGGGGGACGCCCCGACACTCGAAGTAGACCGAGCCGCCGATCGAGTCGCCCTCGCGCTGGTACTCGTCGATCGCCTCGCGCATCCGCTCGGCCGTCTCGGGGTGGGCACAGCGCACCTCGTTCGTCTCGGTGTGCTCGAGCATCTCCTCGAAGCTGACCGGCGGACACTCGATCTCGCCCACCTGGTTGACGTGGGCTTTCACCCGCACGTCGTGGTCGCTCTGGTCGAGCACCTGGCGCGCGACCGCGCCCGCCGCCACCCAGTTGACCGTCTCGCGGGCCGAGGAGCGCCCGCCCCCGCCCCAGTTGCGGGTGCCGAACTTCGCCGAGTAGGTGTAGTCGCCGTGGGAGGGCCGCGGGGCCGTCACGAAGGGCTCGTACTTGCCCGAGCGGGCGTCCTTGTTCTCGATGGTCATGCCGATCGGGGTGCCCGTCGTGTAGCCGTCCTGGAGGCCGCTCCTGATCTCGACCGCGTCGGGCTCGTCGCGGCTGGTCGTGATCATCGACTGGCCCGGCCGGCGCCGGTCGAGCTCGCGCTGGACGTCCTCGGTCGACAGCGCCACCCCCGCCGGACAGCCCGAGACGGTCACCCCCATGCCGGGGCCGTGGCTCTCGCCGTAGGTCGTCATCCGGAACAGCCGCCCGAACTCGTTGCCGTTCATGCCGTTCGCTGGCGGCCCCGCGAATATAAATGGTCCGTGGCGCTCACCAGACCGCCACGAGCAGGTCGCGCAGCTCCGTGACCGTCGGCTCGTAGCCCGCCGGCCCCCGGTGGACCAGCGGATCCGCCCGCACCGCCGCCGCCACGTCGTCGAGCTCGTCGCGCGCCGGCCCGTCGGTGTCGCGCAGCCGGGTCGGCAGGTCGAGCGCGTCGCGCAGCTCCCGCACCGCCGCCACGACGCTCGCCCGGTCGGCGGCCACGCCGAGCCCGGTCGCCAGCTCGGCGAGCGGGCGGTCGTCGGTCGCGGCCGCCAGCGCGGCGTCGACGACCCGCGGCGCCACCACGGCGTGGGCGACGCCCTGCTGGAGCGGCCAGCCTCGCGACAGCCCGTGGCCGAACGCGTGGATCGGTCCGAGCTTCGACGGCCCGGCCGTCGAGAGCCCGTACCCGACCAGCAGCACGCCCAGCGTGGCGTGCTCGGTCGCCGCGGGGTCGTCGCCGGCCCCGACCAGTCCCCGCCACAGGTGATCGAGCCCCCGGACCGCGGTCGCGTCGGTGAGCGGCGAGGCCGCCCGGCCGTAGACCACCTCGATCCCCTTGTCGAAGCCGTTCATCGCCGAGCCCCGCAGCACCGACCGCGGCGTGGTCTCGACCAGCGCGGGATCGTAGAGCGCGAGCGTCGGCATCAGCCGGCGGTCGCTCATCCCCGCACGCCCGGCCGGCGTACCCACGGAGCCGCCGGTCGAGAGCTCCGCGCCCGCGAAGGTGGTCGGCACGACCGCCGTCGGGACCGGCTCGGCGCCCGCGGGGAGCTCGAGCGAGCCCTCGGCCGCGCGGGCCGCGACCGTCTCGCGGTCCTCGGGGGTGACCGCGAGCAGCCCGATCGCGGTCGTCACGTCGAGGCTGGAGCCCCCGCCCACGCCGACGAGCCCGTCGGCGTCCGTCTCGCGCAGGCGGGCCAGCCCCGCGTACGCCTGTGTGAGGGTCTTCTCGGGCGTGGTGCCGTCGAAGACGCCGGCGAGACGGTCGCCGAGCCCCGCGCGCAGCGGCCCCATCAGCTCCTCGTTGGCCGCGACGGTCGCGCCGGTGACGACGAGCGCGCGCTCGATCCCGTGCTCGCCGAGCAGGTCGCCGAGGCGGGCGACCGCCCCCCGGCCGAAGTGGACGTCGGCCGGGCTGTACGGGTGGTCGAACGCCGCCACGCCCGGGGTGTGGTGTCCGGTCACGGCAGCCCGTCGCGGCCGGTCGATATGATCCTGCCGCCCGCGGTCGTCGCTACGCGCCGTGGACGTCGACGCCCAGCCCCGCCAGCGCCTCGAAGAAGCCCGGAAAGGAGACGTCGACGTGCTCGGCCCCCCGGATCGTCGTCGGGCCCGACGCGGCGAGTGCCGCCACCGCGAGCGCCATCACGATCCGGTGGTCGCCGTGGCCGTCGACCGTCGCGCCGACGAGCTCGGAGTCGTCGCCGTGGACCGTCAGCGCGTCGTGGGCCTCGGTCACGGCCGCGCCCATGCGCTCGAGTTCGGTCGCCATCACCGAGACCCGGTCGGTCTCCTTGTGCCGGACGTGCTCGCAGTCGACGATCCGGGTGTCGCCGTCGGCGGCCGCGCCCAGCGCCGCCACGGTCGGCAGCAGGTCGGGCGTGTCGGCGACGCTCACCTCGACGCCAGCGAGCTCGCCTCGCACCACGTCGATCCGGCCGGCCGATCGGTCCCACTTGATCCCGGCGCCCATCCGCTCGAGCACGTCGACGATCGCGCTGTCGCCCTGTGGGCCGGGTCTGAGCCCCTCGACCGTGACGCCGCCGTCGCCCGCGATCGCGCCGGCCGCGAGCAGGTACGAGCCCGAGGAGAAGTCCGCGGGCACCTCGTAGCTCCCCGCCCGGTAGGCCCCGCCCTCGACCGCGTAGCCCGCGTCCGTCCGGCTCGTCGCGACGCCGAACGCGTCGAGGAGTTCGGTCGTGATCTCGACGTAGGGGGCGGACCGCAGGGGGGTGGTCAGCTCGACCGCGATCCCGTCGTCGGTGACGGCGCCGGCCATCAACAGCGCGGTGACGAACTGCGAGGAGACGTCGCCGGGGATCGCCACCCGACCGCCGTCGATCGGTCCGCCGATCACGAGCGGCGCCCGCCCGTTCCCGCGGGTGCTCTCGGCCCGGCCGCCGAGGCCGGCGATCGCCTCCAGGAGCGGTCCGTGTGGACGCGAGCGCAGCGACGCGTCGCCCGTCAGAACCGTCAGCCCGTCGGCCAGCGCCGCGCACGCGGTCGTCAGGCGCATCGTCGTCCCGCTGTTGCCACAGTCGAGCACGCGGTCGGGGGCCGCCGGCCGGCCGTCGAAGCCCGTCACCCGGGCGAGCCGGCCGTCCTCGGCGTCGCTCCACGCGACCGTCCCGCCGAACGCCTCGACCGCCGCGCCCGTCGCCCGGGTGTCCGCGCTGTCGAGCGCGCCCCGCACCGTCGTCTCGCCGCCGGCGTAGCCCGCCGCCAGGATCGCCCGGTGGGTGTAGCTCTTCGACGGCGGCGCGCGGACCCGGCCCGCGACCCGCGAGCCCGCTATCTCGACCTCCATACCCGTCCCACCCCCGCCCCCGGCATCAGGCTACCGGACGCCACGGCGCGAGGCGCGACGGGACGCGACGAGGCGAGAGGTTTTGAGTCCGCGGCCCGGCCGGCGGGTATGGACGACGACGTGGCCGACGCCGCGACCGAGGGGGACGCGAGCGACCGGCCGGACTACGGCCCGCTCCAGGACGCGATCGGCGACCGGGACGGCTACCTGCTCGACGCCGACGGCGACGACCCGAACGGGCGCTACCTCTCGGGCTTCGCCGCACCCGACCCGTACCTGACGCTGTACACGCCCGACGGCACCCACCTGCTGGTCTCGGGGCTCGAGTACGGCCGCGCCCGCCGGACGGCCGACGCCGCGACCGTCGCCCGGCTGGCGGAGTACGACTATCAGTCGCGCCGCGCGGCGGTCGGCCGCCACGCGGCCCGCGCCGGCGTCGTCGCGGACTGGCTGGCCGACCGGGGCGTCGGCTCGGTCGCGGTCCCCGAGCGGTTCCCGCTCGGCACGGCCGACCGGCTCCGCGACGCCGGGGTGGCGGTCGGGACCGATCCCGCGGACGCGGTCGAGACCGTCCGCGCGCGCAAGACGCCCGCGGAGATCGACCACGTCCGGGCGGCCCAGCGGGCCAACGAGGCGGCGATCGAGGCGGCCGCCGGCCTCCTGCGGGCCGCGACACCGGACGAGGAGGGCCGTCTGCGCCACGACGGCGCGGTCCTGACCAGCGAGCGGGTGACGGTCGCGATCGAGACGGCGCTGGTCGAGCGCGGCTGTGGGCTGGACGAGACCATCGTCGCCTGCGGGGCCGACGCGGCCGACCCCCACGACCGCGGGAGCGGCCCGCTCCGGGCCGACGAGCCCATCGTCGTCGACGTCTTCCCCCGGTCGAAGGAGACCGGCTACCACGCCGACACGACCCGGACCTTCGTGGTCGGCGAGCCCGGCGACCGGCTCGCGGCGTGGCACGCCCTCACCGACCGGGCGCGCGAGGCGGCGCTCGACCGGATCGAGCCCGGGGTGACCGGCGAGGCGGTCCACGACGCCGTCTGTGACGTCTACGAGGACGCCGGCCTGCCGACCCTGCGGGCCGATCCCGACGCCGAGACGGGCTTCATTCACGGCACGGGCCACGGCGTCGGGCTCGCGGTCCACGAGCTACCGCGTCTCGCCCCCGGCGGCGAGGAGCTCCGACCGGGCCACGTCGTCACCGTCGAGCCGGGGCTCTACGACCCCGCCGTCGGGGGCGTCCGGATCGAGGACCTCGTCGTCGTCACCGACGGTCCCGGCGGCTACGAGAACCTCACCGACTACCCGACGGGGCTGACGCCCTAGGACCGGAGCCCGACCGACGCCCGCGAGACCGTCAGGTTCGAGCCCCGGCGCTCGATCACCAGGGTCACGCGGTCGCCGGGCTCGATCCCGACCGGCCGGTCGAGCGTCCGGTCCCAGGTCGGCGGCCCGTCGGTCACGCCCCACCGGACGGTCGCGCGCTCGCCCAGCCGGACCGTGATCCGCTCGCCCGCCCCGAGGCGGTGGGCCCGCGCGCGCTCGCCGTCGAAGGTTAGCCGTCGGTCGCCGATCCGGAGCCGGAGGCGACACTCGCGGGCGGCGAGGCGCTCGCCGGCGAGGTGGTCGGCCCGCAGTCGGTCGCCGGCGGGATCGATCGCGGCCGGGTCGAGCCCGATCTGTGCGCTCGGTGGCGGCTGACGGAGGGGATCGATCACGTCCCCCGCGAGCCCCACGCCGGTGACGGCCGCGCCGACGACGAGGCCGACCAGCAGCGCGGCCCCGACCGACGACGACCGACGTACCATCGGATCCGACCACGGGCCCCGGGATGCTGTGGTTTTCGGCCCCGACGCCACCGAACGGCTTTAGAGCGGCGACGGGCTACGCCGCGGCATGGATCTGCTGGTGGTCGGCGCCGGGGCGATGGGGCGCTGGCTCGGCGACGCTCTCGACGTGGCGGCGTTCGCCGACGCCGACCCTGCGGTCGCCGAGGCCGCCGCCGCGGCCGCCGGGGACGCCCGCGCCGTCTCTCTCGACGGGGCGGAGACGTTCGCCGCCGTCGCGGTCGCCACGCCGATGACCGCCGCGCCGGAGGTCGTCACCGCACAGGCCGACCGGGCCGAGCGGGCCCTGCTCGACGTGGCCGGGGTGATGGGCCCGCCCGTCGACGCGATGCGCGCGGCCGCCCCCGACCGCGAGCGCCTGAGCCTCCACCCACTGTTCGCGCCGGCGAACGCCCCCGGCAACGTCGCCGTCGTCCACGACGCACCCGGCCCCGTCACCGACGCGGTCCGCGAGCGGCTGGCGGCGACCAACCACCTCTTCGACACCACGCCCGCCGAGCACGACGCCGCGATGGAGACCGTCCAGGCCGCCGCCCACGCCGCCGTGCTCGCCTACGCGCTGGCGGCCGAGGAGGTTCGTCCCGAGTTCGTCACCCCCGTCTCGGGCCGGCTGGCGACGCTCGTCGACGGCGTGGCCGGCGGCGGGCCCCGGGTCTACCGCGAGATCCAGTCCACGTTCGACGGCGCCGACCGGGTCGCGGCCGCCGCCCGCCGGATCGCCGACGCCGACGCCGAGGCCTTCGATCGGCTCTACGCCGAGGCGGCCGCGACCGACCTGCCCCGGGCTCCCGAGCGCGGGGACGACCACGAGCGCGGGGCCGAGCCGTAGTGGTCGACCGCGACGCGGTCCGGGACAGCGCCCGCTACCTCCGGCAGGTGCGCCCGCTCGACCCCGACGAGATCGCCACCTACGCCGGCGGCGCCCACCCGGCCGCCGTCCGGCGGGTGCTCCGCGAGGAGGCCTACGATCTCGGGCTCTCCGAGCGCCCAGACGGCCGGTTCGTCCCCGTGGCCGACGAGCCGGCCCCCGCGCGCGACTGGGCGCCGACCGCCCTCCCCGACCGCCACGTCGACGCCCTGCTCGACGCCCTCGCCGAGCGTCTCGGTCCCGACTGGCACCGCGGGGCGTCGGGCGACCGCCTCCGCGAGACGATCGCGCGCCTGAAGGCCGACTACCTCGACCGGGCCGCGGTCACCTACGACGAGTCGGTGGCACTCGCCTACGCCTGCTATCACCTGCCCGACTCCTACGCCGCGCTCGGCTACGTCCTCGACGTGCTCGCGCGCGAGGGGCGTCTCCCCCGCCGGCTCCGGGTGCTCGACGTCGGTGCCGGCGTCGGCGGCCCCGCGCTCGCGCTGACCGACCACCTGCCCGCCGAGCGCGTCCTCGAGTACCACGCCGTCGAGCCGAGCGCGGCCGCCGACCTGCTCGAGACGCTGCTGGACGCCGCCGCGCCCGGTCTCGCCCCGCGCCGGACGGTCCACCGGACGCCCGCCGAGTCGTTCGACCCGACCGCGCCCGGCCCGTTCGACCTCGTGCTCTGCTCGGCGGTGCTCTCCGAACTCGACGAGCCCGTCGCCGTCGTCGAGCGGTGTCTCGACGCCCTGGCGCCGGAGGGCTCGCTGCTCGCCCTGGCGCCCGCCGACCGCGAGACCAGCACGCACCTGCGCCGCGTCGAGCGCGCCGTCGCCGACGACGCGCCGGCGCCGGCGACGGTGTTCGCGCCGACGCTGCGGCTCTGGCCCGACGCCGCCCCGACCGACCGGTGCTGGTCGTTCGACGTCGGCGCCGACCTCGACCCGCCGGCCTTCCAGCGCCGCCTCGACGCCGCCGGCCCCGACGACGGCACCTTCCTCCGGACCGCCGTCCGGTTCTCCTACGCCGTTCTCCGGCGCGACGACGCCCGCCGGAGTCCGGTGCGGGCGAGCGCCGACCGCCACGCCCGCCTCGCGGCGACCGACGACCACGTCACCCGCCGGATCGCCCTGCTGGCGGTGAAGCTCTCACACGACCTCGCGGGGGGCGACGACGGGGACGGTCGCGGCGGCCACGGGACAGCCCCGAACCCCGTCTACCTCGTCGGCGACGGCAGCCAGTCGACCGACCACTACGCGGTCCTGACCCGCGAGTCGGGGCTCAACCGGGCGCTGTGTGCGGCCCCCTACGGCGCGGTGCTCGAGTTCCACAACGCGCTGGCGCTGTGGAACGACGACGAGGCGGCGTACAACCTCGTCGTCGACGGCGAGACGACCGTCGACCGGGTGGCGTAGGTCGACGCGCTTTTGCGCCCGCCGGCCGGCCGGTGGGTATGCCCGCGGACCTCGACGCCGCCACGGACGCCGACGCCGACCCCGCCCTCGCCACGGACCCCGACGCCCCCCACGTGCTCTTGACCAACGACGACGGCATCGACAGCGTGGGCTTTCGCGTGCTCCACCGGACGCTCTCGGAGGTCGCGACGGTGACGGCGGTCGCGCCCGCCGACGACCAGAGCGCGGTCGGGCGCCAGCTCTCGACCAGCGTCGAGGTCGAGACCCACGAGCTGGGCTACGCGATCCGTGGCACCCCCGCCGACTGCACCGTCGCCGGGCTGGAGTCGCTCTGTCCGGACGTGGATCTGGTGGTGGCGGGCTGTAACAAGGGGGCCAACCTCGGCGAGTACGTGCTCGGCCGGTCGGGGACGATCAGCGCCGCGGTCGAGGCGGCCTTCTTCGACGTGCCCGCGGTCGCCGTCTCGCTGTACGTCCCCGAGCCGGGCGACGGCCGGGACTGGCGCGAGCTCGCGTCCGACCCCGCCGAGTACGCCGACGCGGCGCGTGCGACCCGCTATCTCGTCGACCACGCCGTGGCCGCCGGCGTCTTCGAGCAGGCCGACTACCTGAACGTCAACGCGCCGATGACCGAGGGCGGCGAGCCCGCGCCGATGGCGATCACCCGGCCCTCGCGGGTCTACGACATGCGCGCGAGCCGCGACGGCGACCACATCACCCTCACGGACAACGTCTGGCGGCGGATGCGCGACGGCAGCCTCTCCGACCCCGAGGGCACCGACCGCCGTGCCGTCGTCGAGGGCCACGTCAGCGTCTCGCCGCTCACGGCCCCGCACACGACCGAACACCACGAGGCGCTCGACGCCCTCGCGGAGACCTACCCGGTCGCGGGCGACTGAGCGGCGCGGAACCCGTCGACCGCCGCCAACAGCCCGTCCAGCGTCGCCACGTCGGTGTCGGGGTTCGAAAGCACCGCCCGCAGCCACCACCCGCCCCGGCAGGTCGGGCGCGAGCCGAAGACTCCCGCTCCAGCAGCTGCTCGCCGAGCGCGAGCGTCGTCGCGTCCGGATCGTCGACGCCGTCGGCCGCAGGGTCGGCGCGGAACGCGAGCAGGTCTTGACGGCGCAGAGCCACCTTCGAGGGTCGAACGTGCCCGAGTCCGCGCGCCCGATCCCGTCGGGGTCGTCGCGGGACGGGGGTCGTGGCGGCGGGGCGTGCGTGGATCGGTGGCTCCCGCGGGGCGGGACGTGGCTACCGGCGCTCGCGCTGCTCGATCTTGTTCAGCTCGATCAGCAGCCGGAAGATGGCCTTCACCATGTTGGCGTCGACGTCGAAGCGCCTGGCGTTCTCGCCGGCGCGCTCCATCACCCGGTCCTCCTGTGACTCGTCGGTCGTCGGCAGGTCGCGGTCCTGCTTGACCCGGGCGACGGCGTCGGCGACGTAGGTCCGGCGCGCGACCAGCTCGACCAGCTCGCGGTCGATGCTCTCGATCTCGGCGCGGAGCTCGTCGAGCGACATCTCGCTCGTCGGGGGCTGGTCGGCGCTCCCGCCCGCGCTCTCGCCGGCGTCGGTCACGCCCCCACCTCCAGGATCCGGGCGCCGTCGGTCGGCGTCGTGGCGAGTCGGGTCTCGCCGGCGCGCTCGTCCCAGCGCTCCCGGACGCGCGCCAGCGACGCCCGCTCGCCGACCGCCACCACGCTCGGCCCGGTGCCGGACAGCGAGACGCCGTCGACGCCGGGGAGCGCCTCGACCGCGGGCTCGGGATCGTAGCCCAGCGCGGCCGAGAACGCCAGCCCGTTGACGGTCATCGCCGCGCCGTAGCGCCCGTCGAGCGCGAGCTCGGTCGCCAGCTCCGCGACCGGCGCCACCCGCTCGCAGCGGTCCACGTCGGCGTCGGCGGTGTAGGCCCGCTCGGGCGGCGTCCAGACCAGCGCGTCCCAGGCGACCGGCTCGCGCGCCAGCAGCTCGTCGGTCCGGTTGTCGGTGATCGTGACGCCGCCGAGCATGCTCGCGCTGGCGTCGTCGAACGCGCCGGTCACGGTGACGCCGGCGTCGCGGGCGGCGCTCACGCCGAGCCGGCAGGCGTCGACGCGGGCGACGCCACTATCGCCGTCGCCGTCGCCGTCGTCGACGCTCACCCCGAGGGCGTCGAGCGTCGCCAGCACGGTCGCGTTGGCGGCGGCGCTGGAGGACTTCAGCCCCGCGGCGGTCGGCACCTCGCTCTCGGTCCGGACGTGTCCGCCCTGGCCGTCGCCGTGCTCGGCGACCGTCAGCTCCACACAGCGCTCGATCAGCCCGGTGTCGGCGTCGGGACGGCCGTCGACGGCCCCCGCGACGGTCCCCGTCGCGTCGAGTTCGACCGTCGCCGTCGTGACGGCGTCGAGCGCGAACGCCGACCCCCGGCCGGTCGCCAGCGCGTTACAGACGGTGCCGGCCCCGTATGCGGCGGCGCGACCACGCATACCACACGCCGCGGCGGGCGGTCAGTTGAAGCTGCCGGTCGGACTACCTGACGAGCGTGGCGCCGGCGACGCCGCCGACCCCGCCGGCGAGGCCGGCGAGGAGCCCGGTCAGGGCGAGGGGACCGAGCGCCGCGCCGGGGTCGAACACCTGCTCGGTCCCCGGCCCGCCAGCGAGGGTGACCAGCAGGACCGTCGCCCCGCCCATGACGTAGAAGCCAAGGAGCGAGCCGGCGCCGGCGACCAGCCCCGCCCGCCGGACGGCCACGAACCGCGAGCCCGCCATCGCGCCGACCAGCCCCGCGACCGCGACGCCGACCAGCAGCGCCGCCACCGTCGTCTGGAAGGCGACGAGCGCGACGAACACCGGCCCGAACTCGGCGGGCGAGGCCCCGCTCGCGCCGACGACGAACTGCCGACCCGCCCAGCCGACCGCGAGGTGGCCGGCGACCCCCAGCCCGAGCCCCAGCGCGAGAAAGACCCCGACGACCAGCGCGAGGACGCGACCGGCCCGGCTCATCAGTCGTCGCCGTCGTCGTCCCCGTGGAGCCAGCTCCGCTCCAGCCCGCGGGCCCAGTCGACCCGCTCGTTCCAGGCCGTCTCGCTCGGCCCCGCGAGCACCAGGAACGCGCCGGCCTGGATCAGGAAGGCGTAGACCACGTCGCCGGCGACCGGGTAGTAGATCCGGTCGAACTCGGCCCGCCCCAGCCGCGTGGTCCCCTCGACGGTCACGGGGCCCTCCTCGATCAGGGCCGTCCGGGCCGTGGCGGCGGCCTCTACTCCCTCGAACGCCTGGATCGCGGCGGCGTTCGCCGGATACCGCTCGGGGTAGAGCGGGTCCGGCTGGTCCGGCCGCCCGGGCAGCCGCCGGGCGAGCACGTAGACCAGCCCCCGCCGGTCCCCGGCCGGAGCGACCGCCGGCTCGAACCGGCTCCGGACCGTCGACTGGTCCGCCGCGTCGAACGGGCCCGTCGGCCGGCGCCGCTCGCGCAGCGCGCTCGGTCCCGCGTAGGCGTAGGCGGTGAAGTCGGGGCTGGCACGCCCCGTGGCGTCCCACACCTCGAACAGCTCGTCGGGACCGTCGTCGTCGTCCTCCTCCTCGCGCACCCGCAGTCGGGTCAACAGCCGGTTGCGGATCGGCTCGGTCAGCGTCCGTCTGGGGGTGCGGTCGCCACGCTCGGTGCGGAACCGGCCGGCCATCCGCCGGGCGACGAACCGCGGCGAGGCGAGATTCTCGAACAGTGCCTCCAGCCGTCGTAGCTCCTCCCGTGCCCGGTCGATGTCACCCCGGCCGGCGAACGTCCGGGCCACCTCGACGTGGCGGCGGGCGTTGCTCTCGACGTAGCCCCGGAGCCCGAAGTGAGGCTCGATCCGGTCGTCGACGTAGGCGATCACGCGCTCGACCGCGCGCTCGAGGACCCCGAGCGTGCCGTCGTCGATCCCGCTCTTCGAGTGGACGCGCTCGACGGTCGCACCGGCGCGCCCGAGCACGTCGCGATAGCCACGTAGCGTCGCCTCGTACGACGTGGCGAACCACCGGACCTCCTCGAAGATGGCGCGTGTGACCGTCGCGAGTTGGCCGTTGGGCGGCGCGCGCGCGGCCGGGGCGGCGTCGCTCGACGCGACCGTCGGATCGGTCTCCGCGAGCGGTCGCCCCTCGGTCGGGGCGCCGTCGCGACCCGTGGCGGCCGGGTAGCGGACGTTCGAGTCCCCGGAGAGACAGCCAGCCCCGAGGGCCACCCCCGTGGCGGCCAGCTCCCGCCGGGTGAGTCTCATACCACACGTACGCGGACCGAGTTAAAAACCCCTGTGGCAGTCAGGGCCGTCCCGGCCGGCCGAGAGCGGCGGGCTCTTGTGCGGGCGCGACGGAGGATCCACCGATGACCGGACGGAGCGACGTCGCGCCGGCGACCGTCGGGGTGGTGTTGCTCGACCACGGCGTCGAGGTCGAGTATCTCGACGGCCGGTCGGTGCTCTACCGCGGCGTGCCCGAGCGGACGAGCGGCGACCTGCGGACCTCGCCGGGGCGCGAGGTCCACGTGCTCGTCACCGATCCCGCGGGCGAGGAGGGCGTGATGACCTACGTCAACGACCTCGCGACCGAGGACGAGATCCTCCGGGCCACCGGCGTCGGCCGGATCGTCCTCGACGACGGCGAGTCGGCCGGTCTCTTCCCCGGCGTGACCGTGCGCCGAGAGGGTGGCCACCGAACCGTCGTCTCGGCCGAGCCGGCGGCCGTCGACGGACGGGTGTTCGTCTTCGTCGAGGACGAGCGGGCCGAGGCCGCCTACGAGCTCGTCGACGACGCGGACGGCTGACCCGTCTCCCGCCGCGCCGCCACCTCGATCTCTCCCGGTCTACTGGAGGTAGGACGGCTCCTCGTCGTCGCAGGTGGCCTCGTGCTGGCTCGCGTCGGCGCGGTCGTCGAACAGCAGGCCACAGACCTCGCACTCGTACCACGTCATCTCGTCGCGCTCGGTGGTGGTGACCATGTCGCCCCGTCGGCGGTCCCGGCTCAAGAGCGTTTCCCGGCCGGGGCTGGCCCGACCGTCGGGCGCCCGACGCCGCGACCGCCCGGCCGACGGTGAAGCGTAAGTGCGTCGCGACACAACGGCGGGCATGAGCGAGGGGGCGGCCGCGGACGCGGCGGTCGAACTGGTCGTCCGCGGGGCCGAGAAGCGCGACGCGGGCCGGGGGATCGCACGCCTCCCCGAGGACGCCCGACGACGGCTCGGCGTGCTGAGCGGCGACACCGTCGCCGTCGAGGGCGAGCGAACGGCGGTCGCGAAGCTGTGGCCGGCCCGCCCCTCGACCGAGGCGGGGACGATCCGGATCGACGCCGACACCCGCGCCGCCGCCGGGGTCCGGATCGGCGACACCGTCCGCGTCCGCGAGGCGACGGGGCTGGCCGACGCCGCGACGGTCCGGCTGGCCCCGGCCACGCCGCTCCCCGACGGGCTCGCCCCGGCCGACCTGGCCGACGCCGCCCGGGGCGCGCTGCGTGACCGCCCGGTCCGGACCGGCACGACCGTCCGGATCGAGCGGATCGGCGCCGCCCTCGTGGTCACCGGGACCGTCCCCGACGGGAGCGTCCGGGTGACCGACGCGACCGAGGTGCGCGTCGACGGCACGGACGGCCCGACCGACGACGAGCCGGGGGCGGCCGACGGACCGGCGCGGCCGGGCACGGGCCCCGACGCCGGATCGGACACCGAGGAGGTTCAGCGCGGCGTGGACGGGGTCGCGCCGTCGACCGACGAGGCCGGCCAGTCGGTCACGGGCGTCACCTACGAGGACATCGGCGGGCTGGACGAGGAGCTCGAGCTGGTGCGCGAGATGATCGAGCTCCCTCTCTCCGCGCCGGGACTGTTCGCCCGACTGGGGATCGAGCCGCCGAAGGGCGTGCTCCTGTACGGGCCGCCGGGGACGGGCAAGACCCTCATCGCCCGCGCGGTCGCCAACGAGGTGGACGCGAGCTTCCACACCGTCTCCGGCCCGGAGATCATGTCGAAGTACAAGGGCGAGAGCGAGGAGCGCCTGCGCGAGACGTTCGAGCGCGCCCGGGC
>CAZMLQ010000046.1:0-14773 GCA_964567195.1 uncultured Haloferacaceae archaeon | reverse complement strand
CGACGGACCTGTTCGACGACCCGGGCCCGGCGGCCGACGGCTGAGCCGGGTGGGGCCATGCGAACATTTTAATTTCTGCCGGAGAAACGACAGAACACGTGCATAGTGACGATCCGACACCGGGGAGTGAGGGTGACCGACAGCGGGAGCCGACCCGGTTCGAGCGTGCGCTCGCGGCGCTGAAGCGAGCGGGCGCCGCCGTCCTCGTGACCGGGGCCGTCCCGGACGAGGCGTACGCCCGGATCTCGCGGCGGCTGCTGGGTGCCGGTGACGGACCGGACCGTCGCCGCCTGGTGGTGCTTCCCGACGCCGACCACGGCGCGGCCGCCGACCGGCTCCGGGGCTCGGGCCCGCTCGGCCCCGACCACGCCGTCGTCGTCTCGCCGTCGGGCGTCTCGCGCAACGGGGCGGCGACACACGCCGGCGACGGCGGACGCCACGGCCGGGGCGACGGCGACCGGGCCGTCGCCGCGCCCGCCACCCCCGAGACGCCGTCGGAGCCGGCCGGCGGCCCCCGGCTCCGCTCGGTCGGTGGGGGCCCCGGCGAGGTGGGCACGGCCGTCTCCGAGGAGCTAGAGCGCCTCGAGACGGCCGCCGGCGGCTTCGCGCCCGCCGAGTGCCGGGTCGGCTTCGACTACCTCTCGGGGCTGCGGGCGGCCCACGGCGACGACGTGAGCTTCGGCTTCCTGTACACGCTCCGGGGACAGGTGCGCTTGCTCGACGGGCTGGTCCACGTCCGGCTGCTCCGCCCGCGCGACACCGAGGCCGTCCGGACGTTCGAGCCGCTGTTCGACGCGACGCTCGAACTCCGGGCGAACGGGGCCGGCCTCGAGCAGCGCTGGCATCTGGACGACGGCGAGATCGTCTCCGACTGGCTCGCGGTGTCCGACCCGACGGAGCCGGACGGCTGAACGTGGCGAGCACACCGGACCACGACGCGCCCGCCGCCGAGCCCGTCTCGATCACCGAGCGCGAGGACGGCCCCGGGCTGGCCGTGACCGACCACGTCGAGCGCCACCGGCTGGAGCTCTGGAGCGACGACCCCGTCTCGCCCGCGCCGGCCGACCCCGAGGGCTTTCGCTTTCCCGTCGACACCGCGGTCGCGGTGCGGGCGGCCGCGCTGACCGTGCCGACGGTCGTCCAGACCTACGTCCGCGATCCGGCGGGCGAGATGCTGGCCGCGGTCGACGAGGGCGAGACGGCGACGGCAGACGGCGGCGTCCACGACGTCGAGATCTGCGCGCCGATGAAGCTCTACCTCCGGGTCGAGGGGCCGGTGAGCGTCGCCGCCGACGGCTTCCGGGTGCGAATCGAGTTCGACGGCGAGCGCCGCGTGCGGGTTGGCGGACGCACCCACCACGAGCGCCCGGCCGGGACGGTGACCACCACCGGCCGGCCCCGGGACGCGATGCGCGCGGTGTCGGCGTTCGGCTCGGCGCTCAAGACCACCTCGCCCGAGCGGTCCTACCCGACGCTCCGGGGCCACCCGCCGCTGGTCGAACTCGGCGACCGACCGGCGACCCCGGCCGGGCTGTCGGGGCCCGACACCGGCGTCAGACTCGTGCTCCCGGCCGACCGGCGTCACGTCTACGTCGCCACACCGCTGGCGTACTACCTCGGCGCGGCGGTCGTGCCCGCCGACGGCGGGACGCCGCGGCTGACGACCGACGAGGGACTCGACGTGGCGCTGGACGCCCCGGACTACGAGCGGGCGGTCAGACGGGCGCTGGAGCGGTCGTTCCTGCTCGACTGCGTCGTCCGGACGGAGGGCTACTACACCGTCGACCTCCACGAGCGCCGGCTCGTCGAGCGCCGGCTGTCGGACGCGTTCGACCCCGCGGCGCTGTACGGCCGTCCGCTCGCGGCCCGCCTCGAGGCCTACCACGCGCTCCCGTTCGACGCGATCGCCGACGCCGTCCCCGACTGGGGGCTCGCGACCCACGTCGAGCCGGCGCCGAGCCACGTCCGCATGCTCCCCTTCCTCGCGGACGAACTGGCGGTGATCAACACCCCCGAGGCGGGGACGAGCGAGCCCGCGACGGCCGGCTCGGTCCCCTCGCGGTCGCGCCAGTCGGCCGCCACCGAGGCCTTCTTCCGGGCCGATCGGCCGACCGCCGCGGCCGGTCCCGATCCGGCGGCGTCGTTCACCCGCGGCGTCGCCGCCGGCGACGGCGACGACGGCGACGGCCCCCGGTTCGTGCGGCCGACCGGCGGGGCCGACGCGCTCGAACGGGCGTGGGTCGGCGCCGGCACGCCGGTCGAGGCGACGAAGGCGCTGCCGGAGGCCTACCACAACCGGCTGGGCCGGTCGCCGGTCGAGGGCGACATCGACATCGCCGTCGTCTGCAACGACCGGGCGATGGCCGCGGAGTCGAACGTGGTCGACGAGACCTACGCCGGCGCGGACCTGCCGTTCGACGTGACCGTCCACCGGGGGCTGACGCGGGCACAGCTCCGCGAGACGCTCGCGGCCGACCACGAGCTACTCCACTACGTCGGCCACATCGACCGCCGGGGCTTCGACTGCGCCGACGGCCACCTCGACGCCGACGCGCTCGGGACCGTCGGGGTGGACGCGTTCGTCCTCAACGCCTGCCGGTCGTTCGAGCAGGGGGCGGCGCTCGTCCGGGCGGGCGCCATCGCGGGCATCGTCACCCTCAACGACGTGATCAACGAGAGCGCCGTCCGCATGGGCCGGACCCTCGCGCGCCTGCTCGACTGTGGCTTCCCGCTGACCGGCGCGCTCGACGTCGCCGGCACCGACAACCCCGCCGCGAGCCAGTACACCGTCGTCGGCGACGGCACGCTGACGCTGGCGCGGGCCGACGGGAGCACGCCCAACTCGCCGGTCGTGCTCGACGCCGAGGACGACGGCGACGGCTACCGGATGGAGTTTCACGCCTACCCGACCAACAGGATCACCACGGGGAGCATGCTTCGACCGTACGTCGAGGCCAACGACCAGCACTACCTCTTCTCGGGTCACGTCGACACGTTCGAGATGGACGCCGACGCGCTCCGTGACTTTCTCGCGCTCCAGACCGTCCCCGTCAGGATCGACGGCGAACTCCGCTGGAGCGACGAACTCGACCTCGCGGCGCTGTAGCTCGCCGGTCGGGGTCGACGGATCGGAACGAGGGTCGGGGCCGGAGAGACGAACTCGACCGCTTACGGGCCGGCGGTGGTGCCGTTGTTCCCGGCGACGACCGTCCCCGCCTGGGACAGCAGCATCACCATGGTGAACAGCGCGCCCATCATCCGCGGGTGCTCTTTCAGGTACGACGCGACCGCGTCCGTCGAGGTCTGGTCCTCGGACATCGCAGTTCGACAGAGAGCCGCTCAGAAATTAAATTTTTCTGACGTATACTGATACGTAATAAGATGAATTTACCGGTAGAGGGGCGAACGAATGGCTCGGGCGGCGCCGTCGTCGGGGGCGGGCCGTCCCGGGGGAGCCGTGGCTCTCGCGTCGGGCGACGCTCGGAGCGGTCGCGTCGGGTCGATCCGCGGCCGCGTCAGACGGGGTCGGCCGCGTCAGACGGGATCGGCCGCGTCAGACGGGTCGTCGCGCGCCGCGCTCGCGCGCTCCAGATCGAGGTAGATGTCGGCGAAGTCGGCGTCGGCGGTCAGGTCGTCGAGGGTGGCGTCGAGGCGCTCCTGGAGCCGGCCGAGGCGTTCGTCGAGGTCGGGGGCCGCGTCGGTCCGTCCCGCGGACTCGACGGCGGCGCGTCGGCGCGCGAGCTCGTACAGCTCGTGGACGCCGTCGGCGTAGCGCTCGCGCCGGACGAGGTCGGTGACGGACTCGCGGAGGACGGCCGCCGACGGGGGCTCGACGAGCAGGTCGTCGTAGCCGGCGTCGGGCGCGTCGAAGCCGGGCCGGCGATCGACGACCAGCAGCGCCCGGGGCGCCCCGGTCCGCCGGCGGTGTCTCGCCGCCACCGCCGGCTCGGGATCGGCCGCGGCGACGACGGCGACACCCGCACCCGGCGTCGCCTCGGCCGCGGCGTCTCTCACCGTCCGGACCTGGTGGCCGGGGTCGAGCCACGAGGCGTACCGCCGGCCCGCGTCCCGGTCGACGGCGACGACCACGACGGGGGGCGTCTCACGCGTCGTCGGCACGGTGCGTCACGGCGGTGGCTACCGACCGCGTCGGCATAAATCTGCCCGCCCGGGTCGCCGCCGGCTCAGAGATCGACCGTCTCGCCGAGCACCTGGATCCAGTCGCGGGCGGTCGGCCGGCGGTGTGGCCGGCGCTTGCCGTACTCGAAACACTTCTCGAACAGCGCCCGGACCCGCCCCGGGAGCGCGCGGTACGGCGGGGTGTGATCGGGGGGGTCGACCGCGGAGTTGGCGAACGAGAACCGACCGTCCTCGATCCGCTGTCCGAAGTCGCCGCCCGATCCCTTCGCCTGGAACGGGTGAAAGCCGGCCATCAGGAGCTGGAAGACGTGGATCGCGAGGCCGAACCGGTCGGCCCGCTGGGCCGGCTCGGCGGTCTCCGTGGGCTCGTCCGGGACCTCCGGCGGCGCGTACCGGGGGTAGTAGGTTCGACTCGGGTAGTTGTGCCGTCGTCCGCCGACGTAGAAGCCGTCGCAGTCGATCAGCGCGACGTCCCCGTCGTCGACGAAGACGTTGTCGTGGTGCATGTCCCGCATCGCGTGGCCCTGCGCGTGGAGGGACGCGATGGCGATCGAGAGGTTCAGCGCGGTCAGGTAGCCCAGCCGGGGCGGCCCGTCGTCCCACCCCAGCCGGGCCGAGGCGAACTTCTGTGCGTCCCGGCCGCCGACGTACGGCATCAGGTAGCCGAGGAACGCGTCGGTTCCCGCGTCCCGGACGACCTCGGCCGGCCACGCGAAGTACGGCTCGCCGTCCGCCGGCGCCGGATCGTCGATCCCCGAGCGCACCATCGCCTCGGTCTTGTCGCGTTTCTCCGACCGCTTCCCGTCTCTGATCACCTTCGCGACGAACCGATCGGAGGTGTCGGGGCCGGCCCGCCCGGTGGTTCCCTCCTCGGTCGTGACGCGGTAGACGGTCCCCTCCTTCCCGCTCCCGTCGTCGATCGGCTCGGCCAGCGTCGTCTGGACCGAGCCGACCGCGACCGTCCGGCCGGTCAGATCGTCCGCGGCCATCCGTCGGTGACGCGGCGGGACCGGAGCGCCCCTCCCGGGCCGGCGCCGGCGTGGCTGTCGTCGGTCGTCGCCATGGCGGCCGCGTCCGTCCCGGTCTCGACGTCGGCGTCGGTCTCGGCCGTCTCGGCCTCGGCGTCGTCCCCGTCGTCGGCGTCGGTCTCGGCCGTCTCGGCCTCGGCGTCGTCCTCGTCGTCGGCGTCGGCGTCGGTCTCGTCGTCCCCGTCGTCGACCGCCGGGAGCAGGGTGGCCACCGCGATCGACTTGTCGTCGCGGGAGTGGCGACGGAACCGCTCGTGGTCGAGAAACGACTCCAGCTCCGCCTCCATGGCCGCCCGGTCGGCCGTCGACCGGACGAACGCGAACAGCTGGTCGAACAGCGAGTCCTGGATCTCGCCGCCGCCCGCCCAGGCCGCGTTGTCGAGCCCGTCCGAGAAGACCGCCGCGCCGTCGGCCTCGGCGTGGTGGGCGAACCGGACGTTCTCCCGCCAGCGGTCGCTCTGGAGCGGCGTGGTCCGACTGGTGTAGTAGTCGTCCTCGCGCGGGACCAGCAGGTGGTGCTCGCCGTCGTGGTGACGGACCACCCCGCCGTCGCCGACCGCGCCGCCCGCGACGCCCGACGGGCCGCCGACGGCCGCCAGGAGCGTGGTGTTCAGCGCCGAGACCGGCGCGTCGAGCTCGTCGGCCCGCTCGGCCAGCGCCGTCCGGGCGGTCTGGAAGCCGGTCTCCAGTCGCGCCTCCATCGCCGCCGGCCCCGGATCGTCGGCCGCCGACAGCGCGTCGGCGAGGTGGCCGACGAGCCGGTCGGTCGCGAGCCGCGAGCCCTCGGCCGCCCGGCTCGCGCTCCCGAGCCCGTCGGCCACCGCGACGACGAACCGCCCGCCGGGGAGCGGCCGGCCGGCCGACGCGTCCTCGCAGGGGCTGTCGTCGGCCTCGTGTTTCGGACCCGTCACCGCACAGCCGACGACGCGCGCCCGCGATCCGTCGGCGACCGCGGCCGGTGGGTCGGCATCGGACATCAGGTCTTGACGAACTCCGAGAGGTCGGTCTCGTTCGCGACCTTGTCCGGCTCGCCGTCCTCCGAGGAGACGTTCTCGAGGCTGTTCGAGACGAACCGGAAGTACTCCTCGAACGTCCCCGCCTCGATCTCGAGCGCCGGCTTGCCCGTCCCTTCGACCAGCGCGTCGAGCGTCTCGACGTCGGCGTCGCCCACCCCCATCGCGAAAAAGAGGAAGTGGTCGTCGGCGACCCCCATCTCGAGGTCGCCTTTCACCTTCTCCCACGTGCTGTCGCCCGGATCCATGTCGGTCGGCTGGCCGTCGGTGAGCAGCCACAGCGACGGACGGGTGTACGCGATCCCCTCGCTCCGGTAGTACTCCTTCACCTCCTCGGCCAGATCGATCGCCCTCTTGATCGCCTCGCCCATCGGGGTCTTCCCGCCCGCGCTCAGCGCCGGCGGCGTCCAGTTTCTGATCGTCGTCCAGTCGTCGGCGGCGTCGACCCCGCCGCCGAACTCGACCAGCGCCACGTCCACCCGGTCGGCCGCGTTCTCCTTGCTCGTCACCTCGCGCTTGAACAGCTCCAGGCCCTCGTTCACCTGTTCGATCCGGCTCTTGCGCTCGCCGGCCGACGTCCGCGACTCCGTCGTCATCGAGCCCGAGGTGTCGAGGATCAGGACCGCCGGGGTCCGCTCGACCGTCATGTCGAGGTTCGGATCCTCCGCGTCGAGTCCCACGCTGTCTCCCACCATCGTGTCGTCCCAAACGACACTCCGTCGGGGCATCAATCTACCGGGGACGCGAGCCGACGCCGGGCCGCACGCGCACACTTATGAACGCGTGGCTTGACCGGTGAACGGTATGAACGGAGAGCGGGCGACCGCGCGCGAACGGCCGGCCCGCGCGGGCGGCGTCGGCCGGCGGACGGTGCTCGCGGGGCTCGGGGCGACGGGGGCCGGGGTCCTCGCCGGCACCGGGAAAGCGAGCGCCGCCGCGGCCGCCGCGGCCGACCCGCGCGGTGGCCTCCCCGACGGGATCCGACCGGTGCCCGTCCGGGGTGGCTGTACCGCGGCGGTGGGTGACGCCCCCTGCCAGGACGGCTCGGTCGGGCTCTACGACCGGGGAGGACCGGCCGGGCTCGGCCAGCACACCTATCGGCTCACGCTGAACGGCGTCCCGCTGTCGGCGTTCGGAGGGGCGCTCGACTACCAGCAGTTCGTCCTCGCCGGCGGTGACGGCCTCCGCCGGCTCCCGGCACCACCGCCGTCGGCCGGGCCGGACTGGGGTCCCTACGAGCTCGTGTTACCGGGGACGAGCGTCTCGCTCGGCGCGGACCAGGACCTCGCCGCCCCGGTCCGGCTGGTGGCCCCCGACTGTGCCGTCCCGGCCGCCTGCCGGGACCGCTGGTGTGGGGCCGTCGGTCGGACCGTCGACGAGCTCCGCCGCCGGCGGTCGATCCTCGAGGCGGAACTCGCGGCGGCCGAGGCCCGCCTCACCGGGCGGACCTTCTCGGTCAGGGTGCCCCGGCGGGCGGCCGAGCCCGCCGCCCGGACCCAGCTCCGGACGACGGTGAACCAGGCGATCGGACTCGCCGCGGCCGACGTCCGCGCCGCCGTCGCGAGCGCCGCCGAGCCCGTCGACCGGGACTCGGCCTGCGGGGACTGTCCGGCCTGCGTGCGCCTGCCCCGCGCCCACCGGGTGCGCTCGTGGGAGCTCCGGACCGTCGAGCGCAGCACGGCCCGGTGGGGCGGCGACGACCGCCGGGCCTGGGCGGACCACGAGCTCCGGACGACGACGGTCCTCGAGCCGGCTCGCTCGGCGGGAATCGAGCGCCTGGCCGACGGCGTCGGCGGCCCGCTCGGCGGGCTGGTCGGGCCGCTCGCGGGGCTGCTCGGCGACCTCGTCTCGGGGGTCGATCGGCTGCTCGGCGGGGGCAGACCGTCGAGCCGGTCGTGGATGGGCACCGCCGCCTCGGCCGACGGCTGGCTCACCCACGGCTTCGTCGCGTCGACCGACCGGGGGAGCGTCGCGACGATCAACGCCGCCTCGGGCTCGGTCACCGATTCCGCCCGCCTCGACCAGTTCGGCGAGGTCCGCATGCTGTTCGACGAGGGCGTCTACGAGCTCGGCGTCCCGCGGGTGCCGCTGACCGGTCGCTCGCGGACCCACGGCCTCCCGCGAGACGTCGACGAGCCGTTCGAGTCGACCGTCGGCTGGGGCGACACGATCCTCCGACGCGCGGCCGAGACCGACGCCGCCGACCCGGCCCGGTTCCCGCTCGTCGAATCCGATCGGTGCGGGGCCGGGCTGGCCGACGCCGTCGAGGTCGACCTCGACGGTCGGGGGCTGATCCGGCGGCCGAACCCGGGCGGCCGACTCCCCCCGGCGCGCGCCCCACGGGGGCGCGCGAGCGTCGCGTGGGAGCTCGTACCCCGCGAGATCGAGTCCGGCGAGCTGCGCCGGCTGGCCTGTCCGTAGCCCCCCGACGGCGAAGGTTTTTCGCCCACAGCCGCCCACCGTCCGACGTGTCGGAGACCGGGGAGCGACGGTGGGTGACGCCGTGACGGTCGGAGGCGAGGCCGGCCGCGGACGAGGGGTCGTCCGACCGTCGCCGCCCCGGGCCGGCCGGTGACCGGGACGGACGCGGTCGGACGCGACCGGACGCTGCTGGCCGGGGCGGTCTTTGCCGTCCTGTTCGCACAGGTGCTTCTCTATCCCGGCATCGACACGCTGGTGACCGCGCTCGGCGCCACCGGCGTGCTCGACGCGAGCACCCGGTTTCTGGCCGTCGAACTCGGGGCGTCGATCCTCTTCGTCTGGCTCTGGGGGCTCGCCAGCGACGCCCGCGGCGTCCGGGTCCCGCTGATCCGGCTCGGCGCCGTCGTGGCGGCGCTGGCCTACGCCGGCCTCGCCCTCGCCGCGGGACGGCTGCCGTTCGCCGGCGCGCTGGCGCTGCGGGCCCTCCAGGGCGCGGCGACGATCGGCGTGCTCTCGCTCTCGATGACGATGCTGATGGACCTGCCGGGGGGCCACGGCCGGAACATGGGCGCGGCCGGGGTCGCGATCGGCGCCGGCACCGCGCTCGGCGCGCCGGTCGGGGGCGTGCTCTACGAGCGGGGTCCGCTCGTCCCGCTCGTCGTCGCGGCCGCGCTCGCGGCGGGGATCGCGCTGCTCTCGACCCGCCTCGCCGACCGGACGCCGACCGTCGACGGCGCCGGCCGGACCGGCGGGCTCGCCGGCGTCGTCGCGACCGCCCGCGCGACGCCCGGACTGCTCGTTCCCTACGCGTTCGGCTTCATCGACCGGCTGTCGGCCGGCGTCTTCGCGCTCGCCGGCACGCTCTACTTCCGGACGGGCTTTGGCCTCTCGCCGACGGCGACCGGGCTCATGCTCGCGCTCTTTTTCGCCCCCTTCGCACTCTTCCAGTACCCGTTCGGCTCGCTCTCGGACCGGCTCGGCCGCGCGATCCCGGTCGTGGCCGGGTCGGTCGGCTACGGGTTGGGGATCGTCGCCGTCGGGCTCGCGCCGACGGTCGCGCTCGTCGGCGCCGCGATGGTGACCGTCGGCGTCGTCGGCGCGTTCATGTCGCCCGCGACGATGGCGCTCGTGACCGACCTCGCCGCCGCCGACGATCGCGGCCTCGCGATGGCCGGATTCAACGCCACCGGCAGCGTCGGCTTTCTCGCCGGCGTCGTCCTCGGCGGGACCGTCGCCGGGCGCGCCGGCTTCGCGACCGTCTTTCTCGTCGCCGGCGCGGTCGAGATCGCGCTCGCGCTCGTCGCCGCCCCGGTCGTCCGCCGGCTGGTCGCGACGACCGGCGATGCGGCCGCGGGCTGACCGGTCCCGGTCACCGGACGACGGGGGGTTCGACCCCGCCGCCGGCGCCGAAGATTTTTGTCACGGAGCGGTGTCACGTCTCCACGTGCCGGGGACCGGGGGACGGCGGTGAGCGACGCCACGACGGTCGAGGGGGGCGTCGAGACCGGCGGGCGAGACGACCGGACGGCGCTGGCCGCGGTCGACCGCGGGCTGTACGCGCTGTTCGCGCGCCACGCCGACCGGGAGCGCCACCGCCGGGATCGCCGGCGCTACCGCGGCGCCGACCTCCGGATCAGCTTCGATCTCCTGCTCGCCCGCCTCTACGGGGCCGGGTGGCTGGTCGGCCTGCTCGTCGGTGTCGGGGTCGCCCTCGCGGCGGTCGCGATACTCGAAAGCCCGGCCGGGCTTTCCAGGCTTCGGGCGGTCGTCACCCGGCTCCCGGTCGTCTCCGGCGAGCCCGTCCTCCCGGTGGCGCTCGCGGCGGGCGCGGGCTGTGGCTGGCTGGCCCGGTGGACGACGCTCCGGGCCGGCGGTCTCTACCTGCGCTGGCGGGCCTCGGCCCGCCGGTCCGACATCGAGCGGACGCTCCCGGGCGCCGTGCGCTACCTGAACGTGCTCGCGACCGGCGGCGACGGGCCACGGGCGATGGTCGGTCGAGTCGCGTCGACCGACGCCTATGGCGAGACCGCCGTGGCCTGCCGGCGGGTGCTGAACGCCGCGTCGCTGGCCGGGAGCCTCGACGAGGGGCTCCGGCGGGTCGCGCGTGACACACCCTCTCGCGACCTGCTCGCGCCCTTCCTGCTGAAGTTCGGCGAACACGCCGACCAGGGCGAGCGCGAGCTGGCGAACTACCTGCGGATGGAGAGCCGGATGCTCGGCCACCGGCAGGACCGCTCGCGCGACCGCGCCGAGGGCTTTCTCGAGTTGCTCGCCGAGGTGTTCATGGTGTTGCTGGTGCTGCCCGCGCTGCTGGTGATCGTCCTGACGGTGATGGCCGCCATCGCGCCCGGCCTCTCCGCGCCGGTCACCACGCCGCTTGGCACCACCTCGGCCCGGGGCGTGGTCGTCTACACCAGCGCCGCGTTCGTCGCCGTCACCGGCGCCGGCGCGAGCGTCGTGGTCGCGGGGCTTCGCCCACCCGGCCAGCGGGTCGTCTACGAGCGGCCGGCCGGCCCTCTCGCCGTCCTCGCGACCGCCACGGAGAACCCCGCGAGCGCGGCGGTCGTGCTCCCCGCCCCAGCGGTCGCGGTCGCCGGCGCCGCCGCCGCGCTCGGCGCCTCGGCGCCCGCCGTCGCCACCCTCGGGTACGCCGGCTACGCGGTCCCGGTCGGGCTCGTCGCCGTCCGGCGGGCGCGACGGGACGACGCCAAGGACCGCGAGCTGAAAGACTTCGTCCACGCCGTCTCGGGCCACGTCAACCTCGGCCGACCGTTCCCCGAGGCGGTCGAACTCGTCGCCCGAGACGTCGATCTCGGCCCGCTCGACCCGGACGTGGCCGATCTGGCGCTCAACCTCGGGCTGACGGGACGGGACTCCCCGGACGGCCCCCGCGACCTCCGGGCGGCCGCGCTCGGGCGGTTCGTCGACCGCGTCGGCACGCCGCTGGCCGAACAGACCGTCGGGCTCGTCGCGGGCGCGCTCGACGCCGGCAGCGACGCGGGCGCGGTGTTCGACACGCTCCAGACCGAGGTGGGTCGCCTCTACCACGAGAAGCGGTCGCTCCGGTCGAACATGCTCGTCTACGTCGCGGTCGGCTGGACGACCGCCCTGCTGGTCGTCGGCATCACCGTCGCGGTCGGGGTCCGGGTGTTCGCCGGCTTCTCGCAGCTCGCTGCGCTCTCCGAGTCCGCGGGCTACGTCCTGGACGGCGCGACGGTCGATCTGGCCCGCGCGCGCTTCCGGCTCTACGTCGTCACCCAGGCGACGATGCTCGGCGCCGGCTGGTTCGCGGGCACCGCCAGCCGCGGGCGCTACGAGGCGTTGCTCCACTCGGGTGCGCTGGTCGTCGTCTGTCACGCCGTCTTCGCGGGGGTGGGGATGGTGTGAGCCGCGACGGCCGCGCCCAGTCGACCGTCGTGGGCGTCGCGCTGCTGGTGGCGCTGACGGTCGTCGCCGTCGCCGGCACGACCGCCGCCGTCGGCACGGTGATCGAGGATCGCGCCGCGGCGGCCGGCGCCGACCGCGCCGTCACCGCCTTCGACGACGCGCTCGCGACCGAGCGGAGCGGGCCGGGGCGCGAGCGTCTGGCCCTCCCCGGGGGCGACCTCCGCGTCGTCGAGCGGACCGTCCGGATCCGTGGCGGAGGGGTCGCCGTCGCGGTCGAGGTGGGCGGGCTGGTCTACGAGACCGACGCCGGCGACCGGCGGGTCGCCGCGGTCGCCGGAACGACCCTCCGCGCCAGCCCGGCCGGGGCGCGTCTCGTCGGTCGGCCCCCGGTGCGCGCCCGCGGCGACGACCTGTTCGTCTCGATCGCCGTGCTCGGGGCCGAGCCCGGGACCGCACTCGACGCCGGCGCGGCCACGGTGTGGACGAACGTCAGCCACGAGCGCCGCCGACTCCCGTCGACGGGCTACCGGATCGCGGTCGAGAGCCGCCACCCGACCGCGTGGACCGACCGTCTCGACCGGCTCGGCCCGACGACGGTGCGTGATATCGACGGGGACGGGACCCCGAGCGCGATCGTCGAGCCACGGACCGCCGGCCCGCTCCGGCTGGTGATCCACCGTCTCGGCGCGGAGGTGCAGGCCGCGTGACCGGGCGCCGGCGTGGCGGCGACGGGCGGGCGGTGGTCCCCGTCGTCGGCAAGGCGCTCGAGGCGGCCGTGCTGGTGCTTCTGGTCGCGCTGCTCTCGACCGCGCTGTTCGGCGGCGCGCTCCCCGCCTACCGCACGGCGGCGGGGGCGGAGCTGGCCGACCGCACGCTCGCCGAGGCGGGCGCCGGCGTCGAGCGGGCCGTCCCGGAGGTTCGGCCCCGCGGGCTCGACCGGACGATCCGGGTCGACCTGCCCGAGACCGTCCGCGGGCGGGCCTACGCCGTCCGGGCGACGGGCCGGGCGCTCGTGCTCGAGCATCCGGCGGGGCCGATCGGTGGCCGCCTCCGACCGGCCCTCCCCGAGGGGATCCGGGTGACCGGCCGCTGGCGGAGCACCGAGCCGACCGCCGTTCGCGTCACCGTCGACCGCGAGGGGCTGCGCGTCGCGCTGGTCGAGCGCCGACTCGACGGAGGGCGGCCGTGAGCGCCGGTCGCCGCGGACAGGCGTCGCTCGTCGCCGTCGCCGTCGGGGTGGTGCTCGTCGTCGCGGCCGCCGGGCTGGGCGTGACCCTCGCGGACGAGGCGCTCCGGGGGGCCGACCGGGAGCCGATCGAGCGGCGCGTGGCGACCGGTCTCGCCGACCGGATCGCGAGCGCGAACGCGACCAGCCGACGGCCGGGGCTGCTCCGCGCCGGCGCCCGGAACCTCACCGCCACCGAGGTCGACGCGCTCGCGCCGGCGGTCCGGGACCGCCCGGTTCGGGTCCGACTCGACGGGCGGACGGTACTCGAGCGCGGCCGGCTCGGCGGCGCGACGACCGTCCGACGCGTCGTCGGCGTCGCGCGACCGACGGCGTCGGAGCGGTCGATCGAGCTGGCCGACCGGGCGAACCTCACCATCCCGCCCGGTGTCGGCCGCGTCCGGGTGTACGTCCGGACCGGCAACAACACGACCGTGACGGCGCTGTTCGCCGACGGCCGACCGGTCCTCCACGCCGACGGCGGGATCGAGGGGACCGCCGTCGTCCGGCTGGACCGTCGCGGGCGCACCGACCTGCGCGTCGGGACCGACGGTCCGGCCCGGGGCGTCCTGCGGGTGAACTACGTTCGGGTGGAGCGCGAGCCCGCGACCCTGGAGGTGAGCGTCGGTGCGCGCGGATGAGCGCGGCCGGGGCCGGGGCCGGACCCCGGACCGAGGACAGCTCTCCCTGCCGGTCGTCGAGGCCGCGATCGGGGTCGTGCTCGTGCTCGGGGTGACGGTCGCGTTCACCGTCGGCGTCCCCGGCCCGGACCGCGAGCGCGCCCAGCTCGAGCGTTACGCGGGCGATGTCGCCCGGACGTTCCCCGACGGGGGGACGCCGGGCGACCGGCCGCTCGTCGAGCGGGCGTTCGTGGACCGCGCGGCGTTCGAGGACGAGCGCGAGGCGCTGTGGAACCGGGCGGTCGCGCTCCGACCCGGTGGCGTCCGCGTGCGACTCGTCACGCCGTACGGCGCGGTCGGACCGCCGCGCCCGCCCGGTGTCGCGGTCGGTCGCGCGGCCCTGCCGACCCGGGCGGGCGCGGTCCGGGTGGAGGTGTGGTACGGGTGAGCCCGGATCGTCGCGGCCAGTTCGTGCTCGCGGCGGCGGTCGTCGTCGCCGTCGCGCTCGTGCCGATGCTGACCGCGTACCTCCAGCTCGGCTACCCCGCCGACGCGGCCGCCGAGCGGGCCGACACCCCCCGGCTCGCCGACGCCCGCGCCGCGCTCGACCGCGCGGTCGCCCGGAGCGCGGCGGCCGTGGCCGGCCGGCCGCCCGCCGACGGGACCGCCGCCGCCGAGCGGGTCGTGACGGCGCTCGACCGGACCACGGAGGCGCTGTCGGCCGGCGGCGCCCCGGCCGACCGCACCTACCTCGTCGCGGGCAACGCGACCGTCGCGGCCGACCTCGCCCGGACCGACTGCCCGACGGGCGAGCGTCGCCGGTTCGGCGGCTGTCGGGCCATCGGAGGCGTCGTCGTCCAGGAGCGGTTGGGCCGGCCCACGGTCGTCGCCGCGGCGGTCGACCTCCGGATCGAGGGTCCGGACGAGCGCACGCGGATC
>CAZMLQ010000045.1:0-14860 GCA_964567195.1 uncultured Haloferacaceae archaeon | reverse complement strand
TCAGGTCCCCCGGCGGCAGGTTTGAGTGGTCGGCGGGCGCGGACGGAGCCGTGCGCCCCGCCCCCGCGCTCGTGCTGGTCGTGGTCGTCGTCGGGGCCGGCGTCGCCGTCCCCGCCGGGGGCGCGACGCTGGCCGACGCGACCGTCCGGATCACCGACGTGTTGCCCGACGAGGGGGCCGATCCGACGGCCGCGGCGACCGTGCCGGCGGGCGAGACGGTGATCGTCACGGGGATCACCAACCTCCAGCCCGACGAGAACCTGATCCTGGTCGAACTCCGGCGCGCCCCCGGCGGGGGCGCGGTCGTCGCGGTCGCCGAGACCTCGACGTGGGGTCGCGACGGCGAGTGGGCGGTCGTCTTCGAGCCGCCGGAGACCGGCTCGTACGTCGTCCGAGCCGAGGCCGCGGGCGCGTCCGACAGCGTCCGGGTCGACGTGCGCGCCCGCGCCACCCCGACCGAGACGACCCCCGTCGCGACGCCCACCCCGACACGGACGGCGACGGCGACCGGGACGGCGACGGCGACGGCGACCCCGACCGCGACGACGGCGGCTCCGACCGGGACACCCCCCGTCCCCGACGCGCCCGCCCCGCTCGATCCGGTCGCGCTCGGTCTCTTGCTCGCGGCCGCGGCGGGGCTGGCGCTCGCGCTCGGGGTCGGGTTCGACGCCCGGCGGGACTAGGCGGTCGGGGCGATCCCGAGGCGCTCGCCGACCCGCTCGACGGCGGCCACGACGCCCTCGGCCATCGCGTCGAGGGCCTCGTCGCGGGCGGTGAGCGGCGGCGCGAGCATCAGGTGGTCGCCGGCGATCCCGTCGACCGACCCCGTGCCGGGGTAGGTGTAGACCCCCTCGTCGAGCGCCGCCTCGTAGATCCGGTGGGCGACCTCGCGGTCGGGATCGAACGGCGCCTTCGTCTCGCGGTCGGCGACGAACTCGACGCCGAGCATCGCGCCCGCCCGGCGGATCTCGCCGACCATCGGGTGGTCGACGATCGGCGCGAGCCCGTCACGCAGGCGCTCGCCCGCCGCCCGGCCGGCGGCGAAGACCGACTCGTCGTACCGATCGACGACGTGGGCGGCCATCGCCGCCCCGACCGGCGCGCCCGCGTGGGTGTGGCCGTGGTCGAACGACGCCGGCCCGTCCGGCGCGAACGGCGCGGCCACCCGGTCGGTGACCAGCGCCGCGCTCACCGGCACGTAGCCCGCCGAGATGCCCTTCCCCGCCACCAGCACGTCGGGCCGGACGCCGAAGCGCTCGACCGCGAACGCCGGTCCACACCGGCCGAAGCCGGTCATCACCTCGTCGGCGACGAACAGCAGGTCGTACTCGTCACAGATCCGGCGGATCTCGTGGAAGTAGGCCTCGTGGGGGTGGGCCGCGGGGATCGACGAGCCCGACACCGGCTCGGCGACGAACGCCGCCACCGTCTCGGGGCCCTCCTGGCGGACGACCCGCTCCAGCTCGCGGGCGGCCGCCCGGCCCGCCTCGGCGGGCGTCCCCTCGTGGTCCCACCGGTAGGGGTAGGCGGGGTCGATCTTCGGCCAGTCGGCCAGCAGCGGGTCGTAGGTCGTCCGTCGGGTGGTGTTGCCCGAGGCCGCCAGCGCGCCGAGCGTGGCGCCGTGGTAGCCCTGCCACCGGCCGATCACCTTGTGTTTGTCCGGCGCGCCGGTCGCGCGGTGGTAGGCCCGCGCCAGCTTGATCGCCGTCTCGATCCCCTCGCTCCCGGAGTTGACGAGAAACGGGTTGGCCAGCCCGTCGGGAGCGATCTCGACCAGCCGCCGGGCCAGTCGCTCGGTCGCCTCGTGGCTGAAGTGCGAGGTCGAGACGTAGCCCACCGAGTCGGCCTGCTCGGCCGCGACCGCGCCGACGCCAGCCACGTCGTGGCCGAGATTCGCCACCGCGGCCCCGGCCGCCGCGTCGTAGAGCTCGCCGTCCTCGGTCACCAGCACCTCGTCGTGGGCGTCGACCACGGTCGGGAGCTCCGCGCCCGGGCCGTTGCCCCACTTGTAGAACGCCTCCGGCATGGCGGCCCCTCTCGGCCGGGGATGCTAAGCTTTGTCGTGTGGGCCGATCTCACCCCGTCCCCGAAGGGAACGACTTTTGTCGAATCCGGGTATCGTCGGCCGTACATGACCGACGCGCCCGCGGTCGGGGAGCTTCGCCCCCCGACGCGCACGCTGATGGGGCCGGGTCCGAGCGACGTCCACCCGCGCGTCCTGCGCGCGATGAGCACGCCGCTGGTCGGCCACCTCGACCCCTCGTTCGTCGACCTGATGGACGACGTCCAGGAGCTACTGCGCTACGTCTTCCGGACCGACAACCGCTGGACCATCCCGGTGAGCGGGACCGGCTCGGCGGCGATGGAGGCGGCCATCGGCAACCTCGTCGAGCCCGGCGAGTCGATGCTCGTCCGGACGAACGGCTACTGGGGCGACCGGATGGCCGACATGGCCCGCCGGGCCGGTGCCGAGGTCGTCGATCTCGACCAGCCCTGGAACGAGCCCCTCGACCCCGCGGCCGTCGAGGCGGCCTTCGCCGAGCACCAGCCGACCGTCTTCGGCTTCTGTCACGCCGACACGACCACGGGGATCCGCCAGCCGGACGTGCCCGAACTCACCCGGATCGCCCGCGAGCACGACGCCTACACGATCATGGACTGTGTGACCTCGCTGGGCGGGGTCGAGGTCCGGATCGACGACTGGGGCGTCGATGTCGCCTACTCGGCCGCCCAGAAGTGTCTCTCCTGCCCGCCCGGCGCCAGCCCCCTGACGCTCAACGACCGGGCGATGGAGAAGGTGCTCGGCCGCGAGCACGAGCCCCGGTCGTGGTATCTCGACCTCTCGCTGCTCGAGGGCTACTGGGGCGAGGAGCGCGCCTACCACCACACCGCGCCGATCACGAACGTCTACGCGCTGCGCGAGGCGCTCCGGCTGGTGGCCGAGGAGGGGATCGAGAACCGGTGGGCCCGCCACCGCGCCGTCGCGGGCGAGCTCCGCGACGGGCTCGCGGCGATGGGTCTCGGCATGAACGCGGCCGACGAGCACTGGCTGCCCAGCCTCAACGCCGTCCGCGTCCCCGACGGCGTCGACGACGGCGCCGTGATCGCCCGCCTGCGCGACGAGTACGACCTCGAGATCGCGTCCGGGCTGGGCGGGCTGTCGGGCGAGATCTGGCGGATCGGCTGTATGGGCCGCGCCGCCCGCCCGAAGAACGTCGCCTACCTCCACGCGGCGATGGCCGACGCGCTCCGGGCCGAGGGCTACGAGCCCGAGGCGGTCCCGACCCCCGCGTAGGCTCGGCTCGGGCCTCAACACTCGGCGAGGAAGGCCCGAACCCGCTCGCCGGTGTCGTCCCACGTCGGGTGGCGGTCGTAGCGCTCGCGTGCGGCCACGCCCATCGCCGCCAGCCGGTCGCGGTCCCGGGCCAGCGGTGCCAGCGCGTCCGCCACCGCCCCGGGATCGTCGGGCGGGACGAGCACGCCGTCCTCGCCGTCGGTGATCACCTCGCCGGCCCCGCCGGCCGTCGTCGCGACCGCCGGCAGCCCACAGCCCATCGCCTCGACGTAGGCGATCCCGTAGCCCTCGTAGCGCGACGGGAGCGCGAAGACGTGACTCTCGGCCAGCGCCGTTGCGAGCGCCGGATCCGCCAGCCGGCCGGCGAACGTGATCCGGTCGCCCACCCCGCGATCGGCCGCCAGCCGGCGGAGTGCGGCGGCGTACCCGGCGTCGCGCTCGCCGCCGACGACCGTCAGCCGCCACGGGACCGGCACCCGCGAGAGCCCGGCGATCAGCGCGTCGTGGCCCTTCCGGGGCTCGATCCCGCCGACCGCGACGACCCGGAGCGGCCCCTCGTGGGCCCGCTCGCGGACCCGATCGGGCGCGACGGTGTGGCCGAGGCGGTCGCCACCCGGGGGCGCGATCACCGAGGGGTCGGGATCGACCAGGGCGCCGACGGTCTCGCGCGTGGTCCGGCCGTTGTAGACGTAGGCGTCGGCCGCCCGGAGAAAGCGCCGCTCGAGCCCGCCCACGAGCCGGGCGCGCCAGCCCCCGAGCCCCTCGCTCGACCGGAGGTGGTGGACGACGGCGACGAGGGTGGCCGGCGTCTCGACCCGGCCCAGCGCCCACCAGAGCGAGGGGTGACAGAGCTCGTCGACCAGCACGGCGTCGGCGTCGAGGGTCTCGATCCGGCGCCGGAGCGCGGGGACGAGGTTGTGGGCGTGGGCGGCGAGCCCGTCGCGCTCGGGCAGCGAGACGACGCTCACCCGGTCGCCCGCGGCCTCCAGGCGGTCGGCCACCTCGCGGTCGTACAGGTAGCCCCCGGAGCGACGGTCGAGCGCGCCGTAGACGACGACGCCGACGTGCACGTCAGACCGGCCGCTCGTAGGCGGCGCAGGCCTCGTCGTCCTCCCAGATCGTCACGCGCACCCGTTCGGGGCGCTCGACGCCTGTGGTCTCGACGAACCGGTCCGCGAACTCGCGGGCGAAGTGCTCGACGCTCGGGTTCAGCCCCTCGAACTCCGGCAGTTCGTTGAGCGTGGCGTCGCGGTAGCGCCCCAACAGCGTCGCCATCCCGGCCTTCACCTCGTCGATGTCGACGAGGTAGCCGTACTCGCCGAGTTCGGCGCCCTCGAGGGTCACCTCGACCCGGAACGCGTGCGAGTGGAGCTCGCCCTCCGGGCCGGGATCGGGGACCGTCAGGAAGTGCTGGGCCACGAACGCACGCGTCACCGTCACCTCGTACATCGGGTGGGCTTACTCCGGGTAGGTCAAGAGCGTTCCCACCGGCGGCTCCTCGCCCGCCAGCCGGCGGTAGGCCCGCGGCGCCTCCTCGATCGGCGTCTCGGTCCCCAACAGCGGCTCGGTCTCGATCGCCCGGAGATGCTCCCAGGCGACCGCCAGCCGCCGGTCGTCGTCCCACCGGCCCCGGAGCGCGGGGTCGACCGTGCTGACCTGGCTGGCCTGGAGCCCGATCCGGCTGCGGTGGTACCGACCGCCCAGATCGAGTTCGACCCGCTTGGTGCCGTACCACGAGCCGACGACGATCCGGCCGTCGTAGCCCGTCACCGCGACGGCGTCGTCGAGGGCGGTCGGCTGGCCCGAGAGCTCGACGGTGAGGTCGGTCCCGGCGGTCGAGCGGCCCTCGGCGCCCGGCCCCGTCGGCTCGAAGCGCGCGCGGACGCCGGCGGGGTCGAGGGCGTCGGTCGCGCCGAGCCGGCGGGCGCGCTCCCGGCGGTCGGCGAGCGGATCGACCCCGACGAGCGCGTCGAGCGGGAAGCGCGCGAGCGCGGCCGTGGCGAGCAGTCCGACCAGTCCCTGGCCGAAGACGGCGGCGCGCTCGCCGATCATCGGCCGGGCGTCCATCGCGACGGTGACGGCGGTCTCGGCGTTGGGCGCGAGCGTCGCGGTCGCGGGCCCACACCAGCCGGGGACGGGCTCGACGGCGGCCGGGCGGGCGGTGAAGTGGCTCTCGTGTGGGTTGTACGCGAGCACGGTCCGGCCGAGCCAGTCGTCGGCCACCGCCGCGCCGGTCGCGGTCACCTCGCCCACGGCGGCGTAGCCGTAGCGAAGCGGGTACTCCACGCCGCCGTCGAGCGCGTCGATGGACTCGTCCAGCGCCAGCCCGTCGGGCACCTGCCCGCGGTAGACCAGCAGCTCGGTGCCGGGGCTGACCGCCGACACGCGGGTCCTGACCAGCATCTCGTCGGGCGCGGGCTCGGGCACCGCCCGCTCGCGGACCGAGACCCGGCCGTCGCCCTCGAAGTACAGCGCCCGCGCCGACACCGCTCAGTCCTCCTCGATCGGGTCGGCCGCCGGACCGATCTCGACGAGGCTGTCGCGGTGACGACAGCGCTCGAGGGCGTGTTTCGCCGTCATCCCCGCCTCGGCCGGCGTCGTCCCCCGGCCGGCGCCGACCTTCAGCGCGACGTCGACCGTCTCGCGGACGTGCTCGATCGTCTCGCGGTAGTCGGCGGGCGACAGGTCCGGCACCGACGCGATCACGTTGTCGCCGCCGACGAAGAAGGCCAGCCCGCCGTACTCCTCGCGCAGGTGTCGCATCAGCTCCGCGTAGCCCTGCTCGATCCGGATGAACGAGTCGAACGCGTTCAGGCGGTCGGTGTACTTGCCCGTCGCGTCGTTCACGTCGAAGTGTGCGATTCCCAGCTCCGTCCCCGCCGGCTCGGCCAGTGGCTCGCCGGCCAGCACCTCCCGTCGGTCGCCGTCCTGTGCGCTCCCCGCCCGCTGGAGCCCGGCGGTGGCCGCCTCTAGCGCCCGGACCGGCGACGGGTCGGCGCCGACACCCAGACTCACCGTCACGGGGTAGCGGTTCGCGACCGACTCCTGGAGCCGGGCGTGGTCGGCGCGGTCGAGACCGTTCGTGACCGCGACCATGTTGTCGAACCGCGTGAAGAAGACGTAGCCTCCGCGGGAGCCGACGAACTGCGCCAGATCGGCGAACAGCCGGGACTGGAGGGTCTGGAGGTCCATTTCCTTCCGTGGCTCCGGCGTCACCGTCCAGGGCCCGTAGTTGTCGATCTGGACCAGCGTCAACTGCGTGTTCGTCACGACAGGACGTGATTGGTCGGTAGACACATGCCTCTTGTGTTCGACAACCCCGATGCTACGGACCGCGACGTTCAACAGCCGGCCGTCCCAGTGATCCCGTATGACGATCCGTGGTGCCGTCCTCGACGTCGACGGCACGCTGGTGCGTGGCGAGGAGTCGCTGGCCGGGGCCGACCGGGCGCTGTCGGCGCTCGAGCGCGCCGGCGTCGACCGCCTCCTGTTCTCGAACAACCCGACGGCCGCCCCGCCGGCGTACGTCGACCGCCTCGCCCGCGCCGGGCTCTCGGTGGCCGCCGACGAGGTGGTCACCGCCGGCACCACCGCCGTCCGTCACCTCGGCGAGCACCACGCCGACGACCGACTGCTGCTCGTCGGCGAGACCGGGCTGTGCGACCAGCTGACCGACGCCGGCCTCGCCGTCGTCGACGACCCCGCCGACGCCGACGCCGTCGTCGCCTCGATCGACCGGAACTTCGGCTACGCCGACCTGCGCGACGCCTACCGGGCACTCGCCGACGGCTCGACCCCGCTGATCGGTACCGACCCCGACGTGGTGATCCCGACCGCCGACGGCGACCTCCCGGGCTCGGGCGCGATCGTCCGCGCCGTCGCCGCCGTCGCCGACCGCGATCCGGACATCGTGCTCGGCAAGCCATCCCGGGCCGCCCGCGCGCTGGTCCGCGAACGCCTCCCCCACCCGCCCGAGCACTGTCTGGTCGTCGGCGACCGTCTCGACACCGACATCGCGCTCGGCGCGCGCGCGGGCATGACCACCGCGCTCGTGCTCACCGGCGTCACCGACCGCGCCGACCTCGCCGACGCCGCCGTCGAGCCCGACCACGTGCTCGAGACGGTCGGCGGCCTCGCGGAGCTGGTCGCCCGCTGACCCCGATCGAGGTGTGGTACCGTTCCGCGAAGAGTTAAGCCCCGTCGCGCCATCAGGTCCGGCATGGACGAGCCGAACAGCCCGTACGTCTACCGCGAGGACGAGGAGCGGACGCCGACCGAGCCGGACCCGGAGGGGCGCGAGGTCGTGATCGTCGACGGGCGGGCGATGAGCTACCGCTGGTACCGGCGGTAGCCCCCGCGGCGTGACGGGACGAGCCCGGACCTAGAAGGCGTCGCCGTGGGCGTCGACCTCGGCGTGGAGCCCACCCCGGAGCGCGCTGTGGACGTGACAGATGTCCTCGGCCCGGTCGACGACCTCGTCGAGCTCCTCGTCGCTCAGGTCGGCCTCGACGTGGACCGTGAACCGGATCGCGGCGAGGTCGTCGTCCTCGTCCAGGTCGGCGTCGGCGTCGATCTGGACGGTCCCGAGGTCGTCGTGGCCGCGCTGCTGGCCGCCGACGCGCAGCGCCGGCAGGAAGCAGGCGGCGTAGTCGGCCACGAGCACGCTGTTGGGATCGGGGCCGGCCTCGCCGGTCGCGTCGACCGCGAGCTCGAACTCGCCGATCTGGCTGGTGCTGGCGTAGCCCTCGTCGCTCACCGTGGAGGTCTCGATGTCGGCCATCGACCGGCGGTTCGCGTCGCCGTCGGGTAAAGATTCCTCTCCGGTCCGGGCTACTCGATCGACGCGGGATCGCCGCCGTCGAGCGTCACCGTCTCGTCGCCCGCGAGCACGTGGACCTCGGCGTCGCTCCCGGTCGCCGCCACCTCGCGCCCGAGCTCCTCGACCTCGATCTCGATCGGCGGGAAGGTGTCGTAGTGCATCGGGAAGGCGTGGTCGACGTCCAGCCAGTCGACGGCGATCGCGGCCTGGGCCGGGCCCATGGTGAAGTGGTCCCCGCAGGGCACCGCGGCCGCGTCGGGCTCGAGGAACGGCCCGATCACGTCGCGCATCTCGGTCATCAGCCCCGTGTCGCCGGCGTGGTAGAACGTCGTCGCGTCGGGGTCGGCCTCCTGGGTCGGCTTCCGATCCGAGAGCACGTAGCCCGCGGGCATGCCGGCGTCGTACTCGTAGCCCGTCTCGATGCCGTTGGTGTGGTCGGCCCGGTGCATCGTGACGTAGGCGTCGCCACACTCGACGGTGCCGCCGAGGTTCATCCCGCCCGCGGGCAGGGTGTCGGTAAAGCCCATCTCGGCGGCGACGTACTCGGTCAGCTCCGGCGTGGCGACCAGCGTGGCGTCGCCGAACGCCCCCGCGTGGGCGACGTGGTCGGCGTGGCCGTGGGTCAGGAGGACGTAGTCCGGCGTGTCGAGGTCGGCCGGCTCGAGCGACGTGTGGGGGTTGTCGAAGAAGGGATCGATCAGCAGCTCCGTCTCGCCGACGGTCACCGCCCAGCAGGAGTGGCCGTGCCAGGTGAGTTCCATGTCCGGTGGCGGCTACTCCCGGCGATCACTTCAACGTTGACCGCGCCCCGACGGCGCGGGACGCGGGGCGGCGCGGTGACGGTCGGTCCCGCCGGCCCCGTCGCCGCGGCACGAACGGTTAAGCGACCGGGGCCACACCCCCCGACGTGCGATACGCCCGATTTCGCGACCCGGCAGGCGCAGTCCGCCGCGGCGAGTTCCACGGCGACGCCGTCTCGTTCGCCGGCGAGCGCCACGCGCTCGACGACGTCGATCTGCTGGCGCCGACCGACCCCTCGAAGGTGGTCTGTATCGGCCGGAACTACGCCGACCACGCCGCCGAGCACGGCAACGAGGTGCCCGACCGTCCCTCGCTGTTCCTGAAACCGCCCAACGCATACGCCGCCCACGGCGACGTGGTGACGGTGCCCGGCGACAAAGAGCGGATCGACCACGAGGCCGAGCTCGCGGTCGTGATCGGCGAGCAGTGTCGCCACGTCGACGCCGCCGACGCGATGGACGTCGTCGCGGGCTTCACCTGCGTCGACGACATCTCGAACCGCGACGACCAGCGCCAGGAGCAGAACTGGGTTCGGGGCAAGGCGTTCGACGGCGCCGCGCCGATGGGCCCCTGCGTCGCCGACCCCGAGCACGTGCCGGCCGACGCCGACGTGATCGCGCGGGTCGACGGCGAGGTCCGCCAGCACGGCTCGCGGGCCGACCTGGTGTTCGACGTGCCGACGCTGATCGAGGAGATCACCACCTACGTCACCCTCGAGCCGGGCGACGTGGTCTCGACCGGCACGCCCGAGGGCGTCGCCCCCGTCGAGGACGGCGACCGCGTCGAGATCGAGGTCGAGGGCGTCGGCGTGCTCGAACACGGGATCCGGGTCCCGTAGTCGCCACGCCACGCCACGCCACGCCGGGGCGGGTCGCCCCGCGTGTAGGGAGCGTTAAGAGGCGCGGCCCGCATCCGTCGGGTATGGAGCCACGCGACCTGTCCGCGCACTCGCCGTACGTCCCGGGGCGCGGCGTCGAGGAGGTGGCCAGGGAGCTCGGTCTCGCGCCCGAGGAGCTGATCAAACTCTCCTCGAACGAGAACCCCCACGGCCCGAGCCCCGCGGCCGTCGAGGCGATCCGCGAGACCGCGGGCCGTGTCAACGCCTACCCGAAGGCCTCACACGCCGACCTGACCGACGCGCTCGCCCGCGAGTGGGGCGTCGAGCCCGAGCAGGTGTGGGTCGGCCCCGGCGCCGACGGCGCGCTCGACTACCTCGCGCGGGCCGCGCTCGAGCCCGGCGACCGGGTGCTGGTGCCCGAGCCCGGCTTCGCCTACTACGCGATGAGCGCGCGCTACCACGGCGGCCGGGTCGCGAGCTACCCCGTCGAGCGCGAGACCGACTTCGCCATGACGCCCGCGAGCGTCCTCGACGCCTACGACGGCGAGCGGATCGTCTACCTCACCACGCCCCACAACCCGACGGGCGCGGAGTTCGCCCCCGACGACCTCGCCCGGATCGCCGACCGGGTCGCCGAGCGGACGCTGGTCGTCGTCGACGAGGCCTACGGCGAGTACACCGCCGCCCCGAGCGCCGCCCGCCTGCTCGACGGCCGGACGAACGTCGCCGTCACCCGGACGTTCTCGAAGGCCTACGGGCTCGCGGGGCTGCGGATCGGCTACGCGCTCGTCCCCGCGGCCTGGGGCGAGACCTACGCCCGGGTGAACACCCCCTTCGCCGCCAACGAGGTGGCCTGCCGGGCCGCGCTCGCCGCCCTCGGCGACGACGAGCACCTGGAGCGCTCGGTCGAGAGCGCCCGCTGGGCGCGGCGTCACCTCCGGGACGAGCTCGACGCGCCGACCTGGGAGAGCGGGGGCAACTTCGTGCTCGCGGCGGTCGGCGACGGGACCGCGGTCGCCGACGCGGCCCGGCGCCGGGGCGTGATCGTCAGAGACTGCACCAGCTTCGGCCTCCCCGACTGCGTCCGGATCTCGTGTGGCACGCGCGAGGAGACCCGCGAGGCGGTCGCGACGCTCGACGACGTGCTCGCCGGGCGATGACCGACGCCCCCGCGCGGATCGCCCTGACCGGCACGCCGGGTACGGGCAAGACGACCGCCGCCGACCGCCTGCCCGGCCCGTTCGAGGTGGTCCACCTCGGCGATCTGGTCCGGGCCGAGGGGCTCTGGAGCGAGCGCGACCCCGACCGGGGATCGCTGGTGGTCGATCTCGACGCCGTCGCAGACCGGCTGGCGGCGCGCGAGCCCGACGGGCCGTTGCTCGTCGAGTCCCACCTCGCCCACCGCCTCGACGCCGACCTGGTGGTGGTGTTGCGCTGTCGGCCCGACCGGCTCCGCGAGCGCCTGGCCGGCCGCGACGAGCCCCCCGCGACCGTCGCGGCCAACGCCGAGAGCGAGGCCCTCGACGTGATCCTCGCCGAGGCGGTCGAGCGCCACGGCCGCGACGCCGTCCACGAGATCGACACCACGGACCGCGGGCCGGCGGCGGTCGCCGACGCCGTCGCCCGGGTCGCGCGCGGCGAGACCACCCCCGGCGTCGGGCGCGTCGACTTCACCGACCACCTCGATCCCTGAGCCATGACGCTCGACCGCCTCCGCCCGCTGGCCGACCGGACCCTGACGCCGTTCGTCGCCGCGGCCGACCGGGTCGGGCTCTCGCCCGACGGCGTCTCGATCGCCGCCTTCGGCTGTGCGCTGGCCGCCGGGCTCGCGCTCGTGGCGGCCACGCCGGCCGCGCTCGTCGCCGCCGGCGCGCTCGTGCTGGTAAACGGCTGGCTCGACCTCGTCGACGGCGCGCTCGCGCGCCGGCAGGACGCCGCCTCCAACGGCGGCGACCTGCTCGATCACGTGCTCGATCGCTACGCCGACGTGGCGATCATCGCCGGCGCCGCGGCCGGGATCGGCCGCTACGGGCTCGGTCTGGCGGCGGTGACGGGCGTGCTCATGACCTCCTACCTCGGCACACAGATCGAGGCCGTCGGCCTCCGGCGCGAGTACGGCGGGCTGGTCGGCCGGGCCGACCGGCTCGTGCTCACCGTCGTCGCGGCGCTCGCGGCGGCCGCGCTCGGTCCCGTCGGCGGCCACAGCCCGCTGGCGTGGCTGCTCGGTCTGCTCGCGGTCGCCGGCCACGTCACCGCGATCCAGCGCTTCCGGGGCGCCCGGCGCGACCTCCGCTGAGCCGGGCGGTCGGACAGTTTATCCGTCGCGGCGCGCTATGCAAGGCCATGCCCCAGTGTGAGATGTGCGGTGCCGAGCGCCCGTCGCTCACGACGACCAAGGTCGAGGGGGCGGAGCTCGAGCTCTGTGACGACTGCACGGAGTTTGGCACCCAGGTCGAGACGACCGACGCGGGCTCGGCGAGCACCAAGTACTCGACGTCCTCGTCGTCCTCCTCGTCCTCGTCCTCGTCGGGCGGCGGTGGCGGTGACGGTCGCTCGCGCCGGCGCGACATGTTCGACGACATGGACGAGATCGCGGGCGACTACGACGAGCGCATCCGCGAGGCCCGCGAGGCCGAGGGGGTCAGCCAGGAGGACCTGGCGAAGAGCCTCAACGAGAAGGTGAGCCTGATCCGGAAGCTCGAGCGCGGGGAGATGCTCCCCTCGGACGACGTGCGCGAGAAGCTCGAACGCCGTCTCGAGATCTCGCTCGTCGAGGGCGGCGACGGCGGCGACGACGACTGGTCGGCCGACTCCTCGACCACGACCACCCTCGGCGACGTGGTCAAGCGCAGAGACTAGCCCCGCCCCGACCGTCGCGCTTTTGAGGGCGGCCGCGGACGGCCGACCGTGTTCGTCCTCGTCAATCTCAAGAGCTACGACTGCGACCCCGTGACGGTCGCACGCGCGGCCGCGAGCGCCGACGCCGACGTGGCCGTGGCGCCGGGGGCGGTCGACCTCCGGCGTGTCGCCGACACGGGCGTCGAGACGTGGGCCCAACACGTCGACCCCGTCGATCGCGGCAGCCACACCGGCCACCTGCCGCCCGCGGTCGCGGCCGACGCCGGCGCGGCGGGCACGCTGCTCAACCACTCCGAGCGGCGCTGTCGGCTGGCCGACCTCGACGCGGCGGTCCGGGCCGCCGACCGCGCCGGCCTCCGGACGGTCGTCTGTGCGAACGACCCCCGACAGGCTCGGGCGGCGGCCGCGCTCGGTCCCGACGCGGTGGCGGTCGAGCCCCCCGAACTGATCGGCGGCGACGTCTCCGTCGCGGCCGCCGATCCCGCGGTCGTCGAGGACGCCGTCGCCGCCGTCGCCGCCGTCGATCCCGCGGTCGATCTCTACTGCGGTGCGGGCGTCTCGACCGCGGCCGACGTGGCCGCCGCCGCCGACCTCGGCGCCGACGGCGTGCTCCTCGCCAGCGGCGTCGCCCTCGCCGACGATCCCGCCGCGGCCCTCGCCGCCCTGCTGGCGTAGCCGGCGCTACTCGACGAACTCGGCGTCCCGGGCGTCCTCGCTCCGGTCGACCAGCCCGTCCGAGGGCTCGCTCGTTCCCTCCATCACCACCGCGTCGGTCGCCGTCTCCGCCTCGTCGTCGACCGCCGCGGGCTCGTCGGCGCTCGCCACGCCGGGGCGGGCGGGCGACTCGCGGTCGACGTACTCCGCGTCGTCGACGTACTCCGCGTCGTCCTCCCGGAACGCGGCGACCCCCTCGCCCGAGCCCTCGCCCGACAGGATCTCCGCGTCCGCGGCCTCCGCGGGGTCGAGCCCGTCCTCGCCCGTCGTCGCGTCCGGTTCCCGTCGCTCGCCGTCGAGCGCGTGGCCCGGCGGCGGACCGACCGAGGTGACGAACGCCTCCTCAACCGCCCGGACCACGCCGGCGAGGTCGTCGTCGGAGAGCCGGTCGTCGTGCTCGGCCCGCACCAGCGCCGGCAGGGCGTAGTCGTACTCGCCGCGGCCCTCGTGCTCGATCAGCCCGGCCCGCCGGAGCGAGCGGGTGCGCGCGTACGCGAGCTCGCGGTCGGCGTCGCCCCCGCCCGCGAGGTGGGCCTCGACCGGCGCGGCCGGCCCCGAGGCGCGGACGTGCCGGAGCATCCCCCGAGCCACCTCGTCCTGGTCGTCGATCCGGTCGGTCAGGCGCGCGACGAGCGCGTCGCGGCTGCCGAGCGACGGATCGGGGGCCGGCTCGTCGGCCCCCGTCGCGTCGTCTGCCCTCGTCGCGTGGTCCGTTCCTGCCGGCCCGTCGGTCCCCGTCGCGTCGTCCGTCTCCGCCGGGTCGTCGGTCGGGTCGGCCGCCCCGTCGGGCGTTGCCGGCTCGACCGTCACCTCGGGGGTGGCGTCGCGGGCGTCACCGTCCCGGTCGGGCTCCGGATCCGTGGACGGCCCGGCCGCGGTCCCGTCTTCGCCGTCCGACTCGGGCGCGTCCGTCTCCGCGGGCCCGTCCCCGTCGCGGTAGCGTGCGCCCGACCGATCGAGCAGCGCCTGCGAGAAGCGATCGGCCATCCGTCTGAGGTCGCGCGCCTGGGCGAGTTCGTCCTCGAGCTCCTGAATCCGGGCCTCCTTGCGCTCGAGCTCCTGGCGGAGGTCGGCGAGCTCGGACTCGCGGCGCTCGCGCCGTTCGCTGATCTCGTGGAGGTCGGCCACCAGATCGTCGCTGACCGACTTCAGCTCCGGGCGCTCGAAGTCGTCGAGCCCCGGCGTCGCGCCGGCGTCGAAGGTGCGCTTGCGGCGAAACTGGACCCGCCGCACCCGCCCGCTCCAGTCGGTGGTGAGAAACGCCTCGCCGTCGTCGAGCCCCTCGACCGCGTCGGCGTACTCGCTCCCGAGGATCCGGCCCACGACCTTCGTGTCGTTGTTCCAGGTGAGCCGGTGCCAGACCAGCCAGTCGCACTGGGTGATGAAGTCCTTCTTGACGTTGGCCGGGCGCTGGCTGATGCCGACGATCCCGAGGCCGTGTTTGCGCCCGCGCTTGCCGATCTTGATCAGCATCCGGCCCGTCTCGCCAAGCCCGCCGCCCTCGGGGATGTACTCGTGACACTCCTCGACGACG
>CAZMLQ010000044.1:0-14943 GCA_964567195.1 uncultured Haloferacaceae archaeon | reverse complement strand
CGAGCGCCTCGTCGACGGGCTGTTCGTCATCTCGCTGGCGGTCGGGATGAGCGTCATCGACGTGAGCACGAACGCAACGGCCAACCTCGGCTACGACTCGATCCGCCACCACGCGCCGGTCTTTCACGGCGACACCATCTTCGCCGAGTCGGAGGTGCTCGACAGGCGCGAGTCCGACTCCCGCGAGCACGTCGGCATCGTCACCACCGAGCTCCGGGCGTTCAACCAGGACGACGAGCTGGTGCTCTCGCTCGAGCGCACGCCGATGGTGTTGAAACGCGAGCACGCCCGGCCCTCGCCCGCCCGCCCGACCGGCTGGCCCGAGGGCGTCGGCACCCAGCCCGAGGACCTCTAGTCCCGCCGGCGGGCCGGCCCCGTCACCCAGGCGACGGCCGCGAGCACGACGACGAGCAGGACGGCCGCGACCGCGGCCGCGGGGTTCGCGCTCCAGACCAGCCCGACCAGCAGCAGGGCGATCAGCGCGAGCAGCGCCAGGGCGGCGTCCAGCCGCCGGCGAAGCGCGGCGTCCACGGACGGGCCGGCGACCGCGTGGCGCCTGGGCCTTGTGGTCGCGGGCCGATCGTCGGTCGTCGGTCGTCGGTCGTCGGTCGTCGGTCGTCGGTCGTCGGTCGTCGGTCGTCAGTCGTCGGGAGCGGAGTCGGGGTCGCGGTCGCGGTCGCCGAACGCCCCGCGGGCGGCGAGGTCGGCCACCGCGTCGGCCGACAGCCCCCGCTCGCGCAGGACGGCGGCCGTGTGCTCGCCGACCGCGGGCGGATCGCGGTAGCTCCCCGTCGCGATCCGGTCGCCCGAGACGGGCGCGAGCGTCGACCGGGCGGGGCGGGGCTGGTCGGTGTCGGGCGCGGCGTCGACCTCGGTCAACAGCCCGGCGGCCGCGAGCCCGGGATCGTCGAGCAGGTCCGAGGGGGCGTTGATCGGGGCCGCGGGCACCCGCTCGTCGTGGAGGGCCTCGAGCAGGGGCTCGCGGTCGCGCCCGGCCAGGCGCTCGGCGACGGCCGCGGTCAGGCGCTCGGAGCGCTCGCGCCGGTCGGCCGCGGTCTCGAAGCGCTCGTCGGCGAGCAGCTCCTCGGCGCCGATCGCGCGACACAGCGCCGGCCAGTGGCGCTCGGTCGTGACGCCGACAAACACCGGGCCGGTCGCGGTCTCGAAGGCGTCGTACAGGCCCCAGGAGGGGTGTGAGGCCCCCAGCGGCTCGGGATCCTCGCCCGTCAGGTCGGCGTGTGTGAGCCAGTAGCCCATCCAGTGGGCACAGGCCTCGAACAGCGTGCCGTCGACGCGCTGGCCCCGGCCGGTCCGCTCGCGCTCGCGCAGCGCGACCATGACGCCGAGCACGCCGTACAGCGCCGCGCCGACGTCGGCGATCGAGGTGCCGACCCGGACGGGCGAGCCGCCGGGCTCGCCGGTGACCGCCATGAGCCCGGACATCGCCTCCGCGACGACGTCCATCCCCGCGCGGTCGCCGTAGGGCCCCTCGCGAAAGCCCTTCACCGAGAGGTAGATCAGCCCCTCGTTGCGGGGGGCGAGGTCGTCGTAGCCGATCCCGAGGCGTTCGGGCGTCCCCCGGCCGAGGTTCTCGACGAACACGTCCGCGGCGGCGACGAGCTCGCCCAGCGCCTCGCGGCCGGCGTCGGTCTTCAGATCGAGCGCGACCGAGCGCTTGTTCCGGTTCAGCGCGGCGAAGATGGCCTCGCCCGGCCCGCCGGCCGACCGGACCACGTCGCCGCCGTCCGGGCGCTCGATCTTCACCACGTCGGCGCCGAGGTCGGCCAGCAGGCTCCCCGCGAACGGCCCGGCGACGATGGTGCCCAGTTCGACCACGGTCAGGTCGGCGAGCGGGAGCGAGCGGCGCTCGGCCGTCCCGTCGGCGTCCGTCTCTGTCACGCCCGCCCCTCGACCCCGGGGGACAAAACGCTCGCGCCCGGTCGTGGGGTTCATGCCGGCCGCGACCGACCGACGACCGTGATCGGGGCGCTTCTCGCCGGCGGCGCGTTCGGCCTCCGGCACGCGTTCGAGGCCGACCACGTGGCCGCCGTGGCGGCGCTGGTCGAGGACCGCGAGCGACCGGCGACGACCGGCGCGGCGTGGGGCGTCGGCCACTCGGTCCCGGTGGTCGCGCTCGGTGTGCTCGCGCTGGCGCTCGATCTCAGGCTCCCGCCGGCCGCGGCCGCGGGCTTCGAGGCCGTCGTCGCGCTCGCGCTGGTGGCGCTGGGCCTGCGCGCGATGGCGGGGCGCGGGGCCGTCGGAGTCGCGGTGGTCGAGCGCCTGCGCGCACACGACCACGGGGACGGGGGGCGCGAGACGGCGCCCGCCGGAGACGACGAGGACGGCCGCGGCCACCGCCACCTCCGGATCGCCGGGCGGGCGATCGGGCTGACCCACAGCCACGCCGACGAGGAGTCGTTCGCGGTCGGGGTGGTCCACGGTCTCGCCGGGAGCGGCGGCGTGGTCGTCGCGCTCGCGGCGGCGGCGCCGACGCCGGCCGGCGGGGGCGCCTTCCTCGCCGGCTTCGCCGTCGCCTCCGTCGGGGCGATGGCCGGCGCGACGTGGGGCTGGGGCCGGGCGGTCGGTCGCGCCGACCGGCTCCGGCTCGTGGCCGGCGCCGCGAGCGTGGCGGTCGGGCTGGCCCTGCTGGGCGAGGTGGTCGGGGTCGGACTCCCGTGAGCCACGACGCGTCCAGATCGGCCGTCGCGGCGGTCGGACGGTCGGCGGCCGTGGCTCGCGCCCGCGGCCGAGCCACGTGGGCGTTCGGGCGGCGCTACCGCACCGCGCAGCCGTCGGCGTACTCGATCCCCGCCAGCGAGTCGATCGGCTCCTCGCCACAGACCGGGCAGTCGGGCCGGCTCCGGTACGAGACCGTCTCGAAGCTCATCTCCATCGCGTCATAAAACAGCAGGCGTCCGACCAGCGACTCGCCGGCGCCGAGCAGGAGCTTCGCCGCCTCGGTCGCCTGGATACAGCCGACCGTGCCGGGGAGGACGCCGAGCACGCCCGTCGTCGCGCAGTCGGGCACCTCGCCCGGCCCGGGGGCCTCGGGGAACAGACAGCGGTAACAGGGGCCCTCGGGCGCGAGCGTGGTGGTCTGGCCCTCGAACCGGTAGATCGCGCCGTGGACGAGCGGCGTCCCCGTCAGCCGGCAGGCGTCGTTGAGCAGGTAGCGGGTCGGGAAGTTGTCCGAGGCGTCGACGACGACGTCGTGGTCCTTGACCAGCGGCCGGACGGTGTCGGGCTCGACCCGGCGCTCGTGGGTCTCGACGGTCACGTCGGGGTTCTGGGCGGCGATCCGGTCGCGGGCGCTGTCGACCTTCGGCCGGCCGACGTCGGCGTCGCCGTGGACGATCTGGCGCTGGAGGTTCGAGCGCTCGACCCTATCGTCGTCGACCAGCCCCAGCCGGCCGACGCCCGCGGCCGCGAGATACTGGACCACGGGCGAGCCGAGGCCGCCGACGCCGACGACGAGGACGCTCCCGTCGAGCAGCGCCGCCTGTCCCTCCGGGCCCACCTCGTCCATGATGACGTGTCTGGAGTACCGGTCGAGCTGGGTGGCGTCGAGCGAGAGGTCCATGCCGCCCTCTATCGCGCGGGCGCCGATAAGTACACGGCCGGCGGGCGGTGGCCGGCTCAGTTGCCCCGCGCGCGGCCGCCGTTGGTGCTTGGGCGGACGCGCTCGGCGCCGGTGCCGCGGTTGTGCAGGCCGCGGTTCGAGCGGCCGGCGTTGGTCAGCCCCCGGAAGGCCCGGCCGCGGTGGCTGTCGTCACAGATCCAGTTCAGGTCGTCGTCGTTCTCGATGGCCGGGTGTTCGGGGTCGAGCAGGATCACCTCGTGCCACTTCTGGGTGCCGTCCTCGCCGACCCAGTAGGAGGCGAGCACGCGGAGGTTGCGGTACGTGCGCGAGGCGCGCTCCTCGGCGATGCGCTGGATCGACTTCCGGCGCCCCAGCCGGTTGACGCCCTGGCGCTTCGACCGGCGGCCGGCCGTGAACCGGCGCTTTCGCGCCCCGCCCCGGCGGACCGACACCCGCGCGACGACGACGCCCTGTTTCGCCTTGTAGCCCAGCTCGCGCGCCTTGTCCAGGCGGGTGGGTCGCTCCACCCGCTCGATGGCGCCCTGGTCGCGCCACTCCTGCATGCGTCGCCACTGTAACTCGGCGAGCTTCCCGTCGTCGGGATCACGCCACGCCTCCTTGATGTGCGAGTAGAAGCTTCGTGCCATGGTGTTCACCGCGGGCGTCTGGTGATTCGGCCGGTCGCGTCCGCCGGCTACATCTCGGCCCGTCGGAACGGGTGCCCGCTGGTGCCCGCACCCAGCGAGTCGTCGAGCGTACCCGTGCGCCGGGTATAAGCGCGTCGGAAGGCCGGCGGGCGCGGACGGGACGAGCCCCGCGCGACCGCTCCGCCGACCACGAGACCGACAGCTTTGTGCGACCGTGGGGAGGTCCCACAGCCGTTCACGAGGGACCAGCGTGACCGACGACCGACGACCTCGCGGCCGGGAACGAGCGCACGCGCGAGCGGGGAGTGACCGACGCACGCGAACGATCACGCCGGCGCTGGCGCTGGCGCTCGTCGTCGTGCTCGTCGTGGGCGGGGCCGGCGTCGGGACGGCGGCCGGCGCGAGCGGCGTCGCCGACGGCACGCGCGAGCAGGCGTCGCCACCTCCCGGTGGCTGTCGCGTGATCGACACGCCGGGGGTCCACGAGCTCCGGAGCGATCGCTCGAGTCGCGCGACCTGCGTGCGCATCACCGCCGGCGACGTGGTGCTGGCGGGTGGCGGCCACGAGCTCTCGCGGACCGGCGAGCCAGACGACGGCGCCGCCGTCCACGTCGACGGGGCGGGCACGGACAACGTGACCGTGCGGAACCTGACCGCGACCGGCTGGGCCACGGGCGTGCTCGTCGAGAACACCGACGACGTGAGCGTGAGCGGCGTGCGGGCGGTCGACAGCGCCGACGCGGGCGTCCGCGTCGTCCGCTCGGGCGGCGCGGTCGTCAGGGACGTGGTCGCGACCGACGGCGAGGGAGCGGGCGTCCGCGTGGCCCGGTCGCCCGCCGCGACGGTGACCGGCGTGCGCGCGACCGACACCGGCGGGCCCGGGGTCACCCTGCTGGACGCGCCGGACGCGACGGTGAGCGAGATCACCGTCCTCGGGGCGCCGGTCGGGGTCGCGGCGCGCGACGGCGCCGACGGGGTGGCGCTGACGGGGCTCACCACCGACGCCGAGGTGGCGGTCGAACTCGACGCCACCACGGGGAGCACCGGCGAGCTGACGCTCGTCCGGCCGGGCGGCAACGTCACGCTCGCGGTCGAGGGTCGGAGCTTCGCGGTCCGGACCGCGGTCGACGCGCCGGCCAACCCCGAGGCGACGGCGGCCGGCCCGGTCGTCGCCCTGCGATCGACCCGCGAGATCGCGGTCGCGACGGTCGAGCTGCGCTACCCCGCCGGGACGAACGCCTCGGCGGTTCGGCTCTGGCGGCTGGGCGACGGGCCCGGGGGCTGGGCGGCGCTCGAATCGACCGTCGACCCCGACCGCGGGACCGTGAGCGCCCCGCTCGACGACCCCGCGACCGTCGGCGTGTTCGTCCCGGGGGTTCCCACCCCGACGCCGACGGCCACACCGGCGCCGACGGCCACACCGGCGCCGACGGCCACGCCGGGACCGACGCCGACCGCCACACCGGCGCCGACGCCGACGGCCACGGCCGAGCCGACGCCGGCGGCCACGCCGGGGCCGCTCGGGTCGGCGCTCGACCGCCTCCCGGTTCCGCCCCTGCTCGTCGGGGTGGGCGGGCTCGCCGGGCTGCTCGCCCTCGCCGCGCTCTCGCTGCTGGTCGAGGGCTCCGTGCTGGGCCGGGTGGGGCGCGGGGCGACCGGGCTCGCGGGGGCGCTCGTCGCGCCGCTGTTGCCCGAGCCAGAGCCCGAGCCGGCGGCGTTGGCGGTCGCCGCGGCGGCGCTCCGGGGCGAGACGGCCGCGGGCGAGCCGGTCCGGATCGCGGTGACCGTCGAGAACGTCGGCGACCTGGCCGACGCGCGCGAGGTGCGCCTGGAGCGCGACGGCCGGGTCGTCGACACCGCCAGCCCGACCGTCGGTCCGGGGGCGGCCGCGGTGGTGGTCCTGTCCGACGAGCGCGACGCCGACGACGGACCGCTCCGGTACGAGGTCGCCACCGGACACGACCGCGTCGCGTTCGCGGTCGGGCTCGACTGAGCGACCGGGCCGGCCGCTCAGCCGGTCAGGTCCGCGACGGCGGCCGAGAGCCGGTCGGCGGCGTCACCGAGCGCCGTCTCGCGCTCGGTCAGCCGGTCGCGGCTCCGATCGAGCGCGTCCGCGCGGCCGTCGAGCGCCGCCTCGACCTCGCCGGGGGCGCCGAGCGAGTCGCGCCGGGCGACGTTCTCGGCCGGGTCGAGCGCGGTCGCGACGGTCGCGGGGTCGAGTCCCAGCGTCGCTCCGGTCACCTCGCGGGCGACCGCGTCGAGGCGGGCCGCGTCGACCGCGCCCGCGTCCCCGCCGGTCTCGCGGGCGAGACGCGCGACGACGTGGTGTGCGGTCCGGAACGACCGGTCGGTCTCGCGCACGATCACGTCGGCGAGTTCGGTGGCACAGGCGAAGCCATCGCCGGCGCGGGCGGCCGCGGCCGCGCGGTCGAACGCCGCGTCGGCGACGGCGTCGGTCACCAGCCGGACGCTCGTGCGGGCGGTCGCGAACGTCTCGCGGAGGTGTCGGTTGGCCTCCCAGGCGTCGTAGTTGAGCGACATCGGCAGGCCGTCGAACAGCGAGTCGAGCGCGGCGAGCGAGCCCCGGACGGTCGCGGCGCGCGAGCGGGCGGCGGTGGCGACGTTCGGGTTCTTCTTCTGGGGCATGATGCTCGAACTCCCGGCGTGGCGGTCGGCGAGTTCGAGAAAGCCGAACTCGGCGCTCGACCAGAGCACGACGTCGGTACAGAGCCGGGAGAGCGTGCCCGCGGCCGCCGAGGCGGCGGCGACGGCCTCGACGGCGAAGTCGCGGGCGGCGACGGCGTCCATGCTGTTGTGGACCGGTCGGTCGAAGCCCAGGAGCGTGGCGGTGCGCTCGCGGTCGATCGGAAAGCCCGTGCCGGCGAGCGCACACGCCCCCAGCGGACTGCGGTTGACGCGGCCGTAGGCGTCGAGCAGGCGCTCGCCGTCGCGGGCCAGCGCCGACTCGTAGGCGAGCAGGTGGTGGCCGATCGTCGTCGGCTGGGCGTGCTGGAGGTGGGTGTAGCCGGGGACGAGCCAGTCGGCCGTCTCGGCCGCCCGCTCGAGCAGAGTCCCACGGAGGTCGGCGACCGCGCCGGCCAGCGCCAGCAGCTCCTCGCGCAGCGCCAGCCGGACGTAGGCCGCGCCCTTGTCGTTGCGCGAGCGGGCGGTGTGGAGCGCCCCGCCCGTCGCCTCGCCGAGGCGCTCGACGACCGCCTCCTCGACGGCGACGTGGACGTCGCCACGCTCGGGGAGAGCGTCGAAGCCCGCGGTCTCGATCTCGTCGAGCGCGGTCAGGATCGCCGCGGCCGTCGGGCGCTCGACGATCGCCTGCTCGGCCAGCATCACCACGTGGGCGCGGTCGACCGCGAGACTCGGCGCGAACACCCAGTCGTCGTGGATCGAGAGAAAGCGCCCGACGGCCGCGTCCGCGTCCGCGAGTCGTCCGCGGGTGACGATGTCTCGGTCGGTCACGGGCCGTCGATCCCACCGCGGGCGCTTAAGACCTCGCGACCCCCGCCCCCGACCGGAGGGCCCTTGAGCCGAGAGCCCCAACCGCCGGCGATGGAAGCGCTCAGCGTCCGGATGGAGGACTACGTCAAGGCGATCTACGCCCTCCAGCGCGACACGGACGAGCGGATCTCGACGAGCGCGCTCGCCGACCAGCTCGAGGTCTCGCCGGGCTCGGTCACGGCGATGGTCAAGAAGCTGGAGGAGCGCGGGCTGGTCGACCGCAAGGAGTACCGCGGCGTCACCCTCACCGGGGAGGGCGAGGCGGTCGCGCTCGAGCTCCTTCGTCACCACCGCCTGATCGAGACGTTCCTCACCGAGCGGCTTGGCTACGACTGGTCGGAGGTCCACGAGGAGGCCGACGTGCTCGAACACCACGTCAGCGAGCGGTTCGAGGAGCGGGTGGCCGCGGCGCTGGACAACCCCCGGACCGATCCCCACGGCGATCCGATCCCCGACGCCGACCTGCGCCTGAGCGGGGCGACGGCGGGCCCGACCCTCGACGAGCTCGAGACCGACGAGCGCTTCGTCGTCCGGCGGATCCGCCACCAGGGCGAGGCGGAGCTGCGCTATCTCGCCGACCGGGGGATCCGGCCGGGCGCGGAGCTCGTCGTCGAGGCGCTGGCGCCGTTCGGCATGGTCGAGGTGACGACCGAGACCGGCCACCACGAGCTGCCCGGCGAGATCGCGCGGCTGGTCGAGGGCGAGCGCGCCGAGTAGGGCAGGCCGGTTCCGTATCGCGAGATGTGGTTTACGACGGCTCGACCAGCGCCCGGACCGACTCGAAGCGGCCCTCGCGGACCGTCTCGGCGATCCGGCGGGCGTCGAGAGCGGGTGTGACGCCGGGGTACTTCCGGCGGAAGTGTCCGAGCAGGTTCGCCACGTCGCGCTCCAGCAGTTCGGCGGCGTTCTCGTGGTCGGCCGCGACGGCCTGGGGCCAGTCGATGACCGTGACCCCGGACTCGTCGACGAAGACGTTGTACTCGCTCATGTCGGCGTGGACGTAGCCCGCGTCGTGGGCCGTGGCCACCTCGTCGAGGATCAGATCGAGCACGCCGACCACCTGGTCGTCCTCGAGACGCGCGCGAGCGAGTTCGACGCCGTCGAGACGCTCCATCACCAGCGCGTGGCGGTTCTGGTCGACGGGACGGGGGACCGACACGTCGGGGTAGAGCGCCCGGAGGGTCTCGTACTCGCGCTCGGCGGCCTGGCGGGCGGTGTAGAGCGTCGAGACGTGCTGGCGGTCGGCGGTGTACTCCCGCCCGCGGTCGACCGCGCGGAACTCGGTGTAGCCCTCGCGGTGGAACTTCAGCGCCAGCGGCCGGAACGAGCGCACCTCGAGCACGTCGCTCTCCTTGCCCACCCCCAGCGGCGCGCCCACCCCGTCGACGGTGTCACGCTCGGCGAGGGCGTGGAGCGCGAGCGCGTCGTAGCCCTCGGCGGTCAGCTTGTAGCCCTCGTACTGGATCGTCCGGCGCTCGATCAGCTCCCGGCTCATCACCCGATCCAGCCGGTACTCGACCTCGTCGGGCGACAGGTCGGCGAACTCCGGCAGCGTCCCCCGGTCGACCCACTCGGAGAACCGCATCCCCTGCTCGACGCCGGAGAGCAGGTAGAAGTCCTCCGGCTCGAGTTCGGCGACGACGCCGGCGACGTTCCGCACCATGGGACCGACCAGGCGCCCGACGGCTAAAAGGGTGCGCCGATAAACCGCCGAGCGCGATACGAAATCGGATCACGGGCAGGACGCGACCGGACGGTTCGGAGCCCGCGTCGACGCGGGCGCGGTGCTCGCGAGGGACGAAACCCGCGAGGCCGGCGGCGCGCCCGGCCTAGCTCCCGAGGGCGTCGAGCAGCGTCTCGCGCTCGACGTTACGTCCCGAGACGGGCAGGGCGACCGTCGAGCCCGCGATCTCGTCGGCCATCGTCCGCATCGCCGCGACGCTCGCCCCACAGGCGCCCTCCATGAGGATCCGGTCGTGCTCGAAGAGGTCGCGAACGGCGCACAAAAGCGCCTCGTCGGGGACCAGCACGAACTCGTCGAGGCGGTCGGCGAGCAGGCGCTGGGTCATCGCGAACGGCGCGCGGGTGGCGATCCCCTCGGCGAGCGTGTCGTTGCGGTCGCCGGGCCGGAGGTGGCCCTCGGTCCAGGCGTCGTGGGCGGCGGGCGCGGCCTCGGCGCCGGCACCGATCACCTCGGCGTCGGTCGTCGCGCCGACGGTCAGACAGTAGCCGCTGGCGCTCGAGCCGCCACCGATCGGACAGAAGAGGTAATCGAGGTCGGGCAGCTCCTCGACGATCTCCAGGCCTGCGGTGCCGACGCCGGCGACCAGCTCGTGCTCGTTGGCCGAGTGGACCAGCCGGTAGCCCTCCTCGACCGCCAGGCGCTCGGCGTGCTCGCGGGCGTCGTCGAACTCGGCGCCGTGACCGACCACCTCGGCGCCGAGCGCGCGCATCGCCGCCGCCTTCGACTCGTTGCCCCCGGCGGGCATCACCACCGTCACGGGCACGTCGAACGCCCGCCCCGCCCACGCGACGGAGCCACCGTGGTTGCCCGTGCTCGCCGCGACCAGCCCCGCGTCGCGGAACTCCTCGGCCAGCCCCGAGACGAGCGTGACGCCGCCCCGCACCTTGAACGCGCCCGTCGGCAGGGTATCCTCGCGCTTGAGGTAGACGTCGGCGTCGAACTCGGCCGAGAGCGACTCGCTGCGCACCAGCGGCGTCCGTGGCAGGTGGCGCCGGACGACCGGCCGGGCCCGGTAGACGTCGGCGGTCGTCGGGGGCTCGAGGTCGTGGTAGGGGAAGACGGTGGTCGCGTCCGGCGACTCGACCGGCTCGTAGCTCGCCATGTCCGGACTCGACGCGGCCGGGGCTTAGGCGTGACGCCGGGACGAAAGCCACATGCCCGCGTCGGGCCACCGGCGGGTATGGCCGGCCCGCTCGCCGACCGGGCGTGGCGTCTGATCCGCGAGGAGCGCCGCCCCGGCCCGCTCCAGATGGCGCTCGACGAGGTGGCCGCCGAGACGGCCGCGTCCGGCGGTCCCCGGACCGTCCGGGTCTACCGGTTCGACCCCCCGACGCTCTCGCTCGGCTACGGCCAGGCGCCCGAGACGATCGACTGGGCGGCCTGTGACCGGCTGGGGATCGACGCCACCCGCCGCCCGACCGGCGGCGGCGCCATCTACCACGACCCCGCGGGCGACATCTCGCACTCGCTGGTCGCGCCCGCCGACGAGCTTCCGGGCGATCTCCACGAGTCCTACCGCCTGCTCCTGACCCCGCTGCTCGGGGCGCTCGACGCGCTCGGCGTCGACGCCGGCCTCGCCGCCGACGACCGGCCGGCGCTCCACGAGCCGGCCTGTTACCTCCGGGCGCGCTCGCCCGCCCACGACGTGGTCGGGCCCGACGGCCGGAAGCTGAGCGGCAACGCCCAGCACCGCACCCGCGAGGCGGTCGTCCAGCACGGCTCGCTCCTGCACGCGGTCGATCCGGCGCGCCACGTCGCCCCGTTCGCGGCCGACCTCGACCCCGCGGCCGTCCGCGACCGGGTCGGGGCGGTGTCGGCCTACGCCGACGTGGACCGGGCCGAGACGGTCGCGGCCGTAGAGACCGCGCTCGGGGCGTGGACCGACGCCGAGCCGGGCGGGTGGACCGACGCGGAGCTTTCGCGCGCGCGCGAGCTCGCGGCCGAGCGCTTCGGCGCGGACGCGTGGGTGCGGCGCCGGCCGGGGCGCTAGAAGCCGAACGTCTCGGGGTCGGCGTCGCCGAGCGCCTCGCGCACGCCGTCGTGGATCTCTGCCACCGGCGGGACGGCCCGCGTCGGATCGAGCCAGTGCTCGGCCAGCCAGCGGTAGCGCACGGTCAGGTCCTCGTCGACCAGGAAACAGGAGCGCCGGGCACGGCGCAACAGGCCGAACACCCGGTAGTCGACGCCGAACGACTCCGCCAGCGCGAGCTCGGTGTCGGCGTACAGCGGGAAGCCGAGCCCGAGCCGGTCGATGAACCGGCGGTGGAGCCCCTCGCCGGACTTGCTCGCCCCGACGACCCGGACGCCGCCGGTCTCGAACCAGTCGAAGTCCCGGAACGAGCACCACTCGTCGGTGCAGTCGGGGCTGAAGTCCATCGTGTAGAAACAGAGCAGGACCGGCCCCTCCGCGACCAGCGCCGACAGCGCCACCCGCTCGGTCTCGCCGTCGGGTCGGACGAGCGCGGCGCCGGCGTCGACGACCCGGTCCCCGACCGCGACCGGCCCCTCGTCGCGTGACATATCCCCTCGTGGTGGGCGCGATCACAAGTCCGTTTCCGTCCGGCCCGCCGGGGCCTTTCAAGTGGCGAGCGGTCGTGGACCCGGCCGTGGCCGCCATCCCCGGCCCCTCGATCGCGCTCGCGCTCGGAGCGGTCGTGCTCGCCGCGGGCGCGCTCAACGGCGTCGCCGGCTTTGGCTTCGCGCTCGTCGGCACGACCGCGCTCGCGGCCGTGTTCGAGCCCGCGGTCGCCGTCGTCGTCATGATCCCGCCGATCCTGGCGGTCAATCTCGCGCTCGTCCGCGAGCTCTCCGGGACGGGGCTGCGCGACTGTACCGCCCGCTTTGGCCCGCTGCTCGGGGCGGCGCTCGTCGGCGCCGTCGTCGGGATGGTGGTCGTCGAGCGCCTGCCCGGCGACGCGCTCGCGCTCGCGCTGGGGCTGGTCGCGCTCGCGTTCGTCACCACCAGCCAGCGGCTGGTCGATCCCCCCTCGTTTCTGGACCGGGGCGGGAACCACGGCGGGCGCGCCGAGTCCCCGGTCGCGATGGTCGGGATCGGCGCCGTCGCCGGGCTCGTCTTCGGCGCGACCAACGTGGGCGTCCAGCTGATCGCCTACCTCCGAAGCCGCGAGCTCTCACACGCCACCTTCGTCGGCGTCGTGGCGCTGGTCTTTCTGGGGCTGAACGCCGTCCGGATCGGGGTCGCGGGCGCGCTCGGGCTCTACCCCGGCGCGCCACTCGCGCTGGCCTCGCTCGGCGCCACCGTCCCGGCGGTCGCCGGCGTCGCGCTCGGTCGGCGTCTGCGTAGCCGGGTCGGCGAGCGGGGCCGCCGGGCGGTCGTGCTCGGCCTGCTGACCGTCGTCGGCCTCCGGCTGGTCGCGGGCGGGCTGGGGCTCGCGTAGCACAAGCGGTAAGCCCCGGAGGCCCCAGCCGGACGCATGGAGATCCCGCCGTTCGAACTCGAGCGCTGGTTCGACGAGTACGAGCCCGGCGCCGACCTGATGCTGGCCGAGAGCGGGGTCCGGAGCCTCCCGGCGGACCGGTTCGACCTCGACGTGGGCGAACTCGGCTACGTGATCCCGACCGACGGCGATCCCGCGCTGCGCGGGCGGATCGCCGACCGCTACGGCCGGTCGGCCGAGGAGGTCGTGCTTACCTGTGGCACACAGGAGGCGGACTTTCTCACCTTCCTCGCGCTGCTCGACGACGGCGACCACGCGGTCGTCGTCACGCCGACCTACCAGTCGCTCCAGACCGTGCCGGGGCTCGTCGCCGACGTGACCACGGTCGCGGCCGAGCCCCCCGACTGGACGCTCCCGGCCGACGCCGTCGCCGACGCGATCCGACCCGAGACCGCCGCGGTGGTGCTGGTCAACCCCGCGAACCCGACCGGGCGGTACTACGACGCCGCGACGCTGTGCGGGCTCTACGATCTGGCGGCCGACGCCGACGCCCACCTCGTCGTCGACGAGGTCTACCGGATGCTCGTCCCCGACGACGAGCGCGCCCCGCCAGCGGCCTCGCTGGGCCCGCGTGCGGTCTCGACCGCCGGCGTCTCGAAGTCCTACGGGCTCGCGGGCGCCCGGGTCGGCTGGACGGTCGCCAGCCCCGAGATCGCCGACGCCGTCCGACGCTGGAAGGACTACACCACCATCGCGCCGCCGCTGGTCGGCCAGGCGATCGCCGAGCAGGCGACCGGCGCGATGGAGGCCGAGATCCTCGCCGCCAACCGCCGCCACGCGCTGGACAACCGCGAGCTGGTCGCGGCGTTCGTCGACCGCCACGGCCTCGACTGGCACGAGCCGACGGGCGTCAACGGCTTCCCGACCGTCCCGGACGGCTTCGAGAGCGGCGAGGCGTTCTGTCGCTCGCTCGTCGAGCGCGAGAGCGTCGTGCTCGCCCCCGGCGAGGCGTTCGGCCACCCCGACCGGTTCCGGATCGGCTTCGGGCTTCCGACGCCCGAGCTCGAGGCGGGGTTGGAGCGGGTGAGCCGTCACGTCGAACGGGCGGAGACGGTCGGGGCCGACTGAGCCCGGGCCGGCCGGCCCGCCAAGCTTGATACCGTCGCCCGCCAAGGCGGGATCGTGACCCGCGCCACGAAGCTCAGGGGCCGCGCGAAGCTGAGCCTCGGGCTCTCGCTCGTCTTCGCCGTCGGCGCGTTCGGCTACCTGGCGCTCACGCGGACGCTCCTCCACGGCGCCGGCATCGCGCTGCTGGTCGTCCTCGCGGGGCTGTGGGAGTACCGCCGCAAGCGCGCCGACGCGGTCCGGGCCGAGCGCTTCGAGGCCGAGGCCGAGGAGCAACGGCGCAAGCGCGAGGGCCGGTAGTCCGGGGGCCGGCGGGCCCGTGCGGGCCGGCGGGCCCGTGCGAGCCGGCGGGCTCGTGGACCGCCGGACACACGTACCTGGAACGCGAGAGGGGGCCATGACCGACGAACGGGAGCGCGAGGCGCTCTACGACGCCGTCGACCACCTCCTCGACCGGTTCGAGGACGAGGACGCGGTCGCCTACGCCGAGGTCGGGACGGTCGAGATGGAGCGCACGGACGTCGTCGTCACCGAGGAGGGCCCGCGCGACACCACCGAGTTCTCCGAGACGGGGGTGTCCTGTCGGGTGTTCGCCGACGGCGCGGCCGACTACCGCTACACCACCCACTACGACGAGGAGGCCCTCGACGACGTGGCCGACCGCGCGATCCGCGGCGGGGAGTTTCTGGCCCAGGACGAGCCCGCGCAGTTCGACCGCTACACCCTCCACCGGGCGAGCCACGACGGCTGGGCCGACGAGCCGATCCACGGGCCCGCCCTCGACGAGAAGCTGGCGGCGCTCGAGTCGGCCGATCCGACCGAGGAGGCGGTGGTCGAGCGGGGCTGGCTCACCTACCGCGACGCCCACGTCGAGTCGTCGCTCACGACCACGGTCGGCAGCACGGTCCGGACGGTCCGGGACCGCGCGTCCGTCGA
>CAZMLQ010000043.1:0-15355 GCA_964567195.1 uncultured Haloferacaceae archaeon | reverse complement strand
CGGTAGTCGATGTCGACCCCGAAGCGCTCGTCGAAGCGCTCCCAGACGGCGATCGACTCGCGCGAGAGCGCGACGCTCGGGGCCGTGGTGTAGGTCTCGCGGATCCCCCCGCCGGCCCGCGGGGTCGAGCCGTTGCCGATCCGGCCCTGCTCGAAGACGGTGACGTCGGCCCCGCGATCGGCGAGATAACACGCGCTCGCGAGGCCGACGATCCCGCCGCCGACGACGACGACGCGGCTCATACCCGGACCTGTGGCGGTACGGCGGTAAGCCTTTGCCCCGGCCACCGACAAGAACCCCCGTCGTACCACGGACGGGGGCTCCTGTTCGTCCGGCCCCTCACTCCGGTGGGACCGAGTCCGGCGCGGGGGGCGCCGGCGACGGAGCCCGGACCGACCAGCCATGTCCACGCCAGCCACGACCACGGGGGGCGGATCGCTCGCAGACGAGTCGGTGACGGTCGTCGGCGCCGGCTTCGGGGGGCTCTCCGCGGCCTGTCACCTCGCCGACGCCGGCGCGACCGTCCGGGTGATCGAACGCCGCGAGCAGCCGGGCGGGGTCGCCAACCGGATCGAGCGCGACGGCTTCCGGTTCGACACCGGCCCGTCCTGGTATCTGATGCCCGAGACCTTCGAGCGATTCTTCGGGCGCTTCGACCGGGAACCGGCCGAGTTCTACGAGCTCACCCGGCTCGACCCCCACTACCGGGTGTTCTGGAAGGACGGCGACGAGGCGGCGGTGCCCGCCGACCGCGCCGGGCAGGTCGCCCTGTTCGACGCCTACGAGGACGGCGCCGGCGACGCGCTCGCCGAGTATCTCGCGGGCGCGGCCGAGGCCTACGAGGTCGGGATGGAGGAGTTCGTCTACGAGCACCGCCCCCGGCTGCGCGACTGGCTCGATCCGAGCCTCGCCCGCGCCGCCCGCGGGCTGTCCCTGCTCGGGACGATGGACGACCACGTCCGTGAGTTCTTCGAGCATCCGAAGCTGCGCCAGCTGGTCGAGTACAGCCTCGTCTTCCTCGGCGGATCGCCGTACAACACGCCGGCGCTGTACGCGCTGATGAGCCACGTCGACTACGACCGCGGCGTCTACTACCCCCACGGCGGGATGGCGAGCGTCGTCGACGGGATCGTCGAGCTCGCCCGCGAGCTCGGCGTCGAGTTCGAGACCGGCCGGGCGGTCACCGCGCTCGAGCCCGCGACCGACGGCGTCCACGTCGTCACCGAGGCCGGCGCCCACGAGGCCGACCGGGTGGTGGCCAACGCCACGCCGGCCCACGTCGAGCGCGAGCTACTGCCGCCCGGGCGGCGCGATCGCGACCCCGACTACTGGGGCGCGCGCACCTACGCCCCCTCGGCGTTCATGCTCTATCTCGGTGTCGAGGGGCCGATCGACGTGCTCGATCACCACACGCTCGTCCTGCCGACCGACTGGGAGCCCCACTTCGCGTCGATCTTCGACGAGCCAGCCTGGCCCGAGGACCCCTCCTACTACGTCAACGTCCCCTCGGCCACCGACGACTCGGTCGCCCCCGAGGGCCACGAGACGGTCGTGGTGCTCGTCCCGATCGCGCCGGGGCTCGACGACGACCCCGAGACCCGCGATCGCTTCCGGCGGAAGGTCCTCGCCGACCTCGCGGCCGAGACCGGGGTGGAGCTGCGCGACCGGATCGTCGTCGAGGAGACCGCCTGCGTCTCCGAGTTCGCCGGCATGGGCTACCCCCAGGGCACCGCGCTCGGACTGGCCCACACCCTCCGTCAGACCGGCCCGTTCCGGCCGAGCCACCGCGCCGACGCGCTCGACGGGCTCTACTACGCCGGCTCGTTCACCGCGCCCGGCATCGGCGTGCCGATGTGTCTGGTCTCGGGCGAGCACGCCGCGAACGCCGTCCGGACCGACGCCGAGGACGGGGACCGCGGCGGGCTGGGCGCCGCGTTGCCCTCGCTCTCGCTCTCGCTCTGAGAGGGCTCAGACGAACCGGACACCCGAATCGGCGCCGAGCACCCGCCGGATCGAGCCCCACGTGGAGACGAGGGTGTAGTCGCCGGTGACCCCCTCGATCTCGCTGTCCCGGACGGCCTCGAGCTCGAAGCCCTCCCCCCGGGCGGTGATCACGTGGCGGGCGGTCGTCGCCTCGGGATCGGCGATCAGCCGCGAGGTGGTCTCGTCGAGCCCGAGCCCCGCCATCGCCACCGCGGCGTGGGAGTTGAAGTTGCGGGGGAACCGCCGACAGAGCCCCCGGACCGCCCCCTCGTAGATCGTCGTCGGCCCGTCGATCTCGGGGACGTCCGTCCCGGCGTACTCGAAGTCGAGGTGGTCGGGCGCCTTCGTCGCCTCGATCGCGACCGACTCGAGCGCCGGGCGGGCGTCGACCAGCCCGTCGATCCCGAACAGCGCCGCGTGGGGGAGGTAGAGCTCGCCGGCCGCGTCGGTCGCGAGCGCGCGGAGGTCGGCCTCGACGTCCGGATCGGCGAACGCGGAGCCCGAGAGCACGAGCAGGTCGCTCGTCTCGAGGACGGGGGCGGCGAGCTCGGCCAGCGCGGCGGGCGTCGCCGCCTCGACCGCCAGATCGACCGGGCGCTCGCGCAGCTCGGCGGGCGTCGAGATCCGGAGGTCGGCCGGCAGCGCCGGCGTCTCCGAGCGAACGTAGACGTACGCGAGCTCGATGTCGTCGGCCGCGCGGGCGCGCTCCGCGAGGTCGGTGCCGATGCGGCCGTGGCCGAGCAGCCCGATCGTGTGTGTGGTCGTGGAGCTCACAGCCCGGGGCTCGCGCTACTCGGTAAAGAAGCCCTCGTCGACGTGGGCCGCGTGCTCGCGGACGACGGTCTCGTCGAGGTCGATCCCGTAGCCCGGCTCGACGGGCACCGCGATCCGGCCGTCCTCGATCAGCGGAGCCGACCGCGCCAGCAGGTCGTCCCACCAGTCGACCTCGAGGGCGTGGTACTCGAGGTAGCTGACGTTTGGAATCGCCGCACAGAGGTGGGCGACGGCGGTCGTGCCGACGGGGCTACAGACGTTGTGGGGCGCGAAGGTGACGTAGTTCTCCTCGGCCCGGCTGGCGATCGCCTTCGACTCGGCCAGCCCGCCGACCGTCGTCGGGTCGGGCGTCACCACGTCGACGCCGAACTCGCCGAGCAGATCGGCGAACTCGTGGACGCGAAAGCGGTTCTCGCCGGTCGCGAGCGGGGTGGTCGTCGAGCGGGCCACCTCGCGCTGGGCGCGGGGGTTCTCGGGTGGCACCACGTCCTCCAGCCACAGCAGGTCGTAGGGCTCCAGCGCCCGCGCCAGGCGCTTTGCCGTGTCCAGCGAGTAGTCCCAGTGACAGTCAAACGCCACCTCGGCCGCGTCGCCGACCGCCTCGGTCACGGCCGCGACGATCTCGGCCTTCTCCGCGACCGCGGCGGCCGACAGCCGGCCGTTCACCGGGTCGGGCTCGTTGTCGGCGGGCGTGTCGAGGTCGAACTTCATCGCCTCGAAGCCCAGATCGAGCGCCGACTCGGCCGTCTCGGCGTAGGCCGCCGGCGTGTAGGCCGCCTCGTCGCCGTACTCGGTGTAGCCCCGGTCGACCGCGTAGGCCTCGCCCGCGTGCAGGTCGACGTAGGTCCGCACCTCGTCGCGGTACTTGCCCCCGAGAAGCTGGTAGACCGGCAGGTCGAGCAGCCGCCCCGCGAGGTCCCAGAGCGCGGTCTCGACGCCCGAGGCCGCGGTGACGACCTTCCCCGTCGTGCCGCCGTGGCCGGAGGTCTCCTGGACCATCCGCCGGAAGAGGCGCTCGACGTCGAGGGGGTTCTCCCCGACGAGGAAGTCGGCCATGTACTCGACGAGCGTGGCGACGCCGCCGCCGCGGTAGGACTCGCCCAGCCCCGAGACGCCCGCGTCCGTGTGGACCCGGATCAGGTTCCAGTCGAAGTTGCCCTCGACGGCCGCGGTCGAGATGCCGGTGATCTCGACATCCCGGCCCGGCCCCCGCCGGGTCGAGGCGTTCGCGTAGTCTCTCATCGCGCCACCCGGAACTGTGCGACCCGGTCGGGGTCGATCGTGACGCCGTGGCCCGGCCGCTCTGGCACCTCGATCCGGCCGTCGACGGGGCTCAGCGGCTCGGCGAGCACGTCGTCGAACACCTTCACGTCCCGCTCGCGGTAGAAGTACTCGACGTGGCCGCCGTTCTCGATCGAGGCGACCAGCGGGGCGTGGAGATCCCAGTTGTAGTGGGGCCAGACCGGCACGTCGTGGGTGGCGGCCGCGTTCGCGATCCGCAGCCACTCGGTGATCCCGCCACAGACGGTCGCGTCGGGCTGGACGACGTCGACCGCGCCGGTCCGCAGGAGTTCGGCGAAGCCGTAGCGCGAGAACTCGAGTTCGCCGGCCGCCACGGCGTACTCGAGCCCCTCGTTCACCCGCGCCATCAGCTCCACGCTGTCGGCCATCACCGGCTCCTCGACGAAGTACGGGTCGTACTCGCCGTAGCGCCGGCAGGCCGCGAGCGCCGTGGGCGAGTCGTCCCAGGCGCCGTTGGCGTCGAGCAGGAGCCGGCGCTCGTCGCCGATCGCCTCGCGGACCGTCCGGACGCGCTCGACCTCGGCGCCGGGCTCCCGGCCGCCGATCTTCAGCTTCACCGTGTCGTGGCCCCGGTCGACGTAGCTCCGCATCTCGGCGCGAAGCTCCTCCAGGCCCTTCCCCTCGCGGTAGTATCCCCCGCTGGCGTAGGCGGGCACGCCGTCGGCGTTCGCACCGAGATACCTGTGGAGAGGCTGGCCGGCCGCCCTCGCCACGGCGTCCCAGCAGGCGATGTCGACGGTGGCGATGGCCCGCAGGAGCAGGCCCTTCCGGCCGACCTGGACCGTGTCGTCGAACATCTCGCGCCAGAGTCGGGTGGTATCGTGGGGGTCCTCGTCGCGGACGATCGGCGCGAGCAGCTCCTCGACCGCGTCGGCGATCAGCCCGGCGGCGTCGTAGCCGAGGGTGTAGCCGACGCCCTCGACGCCCTCGTCGGTCCGGACGTAGGTGATCGCGTGGTCGCGGGCCTCGACCTCGCGGGTCGCGAACGCGACCGGCTCGTCGAGCGGGATCGACACCGCGACCGACTCGACCTCGGTGATCTCCATGCGCCGCGCTCGACGCGACGAGAGATAAGCGTACGCCCCGACCGACCTCAGACGAGCAGGTTCTCGCCCGTCACCGGATCGAAGAGGTGGACCTCGTCCACGTCGACGGCCAGGCGCAACTCGCCGCCCTCGGTCGCGGCGGTGTCGTTCGACACCCGGCCGGTGAACTCGGCTGCCTCGTCGTCGGCGCGGGCCGCCGGGCGGAGCGCGAGGTCCTTGTGGGGCCCCATCGGCTCGACGACCATCACCCGGGCGTCGAAGGCCCGGCCCTCGGGGACCGACGACTCGTCGAGGGCGGCGTCGGCGAACGCCTCCGGCCGGACGCCGAGCTCGAGGTCGGTTGGCGCGTCGTCCAGGCGGTCGGCCACCGCGGCCGGCAGCCGGATCGAGAAGCCGTCGGCCTCGACGGTGACGCCGTCGGGGCCGGGATCGACGGTCACGTCGAAGAAGTTCATCGGGGGCTCGCCGATGAAGCCGGCGACGAACCGGTTGACCGGCCGCTCGTAGACCACCTCCGGCGGATCGACCTGCTGGACCCGCCCCTCGTTCATCACGACCACCCGGTCCGAGAGCGTCATCGCCTCGGCCTGGTCGTGGGTGACGTAGACCGAGGTCTTGCCCACGCGGGCGTGGAGCTTGTTGAGCTCGGTCCGCATCTGGATCCGGAGCTTGGCGTCCAGGTTCGACAGCGGCTCGTCGAACAGGAAGATCTCCGGATCGCGGACGATGGCGCGCCCGAGCGCGACCCGCTGCTGTTGGCCGCCCGAGAGGTCTGAGGGCCGGCGGTCGAGCAGCTCGTCGATGCCGAGCATCTCGGCGGTCTCGGTCACCCGGCGCTCGATCTCGTCGGCCGGGTACTTCCGGATCTCCAGCGGGAAGGCGATGTTGCCCCGCACGGTCTTGTGGGGGTAGAGCGCGTAGTTCTGGAAGACCATCGCCACGTCGCGCTCGCGCGGGTCCTGCCCGGAGACGTCCTCGCCGTCGATCAGCACCCGGCCCTCGGTCGGCGTCTCGAGGCCCGCGACCGTGCGCAGCGTGGTGGTCTTGCCACAGCCCGACGGCCCGACGAGCACGATGAACTCGCCGTCGCGCACGTCCAGATCGACGTCGTCGACCGCGAGCACGTCCTCGCCGTCGTCGTCGTAGATCTTGGTCACGCCGTCGAGCCGGAGGCTCAGCTCCCGCTCGTCGACCTCGGCGCCGCCACCGGCCGTCGTCTCGGCGCGGGCGTCGGTCCCGCCGCCGGTCTGTCCCTCGCTCACGTCCTCGAGGCTGTCACTCATGATCGGATGGATCCGTCGGTCCGCGTTGGTCCCGTCGCCGCGCTCGCGCGTCGCCACCCCGGGCGATCCGGACGGGCGGGAGGACCGTCGTCCACGCCGGGCCGGAGGGTCGGCGCCGGCTCATCCCTTCATCCCCCCCGAGAGGCCGACGACGATGTAGCGCTGGAAGAAGATCACGACCAGCGCCGAGGGGACGACGGCGACGATGGCCGCCGCGGCCATGGCGCCGTAGTCGATCGAGGCGTCGCCGACGAACAGGAAGGTCGCGACGGGGATCGTGAACGCGTTGATGTCGGTCGCGACGGTGAACGCGAACAGGAACTCCCGCCACGAGTAGAGGAAGGTGAGGATGGTGCCGGCGGCAAAGCCCGGCAGGACGACCGGGAAGACGACGTGGCGGAAGGCCTGGACCTTCGTACAGCCGTCGACCCGGGCGGCCTCGTCGAGCGCCTGCGGGATGGTGATGAAGAAGTTGCGCATGATGTAGATGACCAGCGGCAGCCAGAGGTAGACGTTGGCGACCACGATGCCGGTCTTGGTGTTGAGCAGCCCCACGTCGCTGATGATCTGGTAGTACGGCGTCACCAGCCCGATCGGCGGGAACAGCCGGGTGAACAGCACGAAGATGAACACCGCGTTGTCGAACGGGAACCGAAAGCGGCTGAAGACGTAGCCCGCCGGCGTGCCAAGCACCATCACGATCGCCGTCGAGGCCGAGGAGACGACCACGCTGTTGACGACCGCGCGCCAGAAGCCACGGTCGAACAGCGCCCGGCGGTACGGCTCCAGCGTCGGATCGGTCGGCAGGTAGGTCAGCGCGTAGATCGCGTTGCGCGATTTCAGCGAGGTGACCAGCTGCCAGGCCAGCGGCGCGACGGCGAAAAACACCGCCAGAAAGAGCACCAGGTGGATGACCGAGCGGCTCTCGACCAGGTCCCAGATCCGCTGGCGTCGCCGGTAGCTGCCGATGGAGGCGTCTGCGCCCGCCATCTCAGACCTCGATCCCCTGCATCTGTTCGAGGATGTACAGGACGTAGACGGTCGCGACCACGAGCGTCACGGCGACGAGAAAGACCGACACCGCCGACGCGAAGCCGTAATCGAGCAGTCTGATGCCAAAGCGGTGGATGTAGATGGCGAGGGTCTCGGTCGCCGCGCCGGGGCCACCGCCCGTCGTCGAGAACGGGATGGCGAACGCCCGGAACGCGAACATCCAGGTGATCAGCCCCGCGACGAAAAACGAGGGCCGCAGGTACGGCAGCGTGACGTTGCGAAACGTCTGCCAGGAGGTCGCGCCGTCGATCTCGGCGGCGTCGTACATCTCCTGGGGGATCGACTGCAGCCCCGCCAGGAGCACGATGGTCGCGAACGGGATCCGCGACCACGAGTCGGCCATGATCACCACCGCCATCGCGCTGAGCGAGTTGCCGAGCCAGGAGTAGCCACTCGCCAGCAGGCCGACGTCGACCAGGATCTGGTTGATCACGCCGAGTTCGCCGTTGAACATCCACCGCCACGCGATCCCGACGATCGAGAGCGGCACCGCCCACGAGAGCAGGATCAGCGTCGAGTAGACGTCCCGGAGGCGCTCGTTGAGCAGCTTGTTCAGCGCCAGCGCGATCACCAGCCCCGCGGCCACCGAGACGACGAGCGAGCCCACCGAGTAGATCAGCGTCTTCTCGACCGCGTTCCAGAACGTCGGATCGGTGACGAAGGCGCTGTAGTTGTGGGTCGGCTCGAAGCTGCTGCCAAAGCCCGCGGTGTTCTGGAGCGACAGCCACAGCAACATCACCACGGGGTAGATGAACACCAGCAACAGCGCGATTAGCGACGGGCCGAGCAGGGCGATCCGGATGTGGTCGTTCACCCAGTCCGAGAGCCGGCCCGTCAGGCCGTCGCCGTGGGGGCGTCGCGTCTCGCCGACCTCCTCGGTCTCAGTCGCCATGGGTGTGGGGGCGGTGTCGGCGCATCCGTCTCAGTTGATCTCCTCGTCGACGAACTCCTGGACCTGGTCCATCGCCGCCTGGGGCGTGATGTTGCCCTGGATCGCGCGCTGGACCGGGCTGAGCATCTGCTGGAACACCGACTGCATCTGGGGGAACAGCTCCAGCACGCCGTTCTCGACCGCGTTGCCGATGGCGTCGCCGAAGGTGACGAAGTCGTTCGCGGAGGCGTCGTCGTACACCTGGCTCGCGTAGGAGATGTTGCCCTCGTAGGTGAACTCCCACCACTGGACGAGGTAGCTCAGCTTCAGGTCGCCGTACAGCATCGCCGCCAGCTTGTGGCCCGTGTCGGAGAAGCGGTTGATGCTCGTCGAGTTGGGCGCGATCAGCCCCGCCTGCGTGGGCGAGGGCCCCGCGTTCGCCCGGGGTGGCACGACCACGCGGTACTCGCTGCCGGCCTCGTACTGCTCCAGCGACCGGGGCACGAAGTCGCTGAACGCCGTGGTGAACGCGAGCTTACCCGAGAGGAACAGGTCGATCTGCGAGCCCTCGGTGTACGACAGCACGTCGCCGGGCACCCAGCCCTTGTCGCGCCACTCCTTCATCTTCCGGACGACCCGGACCGCCTCCTCGGAGTTCATCACGACCGTGCCGTCGTCCTGGACCATCCGGCCGCCCTGCTGGAAGAGCAGTTCGCGGAACGAGATGGCGAGATACGTCGAGGTGCCGGCGTAGTAGGCGTAGCCGAACACGTCGGTTCCCTCGAAGGCGGCCATGATCTCCTCGAGCAGGTCCCACGACCAGCCCTCCTCCTCCAGCCGGGTCGGGTCGATGCCCTGCTCCTCCAGCAGGTCGGGGCGCATATGCCCCATGCTCGCCTCCCCGATGTTGGGGTAGCCGTAGGTGTGGGTTCCCTCGCGGGTCTCGTCGAGGTCCCACCGGACGAGACTCTGGAACGCCGGAATGTACGGCTCGAAGGCCCCCTCGGGGTAGAGCGCGTCGGTGACCTCGAGAAAGCCCTGCTGGACGAACTCGGGGACCAGCAGGCCGTCGACGTTGAACGCGTGCGGGCTTGACTCCTCGCTGGAGAGGAACTGCTGCTCGCGGGTGTTGGCCTGGGTGACGCCGATCTCGATCGGCTCGATGTCGATCCCCATCACCTCCTCGAAGTACTCGTGGGCGGCCAGCGTCGCCGGGTCGAACTCCATGTTCGCGGCGCCGTGGTTGACGATCTCGAGGGTGTCGACCTCGCCCGCGGCCGTCTCCTCCCAGCCCTCGGGCGGCCGCCAGAGCTCGCCGTCGACCGCGCTCTGGAAGGCACCGCTGTCGGTCCAGGTCGTCGCCTCCGCCCGCGTGGGCGTACTCTGCCGGTCGGAGATCGACCAGCCGTCGACCGCCCCGAACCGGCGCTCCCGCCAGGCGTCGCCGATCCCGAGGCTCTCGGCGGCCGCGGCGAAGTCCTCGCTCCCGCCGCCGCCGCCACCGCTACAGCCGGCGAGCGAGGCGGCCAGCCCGACCCCGCCCATCTTCAGCAGTGTGCGCCTGTCGACCGTGTTGTGACGCGACATACGTTATACATGGAGAATGAGGTACGTCATATACTTTGCTGTAGGTGAGGTGAGTCGAGGACCCCTGCCGACGGGGGATTCAAGTCGGGGGCGGGTGGAGCCGGGGGTATGGATCTGGGACTCGACGGCGACGCGGCGCTGGTGACGGCATCGAGCAGCGGCCTCGGGCGGGCCTCGGCGCGCGCGCTCGCGGAGTCGGGCGCGAACGTCGTGGTCAACGGCCGCGACGAGAAGCGCCTCGCCGAGACGGTCGCCGACCTGGCCGACGCCGGCGACGGCCGCGTCGTCGGGCAGGCCGGCGACATCGGCGTCGCCGACGATGTCGAGGCGCTGGTCGAGCGGGCCGTCGAGGAGTTCGGCGGGCTCGATCACCTCGTGACCAGCGCCGGCGGCCCGCCCTCGGGGGCGTTTCTCGACACGACCGACGAGGACTGGTACGCGGCCTACGACCTGCTCGTGATGAGCGTCGTCCGGGCGGTCCGGGCCGGCGCCCCCCACCTCCGGGACGGCGGCGGGACGATCTGTACGATCACCTCCCGGAGCGTCAAGGAGGCGATCCCGTCGCTCGTGCTGTCGAACTCGGTCCGGATGGCCGTCATCGGGCTGGGCAAGACGCTCTCGCGCGAGCTCTCCCCCGAGGTGCGGACCAACTCCGTCCTGCCCGGTCCCCACGAGACCTCGCGCATCCGGAATCTGATCGAGGCCGGCGTCGAGCGCGGTGAGTACGACTCCTACGAGGCCGGGTTGGCCGCCCGCGGCGAGGCCAACCCGATGGGCCGGATCGGCGACCCGATGGAGCTGGGCGAGACGGTCGCCTTTCTCTGTTCGCCGGCCGCGAGCTACCTCAACGGGGTCGCCATCCCGATCGAGGGCGGCCAGAACAGCTCGAACCTGTAGCGCCGGCTACTCGTCGCGGGTCCCGTAGTCGCCGCCGTACTTCATGAAGACGTAGGCCATCCCGAGCGTCGACACCATCGCGACGGTCGTCGCCACGCCCAGCGTCTTCGCACCCTGGGGCACCTGCGGGACGCCCGCCCCGCCGCCCTCGCCGCCGCCCCCGCTCTCGCCCTCGGGCAGGGCGCCGACGACGACCGCGCCTTTCATGCCGAGCTGCTGGTGGGGCTGGCAGTAGTACGTGATCACGCCCTCGGACTCGGGTGTCTGGGAGAAGGTGTAGCCCGCCTCGGTCACGGTCTCGGACCCGAAGGAGGCGCCGTCCTGGGCGATCACGTTGTGCTGGCCGCCCTCGCCGGTCCACTCCCAGACGATCGTGGTGCCGGGATCGACCTGGACCGCCGCCGGATCGAAGCCGAACGCGCCGCCGTTGCCCTCGGCCCCGACCGCGACCGTCACCTCGTCCTGACCGGTCGCGTCCGCGACCTCGTCGTAGTTGCCGACGTCCGCCATCCACCCGTCGAAGGAGGGCTGGGCCGCGACCGGCTCGGCGGCCGCCGCCCCGACCACCGCCGCGCCGCCGACGCCGACACCCCGGAGCAGCGCCCGCCGGGAGACGTGGGGGTCGCTCATGTCTCGGCCTCGGCGACCGGCCGTACTGAATCCACCGGTTCGGCCCGCGCGGGCGCGTTCCGCAACCCTTTTGCGCCTCTCGTCGCCAGGGCGGGTCATGACCGACGCCGCCGAGCAGGACCTCCGGGGGGAGCTCATGGACGCGCTCGCGGACGCCGAGTTCCCGGTCACCGACCGGATGGACCTGGTGCCGGTGTTGCCGGACGGACCGACGACGACGTTCGAGGCCGGCGACCGGACGTTCACCGCGATGGAGCTGGCGGCGAACCTTGGCGGCCACCAGTCGTTCCCCTACGAGACGGCCGAGGCGCTCGTCGACGACGTGATCGAGGCGATGCGGGCCGAAGGCCTGCTGTAGGCCCCGCCCGCACGAACCGTTTTGTCCGCGCGGGCCGACCGCCGGTCGTGACCGACACCGACACCGGCACCGGCACCGACACCGGCGGCGACGGCGAGGGCCAGAACCAGGACCGGAAACCCGATCCGGCTCCGACGCCGGGCGTCGAGCGCTACCTCGACGTCCGCAGCGCCTACGGCGCGACGGTGGGGCCGGACGGCGAGCTCGCCGTCCTCCACGACGTGACCGGCGTCCCGCAGGTCTGGACGGTCGCGGGGCCCGGCGCCTGGCCGGACCAGCGGACGTTCGGCGAGAACCGCGTCACGTCGGTCGAGTTCTCACCCGAGCGCCCCGAGCTCGTCTTCGGCCGGGACGAGGGCGGCGACGAGCGGGTCCAGCTGTTCCGGCTCGTCCCCGCGACCGGCCGGCTGGTCCCCCTGACCGACCGCCCCGAGGCCAAACACCGCTGGGGCGGCTGGGCACCCGACGGCGACCGGATCGCGTTCGCCGCCAACCGCCGCGACCGGGGCGCGTTCGACGTGTACGTCGCGGGCCGCGAGCCCGGGACCGACGAGCGCGTGTTCGAGACCGACGGCTGGTTCGACGTGGCGGGCTGGAGCCCCGGGGGCGACCGTCTCGCGCTGGTCGAATCGCGCTCCAGCTACGACCAGGACGTCCACGTGCTCGACCTCGGGACCGGCGAGCGCCGGCAGGTGACCGAGCCGGCGGACGAGGCCCGCTACGGCGGCGTCGAGTGGGGACCGGCGGGCGAGTGGCTCTACGTCGTCACCGATCGGGCGAGCGACCGACTCCGGCTCGAGCGGCTGTCGGTCGCCGACGGAACCGGCGAGGTGGTCGTCGACGGTGAGGGCTGGAACGTCGACGGCGTCTCGGTCGACGCCGCCACCGGCCGAATCGCCTACTCCCGGAACGTCGATGGCTACACCGAACTGACCGCCGGCCGGCTCGACGGCGGCCGGGTCGTCGACGCGGCCGCCGCCGACGGGCTGGCCCGCGGCGTCGCCGGCGGGGTGTCGTGGGCACCCCCGGACGCGGGCGTCGGGTTCGAGTACGTCGCGAGCGCGTCCGGGCGGACGGCGGCCACGAACGTCCACGCCGTCGACGGCGACGGGGCGAGCACGCGCTGGACGCGGGCGGGGACGGCCGGCATCCCCCCGGACACGTTCGTCGGGCCGGAGCTGGTGCGATACCCCAGCCACGACGGGCTGGCGGTGCCGGCGTTTCTCTCGCTGCCCGAGAGCGACACCGGCCACGGCGAGACGCCGGTGGTCGTCGACGTACACGGCGGGCCGGAGTCCCAGCGCCGCCCCTCGTTCGCCCCGGTCACGCAGTACCTGCTGGCGAGTGGCTACGCGGTGTTCGAGCCCAACGTCCGGGGCTCGGCGGGCTACGGCCGGGAGTACGCCGCGCTCGACGACCGCGAGCGCCGGCCGGACGCGGTCGCGGACCTCCGGGCCGGCGTCGAGTGGCTCCACGACCACCCGGCGGTCGATCCCGACCGGATCGCGGTGATGGGCGCCTCCTACGGCGGCTACATGACGCTCGCGGCGCTGACCGAGCAGCCGGAGCTCTGGGCCGCGGGGATCGATATCGTCGGCATCGCGAACTTCGTCACCTTCCTCGAGAACACCGGCGACTGGCGGCGGTCGCTCCGCGAGGCCGAGTACGGCTCGCTCGCCGAGGACCGCGAGCTGCTCGAGCGTCTCAGCCCGATCACGCGGATCGACCGGCTCGAGGCCCCGCTGTTCGTGATCCACGGCGCCAACGACCCCCGGGTGCCGGTCGGCGAGGCCCGGCAGGTCGCCGACGCCGCCCGCGAGCGGGGGGTGGCGGTCCGGGAGCTGATCTTCGAGGACGAGGGTCACGGCCTCTCGAAGCTCGAGAATCGGGTCGAGGCCTACACCGCCGTCGTCGAGTTCCTCGACGAGCACGTCGGCCCCGGGGCCACGGGGGCGGCCGACGACGCGGGCGGGGAGCGGGCGCGCCGGGACCAGGGCCCCGACCGGCGGTAGAGTCAAACGCCCGGCCGGCCAAGACGACGCCATGAGCGCAGGACGGGAGCGCCAGCGCCCGATCCGGTGTCTGGTCGCCAAGGTCGGGCTGGACGGCCACGACCGCGGCGCCCACGTCATCGCCCGGGCCTTCCGCGACGCCGGCTTCGAGGTCGTCTACTCCGGGCTCCACCGCTCGCCCGACGAGATCGTGCGCGCGGCCGTCCAGGAGGACGTCGACGTGCTCGGCGTCTCGATCCTCTCGGGCGCGCACAACACCCTCGTCCCGCGGATCCTCGATGGACTGGCCGAGTACGACGCGCTCGAGGAGACGCTCGTGCTCGTCGGCGGGATCGTCCCCGACGGCGACGTGTCCGGGCTGAAGGAGATGGGCGTCGCCGAGGTGTTCGGTCCCGGCACGCCGATGAGCGAGACCGTCGCGTTCGTCAGGCGGAACGTCCCCCGGGACGGGGCGGCCGAGACGGACGCCGACGGTCCGGGCGGTCGATGAGCGCGGACCCGGACCGGGACGAGACCGACGACCTGGCCGCCGCGGTGCTCGACGGCGACCACCGGGCGCTGGCCCGCGCAATCACCCGGATCGAGAACCGGGCGCCCGGCCACCGCGATCTGGTCGCCGCCCTCCACCCACACGCGGGCGACGCGGCGGTGGTCGGGATCACGGGCAGCCCCGGCACGGGCAAGTCGACGCTGGTCGATCGGCTGGCGCTGGCCCACCGCGACCGCGGCGAGACGGTCGGGGTGGTCGCGGTCGACCCCTCGTCGCCGTACACCGGCGGCGCGGTGCTGGGCGACCGGATCCGGATGGGTGCGACCGTCGGCGACATGGACGTGTTCGTCCGCTCGATGAGCGCCCGTGGCACCCTCGGGGGGCTGGCGACCGCGACCGGCGACGCCGTCACGGCGCTCGACGCGTTCGGCAAGGATGTCGTGATCGTCGAGACGGTCGGCGCCGGACAGAACGAGGTGGACGTGGTCCGGACCGCGGACACCGTCGTCGTGCTCGTCCAGCCGGGCGCGGGCGACGACGTCCAGATGCTCAAGGCCGGCATCCTCGAGATCGGCGACGTCTTCGTCGTCAACAAGGCCGACCTCGACGGGGCGGCCACGACCGTCGCGGATCTGCGCGAGATGCTCTCGCTGCGCGACGGCTCGGTTCCGGCCGAGGTCGGCCACCACGGCGCGGGGGGTGGACGGCGACCCACGGCGACGGGCGAGAGCGAGGGCGAGGGCGAGGGCAGGACGGACGCGGACGACGAGCAGAGCGAGGGCTGGGAGCCGCCGGTGCTCGAGACGGTCGCCACCCGCGGCGAGGGGGTCGAGGCGCTGTGCGACGCGCTGGCCGACCACCGCTCGTGGCTGTGCTCGACCGGCCGGCTGGCCGAACGCGCCCGTCGGCGCCACGCGACCGAGATCCGCCGGCTGCTGCGCGCCGATCTGACCGCGATGCTGGAGCGCGATCTCGAGCGCCGCGGCGGCGTCGAGGAGCTGGCCGACGCCGTCAGGCGGGGCGAGACCGACCCCTACACGGCCGTCGAGGGGCTGCTCGACCCGTTGGC
>CAZMLQ010000042.1:5556-15507 GCA_964567195.1 uncultured Haloferacaceae archaeon | reverse complement strand
CTCTTCGAACGTGTATTCCTCGGGGTCCACATCGTACGTTTTCTCCCCCGATTCGCTATCAGACCCTTCGCCGCCGACCCCCGAATCGCCCCCGAACCCCACCTGCGCGCTAAAGCCGCCGTGGCCGCCGGGGCCGGAATCGCCGGCGCCATCAGTGCCGGGACTGCCGGCGCCGCCCTCTGAGCCAGGAAAGCCACTCGTCCAGACTGCGCCGGAGAGAAGCCCGTCGGTTTTTCGCTCCAGATACGGTTTCACGAGGCCGCGCTTGAGCGCTTCCCGGATCGGCAACCGGGAGAGCGGAACTGCGAGCAGGAAGCCGATGGTATCGGTCACCAGCCCTGGCGTCAGCAGGAACGCGCCGGCGGCGATCAACATGGCACCGTCCAACAACTCGTCGGTCGGGATCTGTCCCTCCTGGAGGCGTCGCTGGATCTTTCGGAGTGTGTGTCGCCCCTCTGCGCGGACGAGTAGCGTCCCGACCAGCGCGGTTAGCACCACCAGTGCGACGGTGATCTGCCAGCCCACCGCGTCGGCGACGACCACCAGAAACAGGGCATCCGCTAGTGGGATGGCTAACAGCAATAGGATCAGCCAGCGCGTGCGCATACCGATGATTGCCGAGGCGTGCACATAGCCCTTTTGTCGTGCGCTGGCGTTCAACTGCGGGCCGCGCGTGCCTCTGCTGGTCCGGTGTCGGGCCCGTTAAGTAACCGCCGCACATAGGTAATTTATGGCCAAGGAGACTGATTTGGAGACTCTCCGCCGTGGGACTGAGTTAGTTAAGCGCGGCTTCGCTCGCATGCAAAAAGGCGGGGTTATCATGGATGTCGTCACCGCCGAACAGGCGCGGATCGCCGAGGAGTGTGGCGCAGTCGCTGTGATGGCTCTGGAGGCTGTTCCGGCTGACATCCGCAAGCGCGGTGGCGTGGCTCGGATGCCGGATCCAGTGGAGGTAAAGCGGATTCTAGAGAGCGTGTCGACCCCAGTCATGGGAAAGTCTCGGATCGGCCACCGCACCGAAGCGCAGATCTTGGAAGCGATTGGCGTCGACATGATCGACGAGTCCGAGGTGCTGACCCCCGCAGACGACAAGTACCACATCGACAAGCGTGAGTTTACATCCCCGTTCGTCTGTGGCGCGCGCAACCTCGGCGAGGCACTCCGCCGTATCGACGAGGGCGCGGCGATGATCCGCACGAAAGGCGAGGCCGGCACCGGCGACGTGAACCAGGCCGTCACCCACCAGCGCAACATCCAGCGCGCGATCCGGACGCTCACCGGCATGAGCTACGAGGAGCGCGACGAGTGGGCCCGCGAGCACGGCGCGCCCCGCGAGCTGACCCACCGGGCGGCCGAGATGGAGCGACTCCCGGTCGTCAACTTCGCCGCCGGCGGTATCGCGACGCCGGCCGACGCCGCCCTGATGATGCACCACGGCTGTGACGGCATCTTCGTCGGCTCGGGCATCTTCGGGGCCGAGAACCCGCCCGCGATGGGCGAGGCGATCGTCGAGGCCGTCAACAACTACGACAACCCCGACGTGCTGAAAGAGATCGCCAAGTCGCCGGGCAAGGGCATGAGCGGCCAGCCAAACGAGGCGATGTCCGAGGAAGAGCAACTCCAGGGCCGCGGCGTCTAGCCGGCCACGACCGCCCGGGCGTCGCACCCGGCTCGTCTCGTCCCGCGTCGCGCCCGTGATCTCGTTCTCGCGCTAGTACAGCGTCGCCCCGCGTCCCACCTCGGTCTGGTAGGCGCGGGCCTCGATCCCGGCGTCGGCGAAGGCATCGAGCATGGCAGCCGCGACGGCCCGGCGATCGCCCCGACGACAGGCCGCGAGCACCGAGGGGCCGGCGCCGCTGACGGTGACGCCGGTGGCGTCGGCGGCGATCGCGGCCTCGCTGACCGCCTCGTAGCCGGTGATCAGCGCCGCCCGGGCGGGGGTGACGACGCCCCCGCCCATCCCCGCGCCGACGAGGTCGGGATCGGACCGGCAGGCGCCGGCGACGAGCGTCGCCGCCCGGCCGACGGTGTCGACGAGGTCGGCCATCGAGGCCTCGTCGGGCACCACCTCGCGGGCGTCGCGGGTGGAGACGGCGATCTCCGGCAGACAGGCCACCAGCGGAATGGCGGTGTCGACGCTCGTCACCCGGTCGGCGGCGATGGTGAACCCGCCCAGCAGCGCGGGCGCCACGTTGTCGACGTGGGCGGCGCCGGAGACGACGGCCTCGCCCTCGCCGGCGACGGGGACGAGTTCGCGCCGCGAGAGCCCGCGGTCGTAGAGCTCGTTGAGCGCGACCGCGGCCGCGGCGGCGGAGGCGGCCGACGAGCCCAGCCCGGAGGAAGGACGGACCCCCTTGTCGATCCGGATGTGGGCGGGGGCGTCGAGCGCCCGGGCGACCGCGCCGACGGTGTTCTCGGCCGGATCCTCGGGGATGAACTCGCTGCCGGCGCCGGTCAGCTCGATGGTGGTGCGGTCGGCGCGCTCGGCCCGGATCACGTCGGCCGGGCGACCCAGCGCGACCCCGAACACGTCGAAGCCGCTGCCGAGGTTGGCGCTGGTGGCGGGCGCCCGCACCGTGACCATGGGCCGTGGTGGGCGAACGGTCACAAAAACCTGCCGACCCTGCCGATCCGTCCGAATCGCCCGCCAGCGACGCGATACACCGGTCGCGGCGGCGACCCGCGTCCGGTCGCGGCGGCGACCTACTCCCCGTCGCGGGCCATCGCCAGCACGTCGTCGAAGAAGTCGAGCGAGTCGTGGGGGCCAGGGTGGGCCTCGGGGTGGTACTGGCGGGTGATCACGCCGAGGTCGTCGTTGGCGAGCCCCTCGGCGGTGTCGTCGTTGACGTTCACCTGGGTCACGTCGAGCGCGTCGCCGGGCTCGGCGACCGTGTAGCCGTGGTTCTGTGTCGTCATCACCACCCGACCGGTCGAGAGATCGCGCACCGGCTGGTTGACGCCGCGGTGGCCGAACTCCATCTTCGCCGTCGAGCCCCCGAGGGCGTTGGCGACCACCTGCTGGCCGAGACAGATCCCCGCGATCGGCGTCTCGCCGGCGCGGGCCTCGACCAGCGCCTCGGCGGCCTCGTAGTTCTCGGGATCGCCCGGCCCGTTCGAGACGAAGACGAGGTCGGGGTCGACCGCCGCCACGTCGGCCTCGGTCGCGTCGTAGGGGAGGACGTGGACGGTGGCGCCGCGCTCGACCAGCGACCGCCGGATCGAGTCCTTGGCGCCACAGTCGAGCAGGGCCACCGACACGTCGCCGTCGTCGCCGTCGCCGTGGCGCTCGGGCTCGGTCACGCTGACGCTGGCGCCGATGTCGACGTGTTCGCTCATGCCCGGACAGGCCGCGAGCTCGGTGCGGGCGTCGTCCGGCGTGGCGTCGGGGCCGGCGGCGATCCCACAGCGCATCGCCCCGCGCTCTCTGATCGAGGTGACCAGATCGCGGGTGTCGAGGTGGTCGATCGCGGGTACGTCCTCGTCGGCGAGCCACGCGACCACCTCGTCGGTGAACTCGCGGGCGACCGCCGCCCGGGGGTGGACGCGGTCGGACTCGAAGCGCTCGGCTCGGACGCCGTAGTTGCCGATCAGCGGGTACGAGAACGTCAGCACCTGCTCCTCGTAGGAGGGGTCGGTGAGGCTCTCCTCGTAGCCGGTGTAGGCGGTGGTGAAGACCAGCTCCCCGCGGGTCCGGCCGGGGACGCGGGCGCGGGCCTCGACCACCCGCCCCTCGCCCTCGCCGTCGGCCAGCGCGATGTAGGCGTCCGACATTACGAGACGTGGACCCTTCGCCCGCGTATAAGCCTTGCTTTCGAAGCTCGGTTACGAAATTCGTAACCCCCAAGTCGGCCGCCGTCCAGAGCCGGCGCATGGACGACCTGGACCGGCGGATCCTCGCCGTCCTCCGACGGGACGCCCGCACGCCGTACACGGAGATCGCGGACCGGGTCGACACCTCGGAGGGGACCGTCCGCAACCGGGTCGAACGGCTCTGCGAGGAGGGGGTGATCGAGCGCTTCACCGTCGCCACCCGGACCGGCAACGTCAAGGCGATGATCGAGCTGTCGGTGGCGGTCGATGTCGACACCGCCGAGGTGTCGGCGGCGCTGGCCGACTGGCCCGAGGTCGACTTCGTCTGGCAGGTCTCGGGCGAGGAGGACGTGGTGCTCGTCGTCGACGCCGCCGACACGGCGGCGGTCAACGAGATCATCTCGCGGGCGCGCGATCGCGACGCGGTCCGGGGGACCGAGACCCGGCTGATCCTCGACGAGCGGATCGGCTGAGAGCCGGGCCGGCACCGAAGCCTTCTCGACCCTCGTCGGCGTGGGGCGGGTATGAGCACACGCGACGACGCGGGGACGGAGGCGAGCTCCGAGGCGGGGGCCGACCACGACAACGCCGCACAGGAGGTCGTGGCCGTCGACGCCGACGACACGCCCACGGGGACGGTCAACCGGCTCGCGGCCCACACCGGAGAGGGGGTCAGACACCGCGCGTTCACCTGTCTGGTCTTCGACGCGAGCGACCGGCTTCTGCTCGCGCGCCGGGCGGCCGAGAAGCGCCTCTGGGACACCCACTGGGACGGCACCGTCGCCTCCCACCCCACCGAGGGCCAGTCACAGATCGACGCGGCCGCACAGCGACTCACCGAGGAGCTCGGCGTCGGCCCGGCCCGGTACGACGACCTCCGGGTGACCGACCGCTTCGAGTACCGGCGCCACTACGAGAACGCCGGCCTCGAGTGGGAGGTCTGTGCCGTCCTGAAGATGACCCTCGACGAGCCCGCCCCCTCGCTCGATCCCGATCCCGCCGAGATCGGCGGTCTGCTCTGGGTCGACTACGACGAGCTGTTCGAGCACCCGCGCCACTACCGCCAGCTCCGGCTCTGTCCCTGGTTCGAGATCGCGATGCGTCGCGACCTCGGCGACGCGACCGCGACCGAGCCCTCGCTCTCCCCCTCGTCCTAGTCCGCGGGCTCGGACGCCCCCCGGGCGGCCGGCGAGCCGGCCGGCGCGGGCAGGCGGGCCGCGAGCAGGACGCAGGCGACGCCGACGATCAGCGCGAGCGCCGTCGCTCCGCCGAGCGCGGCGCGGACGGCGCCCCCGAAGCCAAGCGTCGGCCGCGCGAACGCCACCGCCGCGCCGGCGACGACGGGGGCGGTCGTCGAGCCGATCCGGCCGACCGCCTCGCCGACGCTCACCAGTCCGCCACGGCTCCGCTCGGGGGCGAGACGGGTCATCTCCGACCGGAACAGCGTGAGCGCGACGCCAAAACCCACGCCGCCGACGGCGGCCCCGAGCCCGGCGGCGAGGATCCCGGGCGCGACCGCCAGCCCGCCCAGACCCAGCGCCGTCGCCACGACGCCCGCGACGGTCGGGACCCGTCGGCCGTCGGCCGCGGCGGTCAGCCGGCCGACCTGGGTCGCCCCGACCGACGAGCCCAGGCTGGCCGCCGCGACCACCGCGCCGGCGACGGGGGCGCTCCCGTCGAGCAGGCGCACCACCACGATCGAGGCGTAGGTCAGGAAGGCAAACCAGACGAACGAGGGGGTTGCCCGCCCGACCAGCGTGAGCACCACCCGCGGCTCGACGAGCGTGGCGCCGGTCGCGCGGAGGTCGGCCGGCCCGTCGCCGTCGCGGTCCGCGGGCTCGTCGAAGCCCAGCCAGACCGCGACGGCCGCTGGCAGACCCAGCCCGTAGAGGACGAACGGGTACTGCCACGCCAGCCCGACCAGCGCGCCGGCCGCGAGCGGGGCGCCGGTCAGGGCCAGGCCGACGGTGGTGAAGCGCACGCCCTGGGCGGTCGCCTCGCGGGCCCCCTCGTAGAGGTCGCCCACGGCGGTGATCAGCACCGGCCCGACGCCGCAGTAGCCGACACCCTGGAGCAGGCGGAGCAGGAGGACGATCCGGAACTCGTCGACGAGCGCGACGGCCAGGCCGGCGCCGCCGTACAGCGCCAGCCCGGCCGCGAGCACCGGCCGGCGGCCCACGCGGTCCGAGAGCACGCCGACGACGGGGATCAGCAGGATCGACGGGGCGGTGAAGACGGCGACGAGCAGCCCGATCCGCGCCTCGCCGACGCCGAACACGCCGGTCAGCGAGTCGAGGATCGGCGAGACGACGGCGGTGCCAAGCGGCGAGACGAGCGAGGCGGCCATCAGCAGCCGGAAGTTCCGGTCGTCGATCACGTCGCCGTCCGCGCCGAACGCCGAGCGGAGCAGGCCCACGGCCGTCCACCGACGGCGGGGGGTTTCAGCCTTGCTGTCCGCGCGTCACCGGACGGCGAGGGGGTAACTCGCCGTCAGGGCGACGATCACGAGCCAGCCGACGGCGTTCCACCACGGCACGCCCCACAGGCGCGGGCGCGAGAGCGGCGACGGCGGGTAGGCCCACGCGCCCCGCGTGACCATCCGGGGCTCGATCAGGGCGTCGGCGGTGGCGGCGAGCCCGGCGGCCAGCGCGACGGCCGCGAGCGGATCGGTGACGAGCGCCCGGGCCGACCGGAGGGCGACGTAGACGAGCCCCGGCCACGCCAGCACGACCGTCACCGGCACGCCGGCGACCTGCGGGCACAGCCGGTGATCGAGCAGGCCGAGCGACGTGACGGCGGCCTCGGCGACGACGGCCGTGACGGCCCCGCCACAGAACAGCGCGAGCACGGCGCCGGGCGGCCAGGTCGCGAGCGCGTGCGCGAGCGCGAGCGCGAAGACGGCCAGGTTGAGCGCCTGGACGCCCCGGCGGTCCGGGGCGTCGCCGGGCCCCGCGCGGGGGTCCGCCGTCGGGCGCTCTGACACGGGCTCAGCCGAACAGGCGCTCGATCAGCCCGCGCTCGTCCCGGCGCTCGGCCAGCAGGACGGAGCAGTCGACATCCTCGACGACGTCGAGCACGAGCGTCCCGCTGAGGAGCCGAGAGAGCAGCCCCCGCTCGGTGGCGCCGACGACGAGCATCGAGGCGTCGGCGGCGTGGCGCTCGATGGCGGCCTCGACGTCGCCGGTCTCGACGAGCAACTCGGCGTCCCCGAGCCCGTGTTCGGCGGCCCACTCGGCGAGGAAGGCCTCGCCCTCGCGCTCGTCGTCGGCGACGTGGAGCACCGCGACCTCGGAGCCGTACTCGGCGCGCAACAGCGACGCCACCTCGGCCGAGAGGTCCGAGCCCGCCCCGCCGGCGGTGGGGACGAGGATGCGCGAGGGGTCGAACCCGCGGTCCCGGAGGACGAGAAAGTCACAGGGTAGCGAGTGGGCGAGCTCGTCGACGGCGCTCTCGGCGCGGCCGGGCGAGCCGTGGCTGTTGGCGCCCCAGCCCATCACCGTCACGTCGGCGTCGTACTGGCGGGCGGCGTCGAACACCTCCTCGAACGAGCGGTGCGAGAGGACGGTGTGGGTCTCGACGTCGACCCCGAACGTCTCGGCGTCGGCCCGGGCCCGCCGGAGGAGCTCGTGGGCCGCCTCGTGGGTCTCCTGCTCGCGGGCGGACTCGAGGGCGGTCTGGTCGGGCACCTGGACGATGTTGACCGCGACGACCCGGCCGCCGCGCTGTTTCGCGAGCGCGCTCCCGAGCGTGATGAGATCCTGCTCGTGCTCGGGGTTGGCGAGTGGCACCATCACCCGGTACTCGCCGCCGTCGGGCTGGACCGAGGAGGCGGCGGTGACGGCGGCCTCGGGCATCTCGTCGGCGCGCGAGAGGACGTACTGGCCGAGGATGCCCTGCTTGGTCGTCCGGGTGCGGGCGTAGAGGAGGTACCAGAGGACGGCGAACGCGGCCAGCCCGAACGAGAGCACGACCGCGTTCGGCTCGATGAAGACGATCAGGGCGAACGAGAAGATCGCCCCGAGCACGGGGACGATCGGGTAGAACGGCACCTCGTAGCTGGGCTCGTACTCGTCGGGATCGGCCGTCCGCATCACGATCAGCGCGACGTTGAGCAGCGCGTAGATGATCAGATGAAGCGCCGAGCCGACCGACGAGAGCAGGACGAGATCGCCGAAGACGATGAACAGCAGGATCAACGCGCCGGTGATCGCGATCGAGCGGTAGGGGGTGCCAAAGCGGGGGTGGATGTCGTTCAGCTTCTCGACCACCAGCCCGTCCCGGCCCATCGCGAAGTTGATGCGCGAGGAGGCGAGGATGCTCGCGTTGGCCGAGGAGGCGGTCGCGAGCAGACCGCCAAACAGCAGGGCGGCGGCCCCGATCGGCCCCATGATCAGCCCCGCGGCGTCGACCATCGCGGTGTCGGAGCCGGCGACCACCTCGTTCGGCACCGCCGCAAGCACGACCAGCAGGACGAGCGCGTAGACGACGGTGACGATGAGCACGCTCCCGATCACCGCACGCGGGAGGTTCCGGCCCGGATCCTTGATCTCCTCGGCGACCGAGGTGATCTGGACGAAGCCGAGATACGAGACGAAGATCAGCCCCGTCACCGGCAGGAGATCGCCGTAGCCCGCGGGGGCGATCGGGCGTAGCGTCTGGACGTCGGCGTCGAGCACGCCGAAGGCGGTGAACACCGCGAGGATCGCCACCAGCGTGATCACGACGATGTTCTGGAGCGTGCCCGTCTCCTTCGCGCCGACGTAGTTGACGAGGATGAAAAGCGCCGCGCCGACCAGGGCGACGGCCTTCGCGTTGGTGATCACCGCGAGCCCGAGCAGATCGAGCACCACCGCCTCGGGGTCGAAGCCGCCGAGCCGGGCGATGTAGGTGCCGAAGCCGGCCATGTAGAACGAGGAGGCGAAGGCCAGGCCGATCCAGTTGGCCCAGCCCGCGACCGAGCCAAACAGCGGCCCGAGCCCGTGGTTGACGTAGTAGTACGCCCCGCCGGACTTCGGCATCGCGGTGCCCAGCTCCGAGGCCGAGAGCGCGGTGAACATCGCGAGCACGCCCCCCAGCACGAACGCCACCGCCGCGAGCGGGCCGATCCGCTCGACGACGATGCCCGGCAGCACGAAGATGCCCGCGCCGATCATCGTGCCGACGCCGATGGTCAGCGCCGCCAGCGGGCCGAGGTCTTTCGCGAGTTCCTCGTCCTCGCCGCTCACGCCGGCTCACCCCCGTCCCCGTCCTCGTCCTCGTTCCCGTCCCCGTCGTCGCGGTCCTCGTCGGGGTCGGGCAGGACGATCACCGGCACGTCGCTGTCGGTCACGAGGTCGCGTCTGACCCCGCCGGTGAGGAGGTCGGCCCACGCGCTCCCCGCCCGCGGGACGAACACGATGGCGGTGGCGTCGGCCTCGGCCGCGGCGGTCTGGATCGCGTCGGCCACGTCGGTGCCGTAGCGGATCTCGGTCTCGATCTCGACGCCGAGGTCGGCGGCGCTCGCCCGGTCGCGGACGGCGTCGAACGCCTCCTCGGCCACGGCCTCGCGCTGTTCGACGGAGGCCTTGTCGGGCGCCCCGCCGGCCTTCTCGACGACGTAGACGACGAGCGCCCGGCCCCCCGCGGCCGCGATCCGTGGTAGCGCGGCCGCCGCGGTCGTGGCGGCGTCCGCCGTCCCCGCCACCGGGACGACGGCGCGGGCGAAAGGCGACACTCCCGGGTCCGTCATCGGCCGCCCCCTCCCGGACGGCGAGCGGTCGACGATCGTGGTGTCACGTCCGACCGCTCGCGCCGGAGTCGCTTATGTAGTTCGACCGCGGGCGGGGCGCTACACCGTGACGACCCAGAGACGGTAGCCCTCGGGGGCGCCGTAGACCGCCGGGAACGCCCGGTCGACGAACGCCGCCAGTCGGTTGGCGTCCGACCGGGCCGTCAGCCGGACGTTCGTCCCGTCGGCGCCCTCGGGCGAGTCGAGCGCGTCGATCCGGAACTCCGGGAACGCCTCGAGAAGCGCCTCCAGCGCGTCGAGCTCGGCGTCGGTGCAGTCGAGGTTGAACGTGTCCTCCGCGAACTGGATCCAGGGGACCGCTCGCCCGTCGTCGCCGGCGGGCGCGCTCTCCGCGCCGGCGGGCGCGCTCTCCG
>CAZMLQ010000042.1:0-5456 GCA_964567195.1 uncultured Haloferacaceae archaeon | reverse complement strand
CGCTCTCCGCGCCGGCGGGCGCGCTCTCCGCGCCAGCAGGCACGCTCTCCGCGTCGGCGGAGGCGTCGACCGCCGCGGGATCGAGTTCGACGGTGAGGAAGGGGCTCGACCGCCGGCGGTGGGCGCGCACGGCGTCGGCGACGAGCTTGCGGCGCTCGGTCGGGTCGGCGGCGTCGAAGCGGGTCACGGTCGCCGTTCGCGCCGGACGGGCAAAAATCAGGCCGGCACGAGCGTCGTGACGAGCGCGAGGGTGACCGTCGAGACGGCGACCAGATACGCGAGCACGACCCCGACGGGTGCGAGCCCGGCCTCGCGCATCCGGGCGAGGCGGACGTCGAAGCCGAGGCCGGCGAACGCGAGCGCGAACAGCCAGTCGGCGGTGCCCGCGACGGCCGACCGGGTCGCGGCGTCGAGCAGCCCGAGGTTCGCGACGGCGGCGACGGCGGCGAACCCGAGCAGGAACTTCGGCAGGCGGTGCCAGACGCGGGCGACGGCGCCTCGCTCGCGCTCGGTCTCCCCGGCGTGGCGGCGGGCGTAGCGAAGCGAGTAGCCCACCGCGACCACGCCGATCAGGGCGTTGCGCGCCAGCTTCGTGAGGGTGGCCCACCGGCCGGCCGCCGCGGAGTGTTCGAAGCCCGCGGCCGCGACCGGGCCGGTGGAGAACATGCTCAGCCCGGCCCAGACGCCGAACTGCCGGGCGGGGAGCGCGAGCGCCTCGCCCAGCGCGGGGAAGACGACGAGCGTCACGGCGTCGAACAACAGGACGGTCGCGGCGACGACGGTGATGCGCTCGCCGTCGGCGTCGATCGAGCCGGCGACGGCGACGACGGCGCTCACGCCACAGATGCTCGCGCCCGCGGCCAGCAGGGAGGCGGTCTCCGCGCCCAGCCCGAACCCGCGCCGTCCGAGCAGTTCGACCGCGACCAGCCCGCACGCGACCGTCGCGACCACCAGCCCCGCGACGGTCGGCCCCGAGGTGAGGAGGTCGGCGACCGAGACGCTCGCGCCCAGCAACACGACCCCCGTTTCGAGCAGGAGCTTGTGACGGTCGAGCCCGGCCGCGGCCCAGTCGGGCGTCCCGACGGCGTTGCCGAGGACGGCCCCGAGCGCGACGGCGACGACGATGGCGCTCGCGCCGGGCACGACGCCCGCGACGAGGTCGGCGACGAGCGCGACGACGGCGAGCAGCCCCAGCCCGGGAAGCGCGGCCCGGAGCGGGCGGGTCTCGTCGGCCACGGCTACACGAGCGCGTGGCCCGCGACGAGCGCGAGTCCGAGCGCCGCGGCGCGCCAGCCCCGGTCGAGCCCGGTCCACGCGGCCGCCGCGCGACCCACCACCGACTCGCCGTCGCGTCGTGACACCTCCGCCATCTGCACGCACGTCCCCGCTCTCCCTCTTAGTCCTCGCCCCCGCGACGAGGTTTGCCGGTACCGCCGGGGCGCGACGTTTCGCACGACCTATACCCGAGGCCACACAGTCTCGGCCCGTGAGCGAACCACGGATCCTCCTGCTCGGACCGCCGGGGGCGGGCAAGGGAACCCAGAGCGAGCGACTCGCCGAGCGCTACGGCGTCGAGCACGTCACCACGGGGGCGGCGCTGCGTGCGAACCGCGACATGGAGACCGAGTACGGCACCCCGCGGGAGTTCATGGAGGCGGGCGAGCTCGTCCCCGATCCCGTGGTCGACGAGATCGTCGACGCCGCGCTGTCGTCGGCCGACGGCTTCGTGCTCGACGGCTACCCCCGGAACCTCGACCAGGCCGAGACGCTCTCGGGGATGACCGACCTCGACGCGGTGATCCTGCTGGAGGTGGACCGCGAGGAGCTGGTGGGCCGGCTCACCGGACGGCGGGTCTGTCCGGAGTGTGAGGCGAACTACCACGTCGAGTTCTCCCCGCCCGCGACGGAGGGGGTCTGTGACGAGTGTGGCGCCGATCTGATCCAGCGCGAGGACGACGGCGAGGAGACGGTGCGCGAGCGCCTGCGCGTCTACGAGGAGAACACGGCCCCCGTGGTCGAGCGCTACCGCGAGGCCGGCCGGCTGGTCACGGTCGACGGCGAGGGCAGCCCCGAGGAGGTCTTCGACCGGCTGGTCGCGGCGATCGACGGCTAGGCCCGAGAGACGACCCTTTTTACCGCCGGCCGCGTACGAGCCGTCGATGGCACGGACCCGAGAGACGGTGCGGGGGCTCGTCGAGGGTGACCCCGAGATGCGGGCGGCGCTCGAGACGACCCTCGAGGCCGCCGAGGACGGGACGGTCCGGTGGGTCGACGTCCGCGACGACCTCACCAGCGGCCAGTGGGGCCGGCTGATCGAGCAGGGCCTGCTGGTCGACGGCGAGGCGGGCTTCGAGTTCGCCGACCGCGCGGCGATCGAGGACGCGCTGACCGACGACGAGGACGACGCGGACGGGACCGAGACCGGCGACTCCTCGTGGTCGATCTACGACAAGGGCGCGGCGGTGGTCACCGTCGGCTTCTTCGTCGCGTACTCCTGGCAGCCCCTCCAGGACGCGATCGGGGGGACGATGGACCTCCTGTTGGGCCCGATGGAGACGATCCTCCCGTTCTACGCGGTCGTGATGATCCTTGCGGTCGGGACGGGGCTGTACTCGACGCTCCTGCAGGCCAACCTGATGAACACGGAGAAGATGGCCGCCTACCAGGAGCAGATGCAGGCGCTCCAGGACCGGCGCAAGCGGGCCAAAGAGCGCGACGACCAGGAGGAGCTCGACCGGATCCAGGACGAGCAGATGGACATGATGGGCGACCAGATCGGGATGTTCAAAGAGCAGTTCCGCCCGATGGTCTGGATCATGTTCCTGACCATCCCGGTCTTCCTGTGGATGTACTGGTCGATCGGGATCGGTGACCCGTCCAGTGGCACGTTCGGCGAGATCGTCATCCCGCTCCGCGGGACGGTCAACTGGAAGGAGGGCGCGATCGGGCCGATCCAGGTCTGGATCGTCTGGTACTTCCTCTGCTCGATGGGGTTCACCCAGATCATCCGCAAGGGGCTGAACATCGACATCAGCCCGACCGGGTAGCGAAAACACCTTTGCCCGGCCCGGCCCGAGAGCGTCCATGTTGCTGACCGTCTCCGGCCCGCCGGGGAGTGGCAAGAGCACGACCGCGGCCGGACTCGCCGAGTCGCTCGGCTACGAGCACGTCAGCGGGGGCGACATCTTCCGCGAGCTGGCCGCCGACCGGGGGCTGAGCCTCGCGGAGTTCAACGCCCGCGCCGAGACAGACCCCGAGATCGACCGGACGCTGGACCGCCGGCTGGCGGCCGTCGCCCGCGACCGCGACGACGTGGTGCTGGAGTCGCGCCTGGCCGGCTGGCTGGCGGGCGACGACGCCGACCTCCGGCTCTGGCTCACCGCCCCCCTCGACGTCCGGGCCGCCCGGATCGCCGACCGCGAGGGCGGCCCCGTCGACCGGGTCCGCGAGGAGACCCGCCGGCGCGAGCGGAGCGAGGCCGGCCGCTACGACGAGTACTACGGGATCGACATCGACGACCTCTCGATCTACGACCTCGCGCTCAATACCGCCCGGTGGGACCCCGACGCCGTCCGGCATCTGCTCGCCGTCGCCGTCGAGTCCTACCGGCCGGCGGGCGACGAGGGCCCCGCCCCCGTCGCGCCGGTCGAGATCGACCCCGCATGACCGCGGGCCGTGGCCCGCCCGCCGAACGCTCGCCCGCCGCGCTGCTTGGCTTTGGCCTCGTCGCCCTCGACAAGCCCCCCGGCCCCTCGGCCCACCAGGTGACCGCCTGGGTCCGGGACGCGGCCGACGAGACCCGCGTCGCCCTCGGGGCCGAGCCGGTCGGCCGGGCGGCCCACGCCGGCACCCTCGACCCGAAGGTGACGGGCGCGCTCCCGATCCTGCTGGGCGACGCCACCCGCCTCGTGCGTCGCTTTCGCGGCGCGCCCAAGGAGTACGTCGCGGTGCTCGAACTCCACGGCCCGGCGCCCGCCGACCTCGAGGCGACCGTCGCCGAGTTCGCCGCCCCGCTCTACCAGAAGCCCCCGCGAAAGAGCGCGGTCGTCCGCCGGCTCCGGGTCCGCGAGGTGTACGACCTCGACGTGCTCGAGGTCGAGCGACGCCGCGCGCTGTTGCGGGTGCGTTGCGAGGGTGGCACCTACGTCCGGAAGCTCTGTCACGACCTCGGGCTGGCGCTGGGGGTCGGCGCGCACATGGGCGACCTCCGGCGGACGGCCGCCGGTCCGGTCGACGACCGCGCGCTCGTCTCGCTCCACGACCTCGTCGACGCGCTGGCGTTCGCGCGCGAGGGCGACCTCGACCCGCTGCGGGAGGCGGTCGCGCCCGCCGAGACCCTGCTCGACGACCTGCCGACGGTCGTGATCGCGCCGAGCGCGGCCCGGGAGGTGGCCCACGGCGCGCCCGTCTACGCCCCCGGCGTCCGCGGCCTCCGGGGCGAGCCCGCCCGGGGCGACCGGGTTGTCTGTCGGACGCCCGACGGCGCGGCGGTCTGTCTGGGCGACCTGACGGGCGATCCCGACGCCGAGCGCGGGACGGTCGTCGAACTCGACCGGGTGCTGGTCGACCCCGACCCCGGGGCGAAGCGACACCCTTAACGGCGCGACCACCGACGAGCGGACGAGGGACCGTAGGGTAGTGGTATCCTCTGCGCATGGGGTGCGCAGGACCTGAGTTCGACTCTCAGCGGTCCCACTTCTCCGGCGGCGAGTCGACCCTCGGCCGTGGCCGACGCCGACCGCCCGGTCTACCGACGGCTCCGGACGGTCGTCCATCCTCGCCCCGTCACCCCTCGACAGACCGAGCGGTCCGGACCGCCGACGGCGCGGGTCGGTCGCGCGCGAATCTATGTATCGCGACAGACTGGAAGCGGCGCCGAACCCGCCGTCTGTTCGGACTCCGGAACCGTCTATATAATCTATTGGATGTACAGTCGTGACACGTAGCGCTCATAGAACGCTTCATTATCGGCCCACACACGGATACGCTCGATGTCGGACGATACGTCCAACAGACGACGCGCGTTCCTGAGGAGCTCGGCGGCCGCCCTCGCGGCGGGGCTGGCCGGCTGCGCCGGTGGTGGCGGCGGCGGCTCCGACGACGGGGGATCGGGCGGCTCGGGCTCGAGTGGCTCGGGCTCGAGTGGCTCGGGTTCGAGCGGGGGAAGCACCGACTCCGGGAGCGAGAGCACCGAGTCATCGGGCGGCGACCCGATGCTCGCGGAGAACTCCGCCTTCGAGTTCTCGAACCCCAACTGGGCCGAGAACAACTACCTGTCGACCCCGCTGGTCGAGGCGAACTACCAGCGCGGGCAGAAGGCCGACCTCACCCGGATGGGCGACCGCGAGGTCGACGAGGTGCCCCACGGCTCGCCGGTCCGGGAGACGCCCGAGGACGAGAGCGAGTGGCTCGACCCCGACACGCTCGTGTTCACCGAGAGCCCGAGCGAGGACGTC
>CAZMLQ010000041.1:0-15791 GCA_964567195.1 uncultured Haloferacaceae archaeon | reverse complement strand
GCACGCCCTCCGGCGCGAGCACGAGCCGACGGTCGTCGTCGTCGAACTCGACCTCGGCCAGCGGCGCCGACCGCGCCGGGTCGTGTTCGATCCCGACGATCCGGCCGGCGATCGTGTCCGTCTCCTCGGTCGTGCGGTGGGAGAGCTCCGCCTTGTAGCGGTGTGACGGCGCCCGGTAGGTGGGCGAGCCACGACCGCGCTTCTGTCCCTGGATCCGGCGGCCCATCTCAGAACACCCCGATCCGGGAGGCGATCTCCTGGGCGTCCGACTCCTCGGACAGCCGCACCGACGCCTTCTTCCGGCCGTTCGCGGTCACCTGTGTGTTCACCTTCTCGACCTCGACCTCGTAGCGCCCCTCGACCGCCTCGCGCACGTCGGTCTTGCTCGCGTCGAGCGCGACGACGAACTGGAGCTTGTTCTCGAAGTCCATCGCGTTCATCGCCTTCTCCGTGACGAGCGGATGCTCGATCACGCCGCTCATCGCTCGGCCACCTCCGACAGGCCGTGCTCCGTGTACAGCGTCAGCCGACCGGGCACGCCGCCGGGCGCCAGCGCCTCGGCGTCGACCTCGCGGCCCGTGGTCACGTCCGCGCCCGCGAGGTTGCGGGCGGCCCGCGACGGCTCGTCGCCGGTGACGAAAAGCACAGACCGCGGGGTCCGGTACTTCCGGCCCCGGGTCTTGCCGCGACCGGCCTTGATCGACCGGCCCTCGTCCGCGCGCTCGACGTCCGCGTGGACGCCCAGCGCCTCGAGGACGTCGACGACCTCGCGGGTCTTGACCAGCTCCTCGAACGAGTCCGAGACGACGAGCGGGAGCTCGACATCCTCGTCGAAATCGTGACCGCGCGCGCGGACCGCCTCGGGATCGGCCGTCGCCGCGACGGCGGCCCGGGTGGCCAGCTTGCGCTCCTTGTCGTTGACCGACTTCGACCGGTCGGCCTCGGCCTTGGGCGGGTGGGCCCGGCGGCCCTTCACCGCCTGGGGCACCCGCCGGGCCTGCCCGTTCTCGCGCGGGACGTGGGCCATACCGCGGCCGCTGCCCGGCGACTCCGCCGGGGTCCGCAGCCCCGCGTTCGGGTCCGTGCCGTACGCCTGCTTCCGGTTGGCCTGGGCGGCGAGCACCGCGCGCCGGACGAGGTCGGGCCGGGCGGGCGTCTCGAACGCCGCCGGCAGCTCCGTCTCGCCCGTCGCCTCGCCGTCCAGGTCTCGTACTGTGGCTCTCATCCCTGGTTCGATGCCGTGGAGACGTACCGCACCTCGGGGTCGAGGCGCGGCTGTTCGTTCGGTCGGACGGCGGGGCGAAAGCGCACCAGGCGCTTGTCCGGTCCGGGGATCGAGCCCTTCACCAGGACGTACGGCCCGTCGACCTCGCCGTAGTCGACGAAGCCGCCGTCCACGCTGGCCTCGCTCCCGTCGCCGACGTCGATCAGTCGCTTGTTCAGCTCGGTGCGCTGGTGGTAGCCGGTCTGGCCCTGCTGAGGGACCGTCGAGCGCACGCGCGAGGGGTTCCACGGGCCGAGGTTGCCGATCCGGCGCCGCCAGCCCTGGCGGGCGTGTTTGCCCTTTCGCTTCTGGACGCCCCAGCGCTTGACCGGGCCCTGGGTGCCTTTCCCCTTCGTGACGCCGCTCACGTCGAGGAACTCGCCGGCGCGGAAGACGTCGGAGACGGTGTGCTCGCCGCCGTCGGCCAGCAGCTCCAGCGCGAACTCGAGACGGTCCTCGAGCCCGCCGCCGCCGATCCGGGTCTCCATCACGTCCGGCTTCTTCTTTGGCACCCCGGCGACCGCGGCCGGGGTGGTGTGAGTCACCGCGCGGAGGTCGTCGACCGACCCCTCGGCGACCGCCTCGCGGAGGGCGTCGGCGTCGGCCTCGAACCCCTCCGCGGTCGGGTCCGCGGGGAGATCGAGCGTCCGGTCGAGCTCGTCGTGGAACTCGGTGGTCCAGACCTCGGTGCGCGGTTTCAGTCCGTACGACGTCTGCTCGTAGGCTCTGACGGCGACGGCCCGCATCGGCGGGGTCTCGACGACGGTCACCGGCACCGACTCCTCCATCCCCTCGCGGGGGGAGTCGGCCCGGTCGTTGACCACGACGACGTGGGTCATACCGGCCTTGTAGCCGGCGAACCCCTGCAGGGCGGCTGCCCCGTCGTCGTCGGGCCACGACCGGATGCGCGGGACCTCCGAGACCGCGCGCTTGCGCGGGCTGAAGCCCATCGAACCCTTTCGTGGTGTGCTCGGTTGTGGCATGTGCGATCACTCGGTGGGGAGCGTCAGGGAGGCGAGGGAGGCGAACATCGCTTCCTCCGTCCGCACCACCTCGCTCCCCTGGTCCGGAACCGTGTCGAGCCAGCGGTCGAAGCCGGGGTCGCCGGCGCCGACGTCGCTCCCCTCCCCGACCGCCGTCTCCGGCAGGCCGAGGATGGCCGGAAGGCCCCGCCCGGGCGCGCCGAACGCGACGGTCAGGTCGCGCTCGGCGGCGCCCGTGGCCGCCAGCTCGGCGACCGTGAGCGGGCTGCCGTGGCGAGACGTCGCGATCCGCAGTCCCGCGTCCGGCGCCGACAGCGCTTCCGGCAGGGCCGTCCGCGCCACCGCGGGGCCCGGGAGGGGCTCGTCCACGATGCGAGCACGGACGGGTTCGCGCGAAGAGACCCTGATGGCGACGCGCTCCCCCTCCGCGAGCGCCGTCTCCGGCGGGACCGGGAGGGAGATCGGGTGTTGCAGTCCGCAAGTGACCCGGACGCGGCCGTCAGGTCCGACCTCGGTCACGATTCCCTGTCGTAACGACCCCGGACGCTCCGATCCGGAGCCGGTCCGTGACGGCACGCGGAGGGGCGGCAACACGCCGACGTACTCCAGTTCGTCCCGGACGTCCCAGGCCTCCTTTCGGAGGTAGGGGGGCGTCGCGGCGTACCGCAACACCGTCCGGACGAACCCGCCTCCCCACCGCCGCTCGCCCTCCCGGTCGGGGAAGACGAGGAGGCGGTCGATCCGGAAGACAGCCGCCGCGCGGGCGACCGTGCCGAGCTTGCGGGTCGCCTCCCGCTTGTCCTCGGCCTCCCGGACGAGAGAGGACGGCACGAGTACGGTTCGCGTCATGCCGGGTCCCTTCCGCGTCTCGCCACCAGACTGTACCCCCCGTTTCCGACCCGAGGCTAAAAGCGTAGCGGATCCGGGACCGGGGCGTCACGCCACCACACGCCCGTCCGGCGTTCGCAAGCCTTATGTTCGTCTCCGAAGCTACACTCGGGTGCGCACCATCGCGCTGGTAGTGTAGTGGTATCACGCGACCTTGCCATGGTCGCAACCCGGGTTCAAATCCCGGCCGGCGCATCCTCGTCCGGGACCGCGCCCCGTCGTGTCGAATCAGTCGTGATAATCGAGGCGGTTCGCTTATACGATCCGTCCGACACGACCGGGCAGAGACGCTCACGAAGCGGACTCGGGGTCGGCTACCTCGTCGCCGTCGGGCTGTTCGGCGCGCTCGGGACGGGGCTGCTCCTCCCTGTGGGGACGCGCCCGAGCGCGTCGGGCTCCGTGCTGGCCGTCTGCTCGCTGTTCGCGGTGGCGGCCGGGGTCACCCTCGCCGGCGTCTCGCTGGCCCGGGTGGAGTTGCCGGGCGATCGGGTCCGGCGCGTCGCGGCCTGGGCGACGCTCGGGCTGGGGGTGCCCACGCTCCTGTTGCTCGGGCTCGGACTGTTCGGTCCGCGGGCGCTCGCCGGGACGGGCCGGCCGTCACTCGCGGGCGTCCCACCGACCTCGGCGGCGACGGGTACGGAGGGCTCCGTACCGGCCGGATCGGGCGGGCGGACGACGTGACCGTCCCGCGCGACGCGACCCGCGCCGCCCCGACGCCGATTTATGGCCGCCCGTCGTAGCGGGGGTGTGACCGAACGCGAGGTCGCCACCCTCGGCGGTGGCTGTTTCTGGTGTGTCGAGGCGCCGATGGAGCGCCTGGAGGGCGTCGTCGACGTCACGTCGGGCTACGCGGGCGGGGAGACCGCCGACCCGACCTACGAGGCGGTCTGCTCGGGGACGACCGGCCACGCCGAGGTCGTCCAGGTGGCGTTCGACCCCGACGTGATCGGGTTCGAGGCCCTGCTCGAGGTCTTCTTCGCGATCCACGACCCGACGACGGCCGACCGCCAGGGCCCCGACGTGGGCTCGCAGTACCGCTCGGCGGTGTTCTACCACGACGACGGCCAGCGCGAGACCACAGAGCGCGTGATCGACCGGCTGGAGGGGTCGGTCTACGACGGGATCGTCACCGAGGTCGCGCCCCTGGAGACGTTCTACCGGGCGGAGGACCACCACCAGAACTACTTCGAGCGAAACCCCGACCAGCCCTACTGCGCGGTCCAGATCCCGCCGAAGCTCCGGAAGGTCGAGGAGCGCTTCCCCGAACTGCTCGAGGCCGGGGCCGGGGCCGGGGTCGAGGGCGCGTAACCCGCGTGACGGGTCGCGACCGCCGGGAGCGGTAGCTACACGTCGGCCGCGTCCGTCGGGGCGCCCGTGACCGTGATCGCACTTCTGAGCGTCGCCCCGGTCCGCGAGGGCAGCATGGCGGCCGACGTGGCCGACGCGGTGGCGGCGCTCGACGCACACGACGTGCGCTACGAGACCAACCCGATGGGGACGGTGATCGAGGCCGACGACGTGGGGACGCTGTTCGACGCCGTCGAGGCCGCCCACCGCGCGGTCGAGGGCGACCGGCTGAGCACGTTCCTGAAGATCGACGACAAGCGGACGGGCGAGTCGACGGCGGCCGCGAAGGTCGATCGGGTGGAGGCCGAGCTGGGGCGACCGGCCCGCGACGACGGTTAGACGGGGTCGAACACCCGGATCCGGTCGGGTTCGAAGACGACGACGTGTCCCCAGAGCGCGACCGTCAGCCGGAACTCGGCGCCACCGCGGCGGTAGAGCGCCTCGATCGCCTCGGCGTCGATCTGGTGGGCGAGGGGCGGCTCGGCCGCCGCCTCGACGAGCCCGAGCGCCTCGAACAGCTCCGTCACCAGCACCTCGAGCTCGACCGGACCGTCGACCGACCGGCTGACCAGCAGCTCGAGATCCCGGTGGTCGAGTTCGGGAAGCTCGCTCACGCCGGCATCTGTACAGCGTGACCAATACAGGTGACGATTCCCCGGCCGGTCGGGACCTGAAACCCTTTAGCCGGGAGCGCCGGACGTGCCGTCATGGAGAGCCTCAACCGGATGGCGGTCGAGCTGGTCGACGAGGCGCTCGACTTCGCCGGCGAGCTCGGCGTCGCGGTCCACGAGCTCGACTGTGGCGCGACCGTGCTCGACTTCGGGGTGGAGGCGACCGGCGGGCTGGAGGCCGGGCTGTTGCTGGCCGAGATCCAGACCGCCGGGCTGGCGACCGTCGGCATCGCGGCGGGCGAGGTTGCCGGCCATCCCCGGCCACACGTCGAGCTGACGACCGACCGGCCGGCGCTGGCCTGTCTCTGCTCGCAGAAGGCGGGCTGGGAGCTCGACGCCGACGGCTTCGAGGGGCTGGGGAGCGGGCCGGCGCGGGCGCTGGTCGGCGAGGAGGCGGAGTTCGAGGCCGTCGGCTACTACGACGAGTTCGACCTGACCGCGCTCGCGGTCGAGTCGACGAGCCTGCCGACAGACGCGGTGGCGAGCCGGATCGCCGAGCGGGCGGGCGTCGAGCCCACCGCGCTCTACCTGCCGACCTACGCCACCGGCTCGCTCGCGGGGAGTGTCGTCACGGCCGCCCGGGCGGTCGAGCTGGCGGTCTTCCGGCTGTTCGAGCTGGGCTACGACCCGACGGACGTGCTCTCGGGGGTCGGCGAGGCGCCCGTCGCGCCCGTCAGCCACGACGAGACGGTCGCTGTCGGGCGGACCGACGACGCCCTCGCCCACGGGGGGCGGGTCCACCTCGCGGTCCGGACCGACGACGACGCCCTGACCGCGGTTCCGTCGACCGCCGCCGAGACGTTCGGCGAGCCCTTCGCGACCCGGTTCGACCGCCCCGACGCCACGATCGGCGACGCCCCGACCTCGGTGTTCGCGCCCGCGGCCGTCACGGCCGACGTGGTCGACGGCCCCGTCCGCGCCGCCGGGCGGCGGCGGGAGTCGTATCTCGCCGAGTCGTTCGGGCTGCCCGCCCCGGACGCCTGAGCCGGCCGTGCGGTTCAAGCCCGTGCCCGAGCCGCCGGCCGACCGCGCCGGGCTGGAGCGGGCCCGCCGCGCGCTCGCGCTCGTCCCCGACCCGACCGAGAGCCCCTGTGACCGTCTCGCCGACCGGCTCGACATCGACCGCTCGGCCGCCCGGGCGTGGCTGGCCTGGCTCCGGGCGCTCGGGCTGGCCGAGCGGACCCCGGACGGCTACCGCCGGGTCGACCCGTCCCCGGACGCGCTCCGGGCGGCCCTGCGCGAGCGGGTGCTGGCCGGCGCCGCGACCCTCGACGCGCTCGGCCCCGAGCCCGCCACCGCGGCCCGGATCGCGGCCGCGACGGCCGACCACCAGCCGGACTGGGAGCGCGCGCGCGAGCCCGACCCCGAGCGGGCGTGGCGCGAGCGGACCCGACGCCTGCTCGGCTGGGTGGTCCTGCTCGGGCTCGCCCAGCGCCACGACGCCGGCTACGTCTCCGTCTCGGGCTCGCCCGACGCGTAGGCCGCGAGCGCCGGCGGGGTCGGCCGCGCGGCCCGGTCACACAGCCGGGCGATCCGCTCGTCCATCGGCGGGTGGGTCGCGAGCAGGCGGGAGAGGCGGTCGGGCTCGCCGCCGTCGATGTAGAGCGAGGCGAGCGGTCCCGCGGCGGTCGCCGCGCGGTCGATGGCGGCGAGCCCGCGGGCGAGCGCGAGCGGCCGACCCGTCACCGCGGCCGCGCGGGCGTCGGCGCCGAACTCCCGGCGGCGGCTGTACGCCCGCAGCGGCAGGGTCAGCCCGACGAGGGCCAGCCCGGCGAGCGCGGTCCCGAGCAGCCACGCGAGTCCGGTCACGCGGCGTCGCTCCGCGGCCGGAACCCCTCCCAGCAGCGCCAGCCCGCGGACCACACCGACCAGCACGAGCGCGAGGGGCGCGAGCGCGAGCGCACAGAGCCCGGCGGTCGTGTGGACGACGCTCTCGCCGAGGGTCTTGACCAGGCTGTCCCGGCCCTCGAGGTGGGCGAGCTCGTGGGCGAGCACGCCCTCGAGGGCGGCGGCGTCGAGCAGGTCGAACAGCGAGGCGTCGACGATCACCGCGCCCGAGCGGGGGCCGCCGATCGCGAGCGCGTTCGGCGCCCCGAGCCGGCCGACCAGGAGCGTCGGCGTCTCGATCCCGAGGGCGTCGGCGAGCCGATCGAGCCGGTCGATCAAGAGCGGCGCCTCGCGGCGGTCGACGGCCCGGACATCGACCGCGGCGAGCAGGCGGGCGGTGCCGGCCCGGTAGCCCGCGTAGCCCAGCGCCAGCCCCACGCCCACGGCGGCGACGACGAGCGTGGAGAGCGAGAGGCCGTCGGCGGAGAGCGCGAACAGCGCCCGCGCGAACACGAGCGCCGCGCCGGCGTAGAGCGCGAGCGTGGCGACGCCGGCGAGCGCGAGGAGAAGGCGCTCTGGGGACGGGCGGGCGAGCGCGGCGACGCCGCCCGGCCGCGACGGGTCTCGGGCGGCCACCGACCGGCCCTACTCGCCGGCGCCGGCGCCGGCGCCCGCATCGGCCCCGGACCGGCCCGAGCCGGCCCCGACGGCGGTGACGGTGCCGACGCCCTTGCTCCGGCCCTCGCGGAAGACGAACCGCTGGCCCTCCTCGACGAGGTAGGGGCGGAACTTGAACTCGACCGTGGTGGCCCCGGTGTCGCCGGGGAGCAGGCGGCCGGACTCGGGGTAGAACGCGGCCGCCTCGCTGACGGTCTCGAGGTGGACGACCGGCTCGTAGCCCGCACCGATCCGCGTCGGGTGGTTGAGCACCATCACCTCGGCCTCGAACGACCGGACGGGCTCGGGGTCGGCGTCGGCCGGCAGCAGGGTCATGCCACGCTCCATCTCGTCGGCCGAGACGCCCTTGAGCGCGATGCCGACGATCCGGCCGGCCTCGGCCCGGTCGACACGGTGGTAGTGCATCTCGATCGAGCGGACCTCGACCTCGCGGAAGCTGCCGTCGGCCATCGGCCCGAGCAGGAGCTCGTCGCCGGGCTCGACGCTGCCCGAGTCGACGGTGCCGGAGGCGACCGCGCCGACACCCGTGACGCTGTAGGTCCGGTCGACGTACATCCGGAAGCGGTCGCCGGCGGCGGCGGTCTTTGGCAGGCGCTCGAACAGGTCGTCCAGCCGGTCGAGCCCGGTGCGGTCGACCGCCGAGGTGCGCAACACCGGCACGACCGAGTCGTCGACCTCCTCGGCCGCGACGGCGACGCCGTGGCGCTCGACCCGCAGCGGGGTGCGATCGACGTCGCGCAGCAGCCGCTCGACCTCGCGCTCGACCGCGACGACCCGGTCGTCGGGCACGGCGTCGACCTTGGTGATCGCCACGACGGTCGGCAGGTCGGTCGCGAGGAGGATGCCGAGATGCTCCCGCGTCGTGCGGGTGGGGCCGTCGTCGGCGGCGACGGTCAACAGCCCGTAGTCGAGCTTCTGGCCGACCAGCCCCCGGATGGTCGTGCGCAGCCAGGGCTCGTGGCCGACGGTGTCGACGAACGAGACCAGCCGGTCGGCGGTCTCGACCACCCGCGCGCGGTCGGACTTGCGGTGGGGGTTGTCCATCCGCACCGGGCCGTCGTCGTCGAAGCCGTAGACGCCGTACGAGAGGTCCGCAGAGAGCCCGCGTTCCATCTCGTGGGGCTGGACGTCGAGAAAGGAGCGGGTGCCGCCCTCGCCGTCGTCGGCCCGACCGGTGACGAGCGTGCCGACGAGCGTCGACTTGCCGTGGTCGACGTGGCCGGCCGTGCCCACGACGATGTGCTCGTCGTCGGTCTCGAGCATCGATCCCTCGCGGATCGTCGCAAGCCCGACGACTCCGCGCTCCTCGCCCGCGGTCTCGACGGCCCAGGTCTCGACCTCGTCGATGTGGGCGCCGGCCTCCTCGGCCAGCAGCGAGAGGACATCCATCGACTCGGTGAACGCCGCCGGCGGGATGCCGGCGATCCGTCCCTCGTCGGTGACGCCGACGACGTAGGTCGCGACCCCGTCGCCTGAGAGGACGCGGTAGCGAAGCTGGGCGGCGAGACTCTCCATCCGACCGTCGCCCAGGTGGACGTCCCGCGAGAGGCGACGTTTGAACTCGACCGCTCCGCCCTCCTCCTCGCCGCGCTCGAGGGCCTCCTCGAGGGGGGCCCGGTCGGCGCTCATGGACGCGGGTTGTGCAGGAGCGGGCAAAACGCTTTCCGTGAGATCGACCCTCACGGCCGCCGGCTACTCGCGCAGGCGCTCGTAGGCCCGGTTGACGCGCTTGAACGCCTCCTCGTCGCCCGTCTCCGCGTCGGGGTGGACCTCCTTCACCCGTTCCCGGTAGGCGCCACGGACCGCGTCGGCGTCGGCGCCCGGGGCCAGCCCCAGCGTCCGGTAGGCCTCGGGACGCGAGAGCGTCTCGGTCGCCGTCGGGGCGGTCCGGCGGCCCCGGCCCCGGCCCCGGCCGTCGCCGGTCGATCCATCGCCGTCGGTCCAGGGCCCGCCGCGGGGGCCCTCGCCGGCTCCGGGCCCGCGGTCCGAGGCGGCCCGGCGCGCACGCTCCTCGCGAGCCCGGGCCCGGGCCGCGAGCCGGCCGGTCGCCTGGTGCCACATGAAGTAGGCGGTGAGGCCGAACGGAATCGCGAGCAGAAGCAGGAATGGCTGGACGGCGAGCGCGGCCACCGCGAGCGCGGCGGCGAGCCCGGCGAAGACGGCCGCGAGCCCCAGGAGCAGCCGGTCTCGGTCCACGCGCTCGCTACCGTGTCCCAGCGTGGTAAGTCTCCCGAACGGGGGCTCACCCCTCGCTCGCGGCGTCGAGCCGGCGGTCGAGCCGTCGCGCGGCCGTCCCGGCGGCGGCGAAGTAGTCGTCGAGGTCGTCGGCCCCCTCGCCGGCGAAGATCACGCCCCGCGAGGAGTTGACCAGCCCGACGCCGTCCGCGAGGCCGTGCTCGACCGCCGCCTCGGCGTCGCCGCCCTGTGCCCCGACGCCGGGCACGAGAAAGGGCAGATCGGGGACGCGCTCGCGCACCGCCTCGAGTTCGGCCGGTGCCGTCGCGCCGACCACCAGCCCCACCTCGCCGCGCTCTGCCCAGCCCGCCGCGAGGTCGGCAACGGCCTCGTACACCCGGTCGCCGCCGGCGAGTTCGCGGTCCTGTAGGTCCGCCCCGCCGGGGTTCGAGGTCCGACAGAGGACGAACGCGCCGAGATCGGAGTCGAGCAGCGGGGCGAGCGAGTCGCCCCCGAGGTAGGGGTTTGCCGTCACCGCGTCGACGCCGAGGTCGGTCGCGGCCTCGACGTAGCGCCGGGCGGTGTTGCCGACGTCGCCGCGCTTGGCGTCGAGCACGACCGGCACCTCCTTTCCGTGGGCGTAGGCGACCGTCTCGCGCAGCGCCCGCCAGCCGTCTGCGTCCTCGTAGAAGGCGGCGTTGGGCTTGTAGGCGGCCGCGTGCTCGTGGGTCGCGTCGATCACCCGGCGGTTGAACGCCCACCGGGGCAGGTCGTGGCCGTCGAGAGCGTCGGGCAGCCGGGCGGGATCGGGGTCCAGGCCGACCGAGACGACCCCGCCAACCCGCTCGATGCGCGCGCGCAGGCGCTCGAAGAAGGGCACGTCTGTCCTCACGCCCACGGCTCGGACGGCCCGGCTCGAAACGGTGTCGCTTCCCGCGCGCCGGCCCGGCTCAGCCCACGCTCACCGTCACGAGCGCCGCGCCGGCGACGATCAGGGCGGCGCCGCCGACGACGCCACGCGTGACCCGCTCGACGTCGCCCAGCAGGACGGACGCGAAGACGGCGGTGAAAAGCGGCGCCGACGCGGCGAGGGGATCGACCACGACCACCCGACCGCCGGGCGCGGCGAGGGCGGCGAACAGCGAGAGCAGCGCGACGGCGGTGATCGCGCCCGAGCCGGCAAACAGCGCGTAGCTCCGGCGCGGCGCCGCCAGCGCGTCCCGACGGACCGCGAGGGTGTAGGTCCCGAGCGCGACCAGCGCGGCCACCTCGTTGAGCGCGACCGCCTGCAGCGCGGTCGCCTCGGTGGTGTTCAGGCCGAAGCGCCGGACCACGTTGCCGAGCGCGAAGCAGGCCGCACCCGCGAGCGGGAAGCGAAGATCCGCGGGCTCCCAGCCCCGGACGTCGCCCCCGCGCGCCAGCGCCAGCCACGCCAGCCCCGCCGCGAGCACGACCACGCCGGCGACGGTGGGGAGGGTGACCCGCTCGCCGAGCAGCCCGACCGCGAACGCGCCGGCGAACAGCGGGCGGGCGCTGATCGCGGCGCTGTTGACGCTCGCGCCCAGGCGCTCGACCCCGGCGAACGTCGCCAGCCGACCCAGCGCCGTCCCGACCACGCCCGCGCCCAGAAAGAGCGCGGCCGTCCCGACGTCGAGCCCGGCGAGGGGTCGGCCACCGACCGCGACCAGCGCGGCGGCGTACAGCGCCGTATCGACGGTCACGACCACGAGCGAGGCCTGCAGCGGCGCGCCGCCGGCGTCCATCCCGCGCTTCGAGAGCACGGGCGAGAAGCCCCAGAGCACGGCGGGCACGAGCGCCAGCGCGTAGACGACCGGCGGCGCGGAGAGACCGACCACGCCATCGCTCCGGGAGCGCCGGGCATAGGCGTCCCGGTCGCGACGGCCGAAACGGACCGGACCGGGCCGGGCGCTACGCCGTCCCGTCGGCCTCGTAGACCACCTCGCCGCCCACGATCGTCCGCCGGACCGCACAGTCCTCGAGCGCGTCCCACGGCGAGCCGTCGAGCACGACCAGATCGCCCGCGGTCCCGACCGCGACGGTCCCGAGCCGGGCCTCGTCGAAGGCGGCGTAGGCCCCACCGCGCGTGTAGGCCCGGAGGGCCGCGGTCGGGGACAGACGCTGGGCGGGCGCGGGGGCCTCGACCGCCTGTCGGAGCCCGAACAGCGGGTCGAGTGGCATGCAGTCGCTCCCGAACGCGACGTGGACGCCGGCGTCGACGAGGTCGGCGAGCGGGGTGGCGCGGGTGCGGCGCTCGCCGATCCGGGCGGCGTAGAGGCCGTCCTCGCCGGCCCACTTCAGGAAGTTGGGCTGGACCGAGGCGACGACGCCCAGGTCGGCCATCCGCTCGATCGCCGCCGGGTCAGCAAGTTCGGCGTGCTCGATCCGGTGGCGCGCGCCGGCCGGGTCGTCGGTCGCGGCGTAGGCGTCGAGGACGGCCTCGACCGCCTCGTCGCCGGTGGCGTGGGCCGCCGCCTGGAGGTCGAGGTCGTCGATCCGGTCGACCAGCGCCGCCAGCGCGTCGGGCTCGACCACCCACTCGCCGCGCTCGCCGGGGGCGTCGGCGTAGGGCTCGGAGAGACGGGCGGTGTGGCCGCCGAGGCTCCCGTCGGTGGCGGTCTTGATCGCGCCCGTGCGCACCCGCCCGCCGGTCGCGGTCGCCAGCCCCACCTCCGCGACGGCGTCGAGGTGGTCGGACCGGTAGTTGAGCCGCACCCGGAGCGAAAGCTCGCCCGCCCGCTCGAGGTCGCGGTAGGCCCGCGGCGCCGGCGAGCGCCGGACCACGTCGTGGACGGCCGTCACCCCGCGGGCGAGGGCGTGCTCGATCGCGGCCCGGAGCCGTGTGCGCGTGCCCTCCCGACCGGGCGTCACCGCCTCGCGGACCGTCTCGGCCGCCGCCTCGACGACCACGCCGGTCGGCTCGCCCCCCTCGCGGCGGACGCCGGTCGCGGGCAGGTCGAGCGCGTCGAGCGCCCGGCCGTCCAGCGAGACGAGGTGGGTGTCCTCGCGCACGGCCGCCACGGGGCCGGGGTGGGCGAGCACGTCGAGGTCGGCGCGGGTCAGGGGCTCGCGCTCGCCCGCGGGCCACCCGCTCTCGTCGTAGCCGTAGCCGAGCAGCCAGTCGTCGGGGCCGATCTCCGTCGCCCGGTCGGCCAGCGCGTCGATCGCCGCCGCGCGGTCGGCCACCCCGGAGAGGTCGGCGTGAACGAGGCGGGCGCCGAGATCGAGCATGTGGGTGTGGGCGTCGACGAAGCCGGGTAGCACCACCCGCCCGCCGCAGTCGAGCACCCGTGTGTCGGCGCCGACGAGAAAGTCGACGTCGTAGGGGTCACCGAGCCTGACGATCCGGCCGTCCCGCACGGCGACGGCGCCGTGGGTCCGGTCGGGATCGGCGAGCGTGTGGACCTCGGCGTCGGTCACCACGAGGTCCGCGGGGGCGGTCATGTCAGCCGGGCCGGCGGGGACGGGCAAAACCGTTCCGGGCGCGACCGACACGGCTTTGCGCCCGCCGCCACGGGCGGAGGTATGAGCGAGCAGGTCGCCGACCTCGTCGAACGGGTCCGGGCGGGCGAGCTCCGGCTCCACGAGCTGGAGGCCCACGCCGACGCCGACGACGCGGTCGCCGCCCGCCGGCGGGTGATCGAGGACCGGACCGGGGCCGACCTCGACCGGATCGGGTCGTACGGCTTCCCGGCGGCGGCCGCCGACGCGAACGTCGAGAACATGGTCGGCGCGGCCCGGCTGCCGGTGGGCGTCGCCGGCCCGGTGACGGTCGACGGCGGGGCGCTGGACCGGGCGGTCCACCTCCCGCTGGCGACGACCGAGGGGGCGCTGGTCGCGAGCGTCAACCGGGGCTGTGGCGCGATCGAGGCGGCCGGGGGCGCCCGCGCCCGGGTGACCGAGCGCGGGATGACCCGCGCGCCCGTCTTCCGGCTCGACGACGTGACCGAGGCCGCGGCGCTGGCCGAGTGGGCCCGCGAGCACGTCGACCGGCTGCGCGAGGCGGCCGAGGCGACGACGAGCCACGGCGAACTGCTCGACGTGCGGCCGTACGTCGTCGGCGACGCGGTCTACCTGCGCTTTCGCTACGACACCAAGGACGCGATGGGGATGAACATGGCCACGGTGGCGACCCGGGCGGCCGCCGAGGTGATCGAGGCGGAGACGCCGGCCGATCTGGTCGCGCTGTCGGGCAACCTCTGTACGGACAAGAAGCCGGCCGCGATCAACGCGGTCGAGGGGCGTGGCCGGTCGGTCACCGCCGACGTGACCCTGCCCGCCGACGTGGTCGCCGACCGGCTCGACACCACCCCGGCGGCGGTGGCGGCGCTGAACACCCGGAAGAACCTGATCGGCTCGGCCAAGGCCGGGAGTCTCGGCTTCAACGCCCACGCGGCCAACGTGATCGCGGCGACGTTTCTGGCCACGGGCCAGGACGCCGCCCAGGTGGTCGAAGGGGCGAACGCCATCACCACCGCCGAGCGCCGGGGCGAGGCACTCTACGTGAGCGTCTCGCTCGCGTCGCTGGAGGTCGGCACCGTCGGCGGCGGAACCGGCCTGCCGACCCAGCGTGAGGCGCTCTCGCTGCTGGGCGTCGGCGGGGGCGGCGACCCGCCGGGGTCGAACGCCGACGCCCTCGCGGAGGCCGTCGCGGCCGGCGTCCTCGCGGGCGAGCTGTCGCTGCTCGCCGCGCTGTCCTCGCGCCACCTGACCAGCGCCCACGAGCGTCTCGGCCGCTGAGTCCTCAGAGCGGACGGTAGACGCCGTCGCGCTCGGTCGCCGCGCCGCGCTCGACCAGCCGGGTCAGCAGCTCCCGGGCCGCCTCGGCCGGCACCCCCCGGTCGGTCGCGTAGGCGACCACGTCGGCCTCGGTGGGCGTCTCGACGGCCTCGAGCGCGTCGCGAACGACGCTCGCGCGGTCGCCCCCGCGCTCGCGCTTGCGCTCGGCCGCGGCCGCCGCCGCGTCCGGATCGACCCCCTTGCGCTCGAGGTAGCGCTCGTCGTCGACGCCGGCGTCGGCGGCCGCCCGCTCGAGGGCCGGGCCCGACGGGACGTCGTCGAACGCCTCGCCCGCCCCCTGCCGGCGGGCGAGCATCGTCGCCCGGGCCTCGCGGGCCACGTCCCGGTCCTCGGCCTCGAAGAGGTGGCGTAGTCGTGCGGTCCGGTGGGTCCGGCCACAGCGCGGACAGCGCGCCGTCTCCGCCGTCTCCGGCTCCGAGAGGAGCCAGAGCCCGTCACAGTCCGTACAGCCGACGACCGCGTACACACGAGAGGGTGGGGCGGCCCCACCCATAAGCGTGGGCGTCGGACGCGACGACGCCGCGCTGGCTTTAGGTGCGCGGCGGCCGGCCGACCGCCATGGAGATCGGTTCGGCGGACGAGGAGACCGAGGCGGTCCCGGGCGCGTGGCTCGCACAGGGCGCGGCGGGGGCGTCGACGAGCGTCCAGCACTTCCGGGTCGAGCCCGGGGCGACGGTGCCGGCCCACAGCCACCCCCACGAGCAGGCGGGCTATCTCGCGCGGGGCGAGGGGGTGTTCGTGGTCGAGGGCGAGCGCCGTCCCGTCTCGGCGGGCGACGGCTACGTGATCCCGGGCGGCGAGACCCACGCGCTCGAGGTGACCGGCGACGAGCCGGTCGTGGGCGTCGACGTGTTCAGCCCGCCCCGGACCGATCCGGACTGGGCGGGCGAGGACTGAGCGACGCCAGCGGGCCGGCTACGCCAGCCGCTCGATCTCGTCGGCGACGGCGGCGGCGAACTCGCTGGTCGCGAGCCGCTCGCCGCCCTCGATCTGACGGTGGAGGTCGTATGTCACGCGGCCGGAGGCGATGGTCGCCTCGACCGCGTCCCGGACGAGGTCGGCGGCGTCCTCCCAGCCCAGGTACTCGAGCATGATCCGCCCCGAGAGGATCATCGCGGTCGGGTTGACCTTGTCCTGGCC
>CAZMLQ010000040.1:4824-16002 GCA_964567195.1 uncultured Haloferacaceae archaeon | reverse complement strand
GCATGGCTAAATCGGACTCCGATAGCAATGACCTCCGGCAGGATCAACCGGAATGTGCCCGTGTGGTGGCGGGCGGGTGGCGGGCGGATCTCGGTGTGGTGTGAGATCCGGTCCTTACGTGCTATCGCTGTCGTCTGTTGGGTCGGGTCGGCGACGCGCGTTCGGGTGTCACCGACCCGGCAGGGCTCACGTCGGATCCCGTCTCACGGCGGACCGCAGGGGCGGGATCCCCATACTCTCGTCGGGGACGCCCTCGTGGGCGCCCCGTTCTGCGCATTACAGTCGGAGTGCCCCGGTACACTTGAACCCGTTGATCCGGTCGGCGTCCGTGAGCCGTTCCCACCGCGCGGGCAGTTTATAAGCACCGTTTAAGTGAGAGGCGCCACAGTGGACAGACAGGAATGAATGGGCCGGTCGAGACGATCGAGATCCAGAACGTGGTCGCATCGACGGGGATCGGGCAGGAGCTCGATCTCGAGGCGCTGTCCGAGGACCTCCCGGGGGCCGACTTCAACCCCGACAACTTCCCGGGCCTGGTCTATCGGACCCAGGACCCGAAGGCCGCGGCGCTGATCTTCCGCTCGGGGAAGATCGTCTGTACGGGCGCCAAGAGCATCGACGACGTCCACGACGCGCTGGGCATCATCTTCGAGAAGCTGCGCGCGCTTCGGATTCCGGTCGAGGACGCGCCCGAGATCACCGTCCAGAACATCGTCTCCTCGGCGGACCTGGGCCACACGCTCAACCTCAACGCGCTCGCGATCGGGCTGGGGCTGGAAGACGTCGAGTACGAGCCCGAGCAGTTCCCGGGGCTGGTCTACCGGATGGACGAGCCCGACGTCGTGATTTTGCTGTTCGGCTCGGGCAAGATCGTCATCACGGGCGGGAAGCGGACCGACGACGCGACCGGTGCGGTCGAGCAGATCGTCGAACGCATCGAGGGGCTCGGGCTGCTCGGCTGAGCCCGCCGGGGTGGCGACAGGTCGATTAGCCGTCGGCCCGTAGGGGGCGTCGATGCGGCGGCCGGGCCCGTGGCGACGCGTGCGCGATCGGCTCGAGCGACTGCTCGGCCGGTCCACCGGGACGGATGGCGAGAGCTGGTCCGTGAGCCGCTCCGAGCCGACGGCGACGCGCTGGCGCCGGGGCGACGAGACGCTCGACTGTCTCGCGCTCGGCGACGGCTACGTCGCCACGACCGGCCGCGCCGGCGTCGGCAACCGCTGGCAGCTCACACCGGGCGGGAGCCGGCTCCCGGTCGCGCTCGCGGTCGCGACCCTCTATCTCGACCACGGGACGACCCCGCAGTTCGACCGCGACGGACGCCCGTTCGTCGGCGTCGCCGACGGTCGCCCCAGGCAGGTGTTCGAGCGAACGACCGCCGGGGCGGGCGAGACCGAGTACGTCTATCTGGACGCGGTCGGCTCGCTCGCGGAGTTCCCCGACTTCCTCCGCGTCCGGCCGGACGTCGAGCGCGCGCGCGACCGGATGGACGGGCGCCGGCCCCGCAGCGTCCGGCGGGACTAGAGCGGGCGCGCGCCCCGCGCGCTGTGGATCGTCGCGTCGTCGCCGTCGACGGTGACGAGCGCCCACGTCGTCCCGGCCTCGCCCGCGGTCCCCAGCACGTGCTCGGGCACGAGCGGCATCGGGATCGGCTCGAACCCGGCGTCGCGAAGCGCCCGCACGCCGGCGAACGAACCGATCACGTCCCCGCCGCTCGTGCGCACGCGGATCCGCTTGTCGGCCCCCCGGCCGTAGGAGAACGGCACCCGGTCGCGGGGCGGACAGTCGAGCGCGTCGACGCCCGAGAGGACGACGATCGGCCCGTTGCCGGCCCGGAGGACGAGCCGGTCGCCGGTCGCGTCCGGGTCGATCGGCCGCGCCTCGGCCGCGGGCTCCTCGGTCCAGCGGTACGCCCCCGCCGGCCGCGCGAGCGCGTAGCCACCCTCGGCCAGCGGGACTCGGTCGGGGCCGGCGTAGAACTCCCGGCGGCCGTCGGCCTCGGCGGCCACGAACGGCGGGTCGGTCAGGATCGACAGCGCCCGCTCGGCCTCGCCGTCGGGAACGACGAACAGCGCCGCGCGCCCGCGGTCGTGGTCGTCCCAGAGCCGCGAGAGCAGATTGGTCGGCGTGACGGCTGCGGCCGAGAGCGGCTCGACCGCGACCGGTCTGACGCCCGCCGGCACCAGCGCGTCCGCCGCCGGCCCCGGCTCGGCCAGCCCGTCCGGCTCGCGGCCGCTCGTCGGGCGGGTGGTCTCGTAGCCCCGGCGCTCGCAGACCTCGATGCCCCGATCGAGCAGCTCCGGCCGCACGCCGAGTGTCATGGTCGTAGCTACGCCCGGGCGGTACAAGCGCCTTCCGTCCCGCAACCGGTTTGCCCGTCGGGACCCCAACCGGGGTATGAGCGACGACGTCGGTGGGGCGCCCGACCCGGACGAGCGCCTCGACCTCGCGACCCTCCTCGACGTGCTGGGCGACGTCGGCCGGCCCGTGGCGACGGCGACGGAGGTGGCGACGCGGCTGGGCTGCTCCCAGCGGGCCGCCTCGGAGGCGCTCGACGCGCTGGCGTCGACCGGCGACGTCGAGCGGATCGCGGTCGAGACCGATCCCGTGGTCTGGTTCCCGACCGAGTGGTCGCGCCTGGCCGACCGCGAGCGGGTCGTCGTCTTCCCCGACCGGCGGGAGGTGGTCGTCGACGATCCCGACCAGTACACCCGCGCCCGGCTCGCCCAGTTCGCCCACCTGACCGACACGACCGCCGACCGGGCCTACCGCTACGAGATCCGTCGCGAGGACGTCTGGAACGCCCCCGTCGAGGACCTGGGGACGCTGATCGCGACGATGCGGGGGGTGCTCCCCCGGCGACTCCCCGACCTCGAGGGCTGGGTCGAGGAGCAGTGGACGCGCGCCCGTCGCTTCCGGCTCTACACCCACCCCGACGGCTACACGGTGCTGGAGGCCGAGACCGCGGAGCTGATGGGCAACGTCGCGCGCCCGCGACTCGACGACGAGCTCCGGGCGCCGATCTCGGAGACCGAGTCCTGGGTCGCCGCTGACGAGACGGCACCGCTCAAGCGGACGCTCTACGAGGCCGGCTATCCGGTGCGTGACGAGCGCGAGCTGGACTCGGGCGCGCCCCTAGACGTCGCGCTCGAGACCGAGCTTCGACCCTACCAGCGCGACTGGGTCGAGCGCTTCCGCGAGCGCCGCGCGGGCGTGCTGGTCGGGCCGCCGGGCAGCGGCAAGACGGTCGCGGCCTGTGGCGCCATCGCCGCCGTCGGGGGCGAGACGCTCGTGCTCGTGCCCTCGCGCGAGCTCGCCGGCCAGTGGCGCGCGGAACTGCTCGAACACACCTCGCTCGCGCCAGCCCGGATCGGCGAGTACCACGGCGGCCGGAAGGAGCGCCGGCCGGTGACGGTCGCCACCTACCAGATCGCGGGCATGGACCGCCACCGGTCGCTGTTCGACGCCCGCGAGTGGGGCCTGATCGTCTTCGACGAGGCCCACCACGTTCCCGCGCCGGTCTACCGCCGCGCGGCCGACCTCCAGTCGCGCCACCGGCTCGGGCTGACGGCGACCCCGGTGCGCGAGAGCGACGACGAGACCGAGATCTACACCCTCGTCGGCCCGCCGATCGGCACCGACTGGGACGCGCTGTTCGAGGCCGGCCACGTCGCCGAGCCCGAGGTCGAACTCCGGTTCGTCCCGTGGGGCGACGAGGAGGCCCGCAACGCGTGGGCGTCGGCCGAGGGGACCGAGCGCCGCCGCGCCGCGGCGACGGCGCCCGCGAAGGTCGACGAGACCCGCCGCCTGCTCGCGGCCCACCCCGACCGCAAGGCGCTGGTGTTCGTCGACTGGCTCGACCAGGGGCGCGACCTCGCCGCCGCGCTCGGGGCGCCGTTCGTCAGCGGCGAGACGCCACACCACGAGCGCGAGCGGCTGTTCGCCGCCTTCCGGAGCAACGAGGAGCGCACCCTCGTCGTCTCCCGCGTGGCCGACGAGGGGATCGACCTGCCCGACGCCGACCTCGCGGTCGTGGCCTCGGGGCTCGGCGGCTCGCGCCGGCAGGGCGCCCAGCGCGCCGGCCGGACGATGCGCCCCACCGGGAGCGCGCTGGTCTACGTCCTCGCCACGCAGGGCACCCGCGAGGAGGAGTTCGCCCGCCGGCGGACCCGCCACCTCGCAGAGAAGGGGATCCGGGTGCGCGAGCGCCGGGTCGAGAGCGAGCGGGACTAGAGCGCGGCCGCCAGCGCGTCCATCGCGCGGTCGACCCGCTCGACGTCGGCGTTGTAGCCCATGTGTCCGACCCGGAGCACGTCGTCGGCGTGAGGGCCCAGCCCCGTCGCGAGGGTCACGTCGTGGTCCTCGTGGAGGGTGCGCTGGAGTCGTTCGGCGTCGGTCACCTCGAACGCCGTCACCGTCGGGGCGGCGAGCGCCGGCGCGTACGGCTCCAGACCGATCTCGGCCCCGCGCTCGCGACAGCGCCGTGCGGCCCGCCGGTGGCGCTCGAAGACCGCGTCGACGCCCTCCGCGAGCACCAGATCGAGCGCGGCGTCCAGCGCCGCGACGAGCGTGCTCAGGTGGGTGTAGGGGTAGCCGTCGCTCGTCTCCCGCCACGGGAGCAGGCTGGTGTAGAGCCCCTCCGGATCGCGCGCCTCGACCGCCGCCCACGCCCGCTCGGAGAGCGCGGCGGTCGTCAGCCCCGGCGGCGCGCTCAGACACTTCTGGGAGGCCCCGAGCGCCACGTCGATCCGGTCGGTCGGGACGGGCGTCCCGCCGAGCGACGAGACGGCGTCGACCACCGAGAGCGCGCCGTGGTCGTCACAGGCGTCGAGCAGCGGCCCGAGGTCGTTGTGGACGCCCGTCGGTGTCTCGCAGTGGACGGCGGTGACGATCCGGTAGTCGTCGGTCGCGAGCGCCTCGCGCGCGGCCCGGACCGGCAGGGGCTCGTCGTGGGGGGCGTCGACGACCGTCGGCTCGCCGCCGTGACTCGCGACGAACTCGGCGAAGCCCTCGCCGTAGAGCCCGTTGGCGACACAGAGCACGGGCTCGCCCGGCTCGACGAGCGACGCGACCGCGGCCTCCAGCCCGAGGATCCCCTCGCCCCCGAGCACGACCACGTCGCGCTCGGGCGCGCCGTAGACACGACCGAGCTTCCGGCAGACCGCCTCGTAGAGGTCGTCGAAGGCCGGATCGACATCCGGGTTGATCAGCTCCCGACTCTCGGCCTCGCGCACCGACGGCGGGACGGCCGTCGGGCCGGGGGTCATCAGCATGGGTGTGGCTCTCGTTCGTGGACCCTTAGCTCGGGCGGTCGGAGCCGGACGGGAAGAGCCAAGTCCCGCCGTCCCCGCCCTCGACCGTGACCGGGAAGCTGACGCGCGAGACGCTCGAACGGCTGGTGCTCTCCCGGACGGGCGCAGCCGACGACGCCGTCCTCGTGGGGCCGGGCGTCGGCGAGGACGCGGCCGCGATGCGTGGCGACGACCGGACGCTCGTCGCCAGCACCGACCCCATCTCGCTGGCGGCCGACCGGATCGGACGCCTCGCCGTCGCCGTCTCGACCAACGACGTGGCGGCCTGTGGGGCCGTCCCCGAGTTCCTGCTCGCGACGATCCTGCTCCCCGACCCCGACGCCGACCGCCTCGACGCGATCACCGCCGACCTCGACGCGGAGGCCGACCGCCTCGGCGTCACCGTCGTCGGCGGCCACACCGAGGTGGTCGCCGGCCTCGACCGCCCGCTGCTCTCGCTCGCCTGTCTGGGCTACACCGACCGCTACGTCCCGACCGGCGGCGCGGCCGACGGCGACCGCCTGCTTCTCACGAAGGCCGCCGCCACCGAGGCCACGGCGGTGCTCGCGACCGACTTCCGCGAGACGCTGGCCGGGTCGGTCCCGGCGGCCGCGTTCGATCGCGGCGTGGCGCTGTTCGACGAGGTGAGCGTGCTCCGCGAGGCGACCGCGCTCGCCCCGCTCGCGACCGCGATGCACGATCCGACCGAGGGTGGCGTGCTCACGGGCGCGGTCGAGATGGCGTCGACCGCCGACCGCTCGCTCCGCCTCGACCGCGAGGCCGTCCCGGTGCGCGAGACGACCCGGCGACTCTGTCGCGCCGCCGGGATCGACCCGCTTTGCTCGCTCGGGTCGGGGAGTCTCCTCGCCGCCGTCGCCCCCGCCGACGTCGACCGGGCGCTCGACGCGCTCGACGACGCGGGCGTGCCCGGCGCCGTCGTCGGGACGTTCGAGGACGGCCCCGCCGGCGTCCACCTCGACGGCGAGTACCACGACGAGCCCGTGCGCGACGACACGTACGCGCTCTGGGACTGAGCTACGCCCGGGGCTCGGGCTTGGCCCACTCCCAGGGGTCGTCGGGGTCGACCGGCGCGAGCGCGCGCTCGCGCTCGTCGGAGGGCTCGTCCTCCAGCGCCATCCGCCGGCGCTTCCACGCCCGACTCGTCTCGCCCTCGCCCTCGGGGCCGACCCGGCTCGCCGCCAGCCTGAAAAAGCGCGTCCCCCGGCCGGCCCGCGTGCCGGCGGCGGTGTGGCCGTCCAGCGCGACCCCGTAGGGACCGTCGGGGTCGAGGTCGCCGACGGCGAACTCGTCGCGGGGCTCGCGGTCGGCCGCCCGCGCGGCCGCCCGTTCCTCGGCGACGGCCTCGAAACACGCGACCGCGTGCGAGGCCTCGCGGGTCGAGCGCGCGCGGGCCGTCGCGAGCGCCGCCTGGACCGCACAGAGCAGCCCCCGGTGGGAGTCGTGGCCCCACTCGTCGGCGAGCGCCTCGAGCCGGCCGACCGTCGTCGCGACCGGGCCGGCGCGCAGATCTTCCACGACGAACGTGTTCAGCCGCTCCCAGCACTGCCAGCCGTGGCCCGAGCGCGCCAGCTCCCAGGCCGCCCACGCCGCCGTCTCGGCGTCCGAGCGCCGGACCGCCTTCTGGAGCAGGCTCGCGACCGCGTACCGGTCGTAGCCGCCGTCGGTGTCGTCGGCCCCCTTCTCCGCGCCGAAGTCGTCGGTCCCGACCGCCTCGGGCGGCCGGTCGGTCAGTTCGCCGTCCGTCCCGAACGTCGCCTGTCGGTCGTCGGTCACGCCCGCCCTCGCGCCGCGGGCGGGCAAGGCTCTTGTCGTCGCCGGCCGCGATGAGTAACCGTTAAGGGCGAATCGCGACGTATCCAGAGTGCCCGCCCTTAGCTCAGCCTGGTAGAGCAGCCGACTGTAGATCGGCTTGCCCCCCGTTCAAATCGGGGAGGGCGGACTTTTCCTGCGAACGAAGTGAGCGGTGAGACGCCCGACCGAACCTATTCGACCAGGTCAGCCGCAGGCCCGCAACGGCGCGAAGCGCCACACGTCCGGAACGTCTGACCGAGTTCAAATCGGGGAGGGCGGACTGTCCGCGTCCGCGAGCGTGGCGAGCGCGACGAGCCCCCGAAATCGCTCCGGCTCGATTCGAGCCGACGAGCCACGGCGCCGAGCGAAGCGAGGCGACCATCTCGGTCCGTTCGGATCGGGGCGGGCGGACCCTCCGCACACCCAAAGCGCACCCGATCCCGGTGGGTCTGGGCCGCCCGGAGAGCCGTCGTCCGCCTCTCGGTCCGGCCCCCCGACGAACCGTGGCCCCGTGTCGCCCGGTCGTCTCGCGGTCCTCCGCTCTGATCGACGGACGCGTCCGTATCGGCCCCACGGCCGGTGTGTCTCGTCACGCGCCGGGAAGAGGCGAAAGCGCCGAGCCGACGGCCCGTCAACCCGCCAGCCATGCCCGGACGGAGCGACCGAAACGCGCTCGAGCGGACGGCGACCGATCCCGAGACGAGCCCCGAGACTGCCCGGAAGGCGGTGCGAGCGCTCGACGAGCGGGCGTCGGGGCGGGATCGACGGAAGCGACTGGAGCGGGTCGCGCGCGGCGAGAACGAGGCCGCGGCCGAGGAGGCGGTCGAACTGCTGTGAGCGGTGGGCCGGTGGGCCGGACCTGCCGACCGCCCCGTCAGTACGGCGTCTCGGCCGAGAGGTCGTAGGTGAACGTCAGGCAGTAGCGCTCCATCCCGAGCGACTCGTAGAACCGGTGGGCGTCCTCGCGCCAGGCGCCCGAGGCGAGTTCGACACAGGAGCAGTCGCGCTCGTCGGCCCACTCGAACAGCCACGAGAGCAGGCGCGAGCCGTGGCCCTCGCCCCGCCGTGGCTCGTCGACCACGAGGTCGTGGACCCAGGCGTGACGGCCCTGGTAGAGGTTCGTCTGGACGACGACGCCGGCGTAGGCGAGGACGGCGTCGTCACGGAGCGCGAACGCGCGGTAGCCGGCCTCGTCACGCATCTCGGCGACGAGCTCCAGAAAGCGCCCCTCGCCGACCGGGCGGAGCTGTTCGACGACGGGGGAGGCCTCGCGGAGCGCGGCCTCGGCGGTCAGTTCCTCGACGGTGGGCTCGGCCATCGGGACGGGGCTCGCCCGGCGGGGGCCTGAACGTACCGGCGCGGCCGCGGCGCGGGGCGTGTCGCTCGCGGTCGCCACGGTGGGCTCGGCCCGGCGTGTGGAGCCGTGTCGATCCGGTTCGGCCGGCGCGGCCAGCCCGGAACGCACTTGACCGCGGGTGTCCTGGAGACAGGCACATGAGCGCGGCCGACGCGACGCGGACCGACGACAACCTCTCCAACATCCTCACCGACGCCGGCGTGGGGGTGGTCGCGGGCGCGGCCGGCACGGCGCTGATGACGCTGATCCTCTACTCGGCCTTCCGGGCGGGCGCGGCCGGAGGGAGCATCGAGCGCCTCGGCAGTCTGGTCTATCTCGACGCGGTGCTCCCACAGCCGCTGGCGGGCTTTGTGACCTTCGCGGTCGGCGGGATATTCTTCTGGCCGCTGGTGTTCGCGTCGCTGGAGCCACGGATCCCGGGCGACGACCGCACGGTGAAGGGTGCGGTCTTCGCGATGATCCTCTGGACGGGCTTTCTGGTCGGGTTCTTCCGGACCGACGCGGGCTCGGAGTTCGCCCTCTACGCGCTGTACACCGGCGCGGCCCACCTGATCTACGGCGTCGCGCTGGGCGGGGTGTTCGGCCGGTTCGTCTCCGACGAGCACGAGGAGCGCGTCGCCCAGTTAGGCTCGGTCAGCGCCGGCGAGGGCGCGAGCGCGGCCGGGCCCGAGTCCGGTTCCGAGGCCGAGACGCCCCCGACCCTGCCCGACGACGACGCCCAGGTCGTCGTCTTCGAGGGCGAGGACGACCTGCCGCCGCTGTTGCAGTTCGGCGACGCGATCCGGCGGATCGAGGAGGGGCTCTCCGGGGAGTACGGCGAGTTCGACCGCCTGCGCGAGGAGTACGACGCCATGACCCGGAGGGGCCAGTCGAACCGGCCGTCGCTGGTCAGCAGCATCCGCTACGCGGTCACGGGGCTGGAGACCCAGGTCCACGCCCGCGAGGACGAGGCCGACGCCGAGCGGATCCAGAAGTGGCTCGACTCGATCAACAACCGCGCGGACCAGTATCTCGCCACCCGGTCGAACACCTCGGGGACGCTCCACATCTCGGGGTTCGCCTTCGACCGCGACGGCGAGTCCCCACCCGTGGCCGAGATGCAGGGCGAGGAGGTGGGCGTCCGGGCGACGGTCGTCAACCAGGGCGAGGCCTCGGGCGCGGTCATCACCGTCGACTTCTACCCCGCCGACGAGGACGTGCTCCTGCGCTCGGTCGACCTCTCGGTCGGTCACCTGCCGGCCGGCGGGAGCGACTCGATCGACACGACGGTCCACGTCCCCTCGATCGCCGAGAGCTACGAGGCCCGGGTGTCGGATCCGCGGGACGGACAGCAGTTCCTGCCGGACTTCTGACGGAACTGTGTGCGCGGGCGACCCGGACACGGGACCGGCGTCCCGCGTCGTCCGCGTCGACCCGCGCGAGAACGGTGGTGGGCTGGCGGTGCGTGGCGTGATCGGGCGCGGCCCGTCGGAGCGGTCGGCCGGTCAGACCGCGAAGCAGCCGGCGAGAGGGACGAGAAGACCCAGCCCACCGAGACGCGCGACCTTGCGACCGATGCTCGTGTCGAGCAGCGAACTCACGGACATGCTACGGACGGGTCGTGTCCAGGCTGTGAGATAAGCTTTCTGTCTCCTTCGCGCCCTCAGCGACCCGGACGCAGACCGACCCGGCCGAGCGAGACCGTCCTGACGGCCTCGTCGATCAGGTCGAGCGTCGGCGGGAGCGTCCGGATCGCCACCCACGCCAGCGCGAGCAGCGCGACCAGCGAGAGGCTCTGGGCGATCACCCGGTCGGCGAGGTAGTACGACACCATGTACGGGTCGGTGTCGGCGAACAGGGTCAGGACGAGGTCGGGCGCGAGGTGGAGGCGCTGGCCGCCGAAGGTCAGCGCGATGAACGCGTTGCGGAGCACGTTCAACACGTAGATGGTCGGCAGGACGACCCCGAGGGTGAGCAGGCGCCGGCGGGTGGAGGCCTCGACGGCGAAGGCCACGCCGACGAAGGTGGCCATGCTCTTGATCCCCGTGCAGGCGAGCTTGACGATGTAGTGGATCGGCTTGTTCCCGTCGACCACGAACCGGAAGCTGTTGCGGAAGGGGTAGACCGCGCCGGTCTCGGCCCCCGAGACCACCCGGTAGGCGTCGGGTCCGGCCAGTCCCGTCAGCCCGATGACGAACTCGGTCTGGCGCACGACCACCTCGACCAGCGCCCGCCGGACGGCGGGCACGGCGACGAACGGGAGATAGAGCAGGCCGGCGATGCCGATGGCCCGCGAGAGCGCGAACAGGTCGTCGCGCCCGCCCGCGAGCCGGCGCGCCGCGAACAGCGAGGTCGGGACGGCGACGGCCGCGCCGACGGCCTCGATGGCGCTGCGCTGGATCAGGGCGTAGTGTGGGACCAGCACGAGCCACATCGCCGCGAACGCGACCCAGCCGGCGGCCGTCAGCCCCCGGACCAACCGCCGTCGCCGGTCGTCGCCCGGGGCCGTCCGGGCGTGGAGGACTGATCCGCCGGCGAGCAGCGCGAGCGCCAGCCACGCGAACGGATCGGAGAGCGGCGTATACGGGGAGGGCATGCGACCCGCGTCTGCGGGCCGACGGGTTATCAATCCCTCGCGGTCCGGCGGCCGGGCCGGGAACTACCCGACGAACAGCCCGTGGTCGCTACCCGACGAACAGCCCGTGGTCGCTACCCGACGAACAGCCCGTGGTCGCTACC
>CAZMLQ010000040.1:0-4724 GCA_964567195.1 uncultured Haloferacaceae archaeon | reverse complement strand
CGACGAACAGCCCGTGGTCGGTTCGCGCGTGTGAAACCAGCGCGTCCGTCGTCTCGAAGGACTCGCCACACGTACAGACGTGGTAGGCCGGCCGACGCCGCGCGCGTGTTCCCATACCCGCCGCTCTCGGCCGAGAATATACTATTCTTTCGTGTGTTATCCTCCCACGGCGCGCGCTCGCACGCCTCAGTGGAGCTTCAGCTCGACCCGTCGGCCGTCCGGGTCGCGGACGTACGCCGCCGGCGCGCGGCCGTAGGCGCCGTACCGGTCGTGGGGCTCGCCCTCCTCGACGGTGACGCCGGCCTCGCGCAGCGCCGCGAGCAGGTCGGCGAGCTCGTCGCGCGAGTCCACCCGGGTCGAGCGCACGAGCAGACAGACGTGCTCGCCGCCCGTGTCGAACGGCTCGTCGGTCGGGACGAGGTGGAGGTGGCGCCCGCCCGCGACCACCGCGACGTAGGGCACCTCGCCGGCGTCGTGGCGCTCGCGGTCGCGGACGGCCATCCCCAGCAGGTCGCGGTAGAACCACAGCGACCGCTCGAGGTCGGCGACGCGCAGGGCGACGTGGTCGACATCCGTCACGTCCGCGACCGGCGACGGGGGGTCGTGTTCGGTCACGTCCTCCGCTCGGGCGGCCGGTCGGAAGCCGTTTCCCCCTCGGCGGGCGCGGGGGCGCTCGCGTCGTCGCCCTCGAGCAGGGCCCGCGTGCGCCGGTGGCGGTAGCGGAAGGTGGGCTCGAAGCCCACGCGGGCGAGCGGACCGAGACGCCGGCCGACCGCGCCGAACGGGAGCTCGTAGACCACCCGGTCGTCGATCACGGTCGCGTCGCCGTCGGCGAAAAAGCGGTGGGTGTGCTCCCACGACCGGAACGGCCCGTCCGCCATGACGTCGACGAACCGGGCCCGACCCGGCTCGCGCTCGCGCTCGGTGATCCGCGACAGCCAGCCCCGCCGGGGGCCGACGCCGAACGGCCGGACCGACAGCCCGATCTCCGAGCCGGCCCCGAGCACCTCGGGGTCGGGCTCGTCGTTCGGGCCGCGCACGGACTCGACGGTCAGGCCCATCCAGCCGGGGGTGAGCGCCTCCAGCCCCTCGATCCGGGAGTGAAACGCCCACACCTCGGAGAGCGGTGCCTCGACCCGGGTGCGTCGCCGGTAGACCGACATAATCGACCGGAGGGCGCGCGGCCCCAAGTGTCCGCCGACACGGCGCGGGGGCTACCGCTCGGGCGTCGTCTCGGCGGGCACCGACACGTCGCGGTCGCGCTGGTCGGCCGGGAACCACGCCAGCGGGTGGTCGGCCGCCAGATCGACCGCGACCGGCTCGCCGTCGGCCATCGAGGTCTCGTGGTTGTGCATACACTCGACGCTCGTCCCGTCGGCGAGTTCGACCTCGTAGAGCACGGTCGGCCCGAGGTAGCGCCGCGAGCGGACGCGGCCGTCGGCCGTCTCCGCGGTCGTCGGGCTCGCGCGGAGGTCGTCGGGCCGGACAAGCACGTCCACGGCCGTCTCGTCGTACTCGTCGGCGAGCCCGCTGACGCGCTCGCGGGGGATCGACCCGATCCCCGTCCGGACGGCGTCGCCGTCGATCGCGCCCGGGAGGAAGGAGGCGTGGCCGAGAAAGCCCGCGACGAACCGTGAGCGGGGCTGTTGGAACACCCGCTCCGGCCGACCGATCTGCTCGATCCGGCCGTCGTTGACCACCGCCACCCGGTCGCTGATCGAGAGCGCCTCCTCCTGGTCGTGGGTGACCGAGACGGCGGTGACGCCCGCGGTCTTCAGGATCGACCGCACCTCCTCGCGCATCCGGACCCGCAGGTCGACGTCGAGGTTCGAGAACGGCTCGTCGAGCAACAGCACCTCGGGCTCGGGCGCCAGCGACCGCGCGAGCGCCACCCGCTGTTGCTGGCCGCCCGAGAGCTCGCCGGGCCGGGAGTCGCCCTGGTCGGACAGGCCCACCAGGTCGAGCAGTTCGGCCACCCGGCGCTCGCGCTCGGCGCTCGGGCGCTCGCGCAGCCCGAAGGCGACGTTCTCGGCCGCGGTCAGGTGGGGAAACAGCGCGAACTCCTGGAAGACCACGCCCACACCCCGATCCTCGGGGGGGACGTGGACGCCGGCGCCGGAGACGGTCGCGTCGCGCAGCCGGACCCGGCCGGCGTCCGGTCGCTCGAGTCCGGCGATCAGCCGGAGGGTGGTCGTCTTGCCACAGCCCGACGGTCCCAACAGCGTGACGATCTCGCCCTCGTTGACCGCGAGCGAGAGCCCCTCGATCACCGACTCCGAGCCGTAGCGCTTCGAGACGCCGTCGAGTTCGAGCACCGTCGGCCCCGCATCCCCGGGCTCGGTCGCGTCGCTGTCGGTCTCCGCCGGGCGGTCGTGGCGCTCGAGTCCACCGTCTGACATTCGTGGGGCTCCCCGCCGGCCGCGCGGCCTCGACCGATCGCCCGCGCCGGCCCGTTACCCGACTTTAGGCGGTCCTAAAGGCATTAACCCTGTCGGTTCCCCGGCTCCGGCGGGTCTATGCCCGTCCGGCTCCTACCGCGCCCGTGCGCTACGAGTCGGTGCTGGTCTACGACGGCGACTGCCCGTACTGTTCGGTCGCGGCGACGGCCCTGCGCCGCCTCGACGGGGTCGGGGCGGTCGCGTGGGACGACGACGCCGCCCAGGCCCTGCTGGCCGCGCAGTTCGACGAGGTGCCGTTCGCGATGTTTCTGATCGACCGCGGGCGCGGTCGGGTGTACGCGGGGCGGGCGGCGGCCGCGGAGCTCGCCGACCGCGCGGGCGCGCCGGGCGTGCTCGGCTCGCTCGTCCGCGAGCGCTACGACGGGCTCGCCGACGCGGTCGGGCGCCTGAGCGGGCGCGAGCGCGACCCCGACGACTACCACGCGATCTACCCGCTCTCGGCGCCGGCCCGCGGGCGCTTCGACGACCTCGCGGCCGCGGCGGCGGCGACGGCGCCCGAGCCGTGACGGGGGGCACCTACAGTCTGGTCCTCTCGCTCTCTCGGTCCGTCGAGGTCGAGATCGGGGCGCTCGGGAGCCACGGCCTCCCGGCCGGCGCCTACGTCTACACCGGGAGCGCCCGCGGGAGCGGGGGTTTCGCCCGCGTCGACCGCCACCGCCGGGTGGCGAGGGGCGCCCACGACGTTCGCCACTGGCACGTCGATCATCTGACCGGCCACCCGGCGACCGACCTCGACGCGGTCCACACCGCCCCCGGCGCCGACCGGGAGTGTGAGATCGCCGCCGCGCTGCCCGAGGGCCCGGTCGAGGGCTTCGGTGCCTCCGACTGTGGCTGTCGCTCGCACCTGTCCTACGCCGTCGACCGGGCGTCGCTGTCTGCGACGCTGGCGTTGCTCTACGGCGACTAGATCGGGCCCGCGGTCGGGGGCGGGCCCTGCCGGCGCGTTGTCAGAGGCACCCCGGCGAGAACGTGTTCGGGTGTCTGTTACCTTACCCCACGGATCGGGAGGTCGGGGCGCGCGCCGGTTCGATACAGTTGAATCTTCTGCCCATTCAAGAGGGCAGGTCGGTCGCGAGCGCGGCCGCGAGCTTCTCGACCGGGTGGGGTGGCTCGCCGTCGGCGCCGGCGCGGTCGCCCAGCTGGGCCCGACAGGAGGCGCCGGGGGCGACGACCGCCTCGCCCGGGCTGGCGTCGACCTGGTCGAAGAGGATCCGACCGATCGCCCGGCTCATCGAGTAGTGCTCGGCCTCGTAGCCGAAGCTGCCGGCCATCCCACAGCAGGTCGAGTCCAGCGGATCGACCGCGTAGCCCGCCCGGCGCAACACGCCGACCGCGTGGTGGTCGCGGGCGGTCGCCTTCTGGTGGCAGTGGCCGTGGTAGGTCAGGTGCTCGTCGACGGAAGCGAACGCGATCCGTTCGTCCAGCCGGAAGGCGTCGAGATACTCACAGACGCCGTAGGCGGCCGCCGAGACGGACTCGACCGCCGGACCCTCCAGCAGGTCGCGGTACTCGTCCTGGAGCATCACGGCGTCCGAGGGCTCGACCACGACCACGTCCCAGCCGGCCTCGACCGCCGGCGCGACCGCCTCGACGGTCTCGCGGGCGCGCTCGCGAGCCACGTCCAACAGCCCCTTCGAGTAGGGCGGCCGGCCGCTCCCCCGGACGTCCGCGAGGTCGACGTGGACGCCGGCGGCCTCCAGCACCCGGACCGCCGCCCGGCCGGCCGCGGGGTGGCTGTAGTTGGTGTAGGTGTCGGGCACCAGCAGGGCGCGGCGCTCGGCCCCGTCGGGGTCGACCCCCGCCTCCGGCCCGCGGGCCTCGAACCAGTCGACGAGGCTCTCGCGCTCGAAGGTGGGGAGGGTCCGCTCGCGTGCGATCCCGCCGAGCCGTTCGGCGACGAGGCGGGCGCCGGGCAGGCGGGGCGCGAGGTTCGACAGGGGCGCGAGCGCGCTGCCCAGCCGCGAGAGCGCCTCGACGTTGGCGAACAGCCGGTCCCTGAGCGCGACCCCGTGGCGCCGGTGGTGCTCGTGGCTCACCTCCGCTTTCATCTTCGCCAGATCGACCCCGCTCGGACAGTCTCTCGCACAGCCCTTACAGCCGATACACAGATCGAGCACCTCGTCGAGGAACTCGACGTCGGTGGCGTCGGCGTCGAGGTCGCCCGACATCGCCTGCCGGAGCAGGTTCGCCCGCCCGCGGGTGCTCTGGATCTCCTCCTCGGCCGCCCGGTAGGTCGGACACATCACCCCGCCGGTGGTCTCCTGG
>CAZMLQ010000039.1:15275-16584 GCA_964567195.1 uncultured Haloferacaceae archaeon | reverse complement strand
CCCAGCGAGCGCATGGGGATCGCGATCGCCACCCCCTCGGGGACGTTGTGGATCGAGATGGCGACGGTCATGAACACCGCGAGCACGGGGACGACGACGCCGAGGACGGGCACGCCGCCCGCGAGCCCGAGGTCGGCGAACGAGACGCCGATGGCGACGCCCTCGGGGAACGAGTGGACGGTCAACACGCCGAGGATCAACACGAGCGTGCGGAGATCGCCCGCCGCGACCGCCGCGGCGACCGCGGAGGTCTCGTCGTCGGCCGCGGGATCGACGGCGGTCGCGTCGGGATCGAGGTCGATCCGGTCGAGGGCCGCGCCGGCGACGACGACGAGTGCGACCCCCGCGACGACGCCGAGCGCGAGCAGCGTCGGGGGCCCGCGCGTGGCGGCCAGCCCCTCGCCGAGCAGGCCGAACACCGAGGCCGCGAGCATGATGCCCGAGGCGACCCCCCAGAGCGCGACGTTCCAGGCGTCGCCGATCTCCTCGACCAGGAAGAACGGGATCGCGCCCAGCCCGGTCGCCAGCGCGGTTACCAGGCCGGCGACGAAGACGAACGCCAGGTCCGCGAGCGCTACCACGCGGACCACCCCCCGCCGGACGGGCCGTCTCGGTCGGTCGCGGGCATACGCCGGGACACCGACCGACGGCGCCTAACTCTTTCTATTTCGCGAACAAATTTTTGGCCGACCGAAACCGAAGTTGGCCGTTCGCGGGTCGGGTCGCGCCCGTGGGGCGACGGTCCGCAACCGGGAGCTACTTGCTCGCGAGGCCGCTACGGGGCGTGTGCGAGGTCACCGACGCGGAGCCGTCCCGGTCGTCGGGATCGTCCTGCTGGTGGCGGTCGTCGTGGTCGTCGCCGCGACGATCGCCGCGGCGGCGTTCGGGCCGGCCGCCGGTCCGCCCGCGCCGCGGGTCGCGGTCGCGAGCGATCCGGTCACCGACGGGACCGAGCGGACGATCGCGATCAGCCTCGAGTCGGGCGAGGCGGTCCGGACCGATCGGCTCCGCGTGAGCGGGTCCAGGCCCGTCGACGTGGGGGGCGCGCCGGACAGCCCGGGCAACACCGCGGCGGACGATCGGTTCGCCAGCCCGCGCGAGCGTCTCACCGAGTCCGCGGGCGGGCGCCCGCCACAGGTCGGGCTCGGCGAGCGCCGGGAGTCGGGCGAGACGGTCTACGTCGATCCGGTCGGCCCGGTCGAGGGCGTGACGGTGTCGATCTACTGGAGCACCGAGCCGGTCCGGGGGGTCACCCCCGGCACGGTCGAGGGGGCGGACTCGCGGATCGCGACCGTCGAGATCGGGCGCT
>CAZMLQ010000039.1:0-15175 GCA_964567195.1 uncultured Haloferacaceae archaeon | reverse complement strand
GCTCAGCTGTCGAGGTCGTGCTCGTCGGCGAGTTCGGCCGAGCGCTCGGCCGCGGCGTCGAGCGCGTCGCCGAGGGTGGGCTCGACGGCGCTGTCGCGCAACACCCGCATCCCCTCGATGGTGGTGCCGCCGGGCGAGCAGACGGCGTCGATGAGGCGCTCGACGTCCTCGTCGGCCCGGAGGACGGTCTCGGCCGCGCCACGGAACGTCTGGGCGGCGAGGCGCTCGGCCGCGTCGTCGTCGAGCCCCTCGGCCGCGGCCGCCTCCTTCATCGCCCGGAGCAGGTAGAAGACGAAGGCCGGACCGCTGCCGTTCAGCGCCGTCGCCACGTCCATCAGCGACTCGTCGATGACGACGAACTCGCCGACGGCGTCGAGCACCGCCGCCACCCGCTCGTCGGGCCGGTCCCACGCGACGGCCGCGGCCATCTGGCCCGATCGGGCGGCGAGGTTGGGCATCACCCGGACGACGGTCGCGTCGGTGTGGGCGGCGACGTACGACCGGTCGACGCCCGCCGCGAGGGTGACGAGCGTGGTCTCGGGCGCGAGATCGAGCGCCGCCAGCAGCTCGGGCACGGCGTCGGGCTTGACCGCGAGCACCACGACGGGCGCGTCGGTCGCGACCGCCAGGTCGTCGGTCGTCCGGCAGTACGGCTCCACGGCCGCGAGGGCGTCGGGATCGACGTCACAGCCGACCACCTCGTGGCGGCCGTCGCGGGCCAGCCCCTCGATCAGGGCGCCGCCCATGTTCCCACAGCCGACCACGCTCACGTCGGTCATCCGTACGGGTGAGGGCGGGCGACGGGATATACCGCCTTCGGATCCGGTCGGCTACGCGAGGCCGGTCTCGCGCATCGTCCGCTGGATCCCCATCTCGGCGACGTTGCCGCCGTAGTCGGCCGTCCGCTTGACGCTGTCGAGCAACAGGGCGTCGCGGAAGGTGGCCTCGCCCGTCGGATCGTCGTACAGCGCCCGCTGGATCGTCTCGACGTCGGCCACCAGCTCGTCGCGGTCGCCGAGCGCCCGGGTGGCCGCGCCCACGTCGGCCCCCGAGAGGATCACGTCGGCGGCGCGCTCGACGATCGAGCGCGCACGGTCGGCGCTGGTCCGGAGGTTCTCGGCGAACGGCTCGGCCGGGGGCTCGGTCCGGTCGGCGGCGACCCGGGCGGTCTTCTCGGCGTGGTCGCCGACCCGCTCGAGCTGGCGGGCGACGTAGTAGAGCTCGTACAGCTCCGCCCGGCTGTGGCCGAGCTTCTCGACGATCCGCAGGTCCGAGAGCGACCGCCGGAAGTACCGGGTCACCATCGCGAACAGCCGGTCGGCCTCGGCGTCGCGCTCGATCACCCGGTCGGCGAGCCCGGCGTCGCCCTCGACGACCGCCGCCGTCGCGTCCCGGTGCATCGAGAGGGTGACCAGCCGGAGCCGGAGGACGCTCTTGCGGATCGAGACGTTGCCCGCGTCGATCAGGCTCCGCAGGACGATCCGGGAGTCGGTCGCCTCCATCACGTCCAGCCCGCTGAGCTCCGTCGCCGCGTCGGTCACCGCCCGTCGGCGGTCGTCGTCGAAGCCCGACCGGTCGCGAAGCTCGATCCGGTCGAAGCCGACGACGTACAGCCCCGCCAGCAGCTCGCGGAGGATCGAGTCGTCGAACGACCGCACGTCGACGACCGCCTCCCACTCGTCGGCGTCCTCGACGCGCTCGTCGGTCCGGACGATCAGCGTGCCGTCGTCGCTGGGCGAGAGATAGAGCAGCGAGCCCGACTCGATCCCGTGATCGCGCGCCCAGGCCTTCGGCAGCGAGACGGTGTAGGTGGTGCCACCCGAGAGCTGGACCTTGCGAACCTCCATACGCGAGTCGTCGGGGCTGGGACACACCTGAGCCCTACTATGAGGCCAACGTGGCGCTCGTGAGGACTCCGTACCGCTCCCCCCACGACCGAGCGCTCGGGGGCGAGTGGAGCCGTCCGGACAGTCCGTCGGCCAGGGCTAACTCCCGCGGGACGAGAGGCCGACGCGTGACCCGGCGGACCTGGCACGCGGGGGCGGGCGCCCGGCGGGGCGGCCGGGAGGCGACCCTCGCGGACGTGATCGAGACCGTCGAACGCACGGCCCCGGAGACCAAAGGCGAGCTCGCCGACCGGCTCGACCTCTCCGAGCACTACCTCTCGGACCTGCTGGGCGAGCTGAAGGCGGCCGGCGTCGTCTCGAAGGCCTACGTCGTCGACCGCGACGCGGTCTACGAGACCGCCGACGAGCTCTCGGCGCTCCACGCCGAGGACGCGCCGGCGGAGCTGCGCGAGGGGCTCCGCCGGCTCGACGAGGTGACCGTCGAGCAGTACGCCGCCGCCCGCGCCGCGCTCGTCGACGAGCCGGCCGATCTCGCCGCCGAGGAGCTGGAGTCACTCGCCAACGAGCGCTGTCTGACCGTCCTCTCCGAGCTGAAGTCGTTCACGCTCACGACCGACTGGCCGGGCAACCGGGCGGCGGCCGACCTCGCCGCGGTGGCGATCGACATGGAGCTGGTCGGCGATCACGCCTGCTTCGTCTCCGAGACGGTCGCGAACGGCGGGATCGACTCCGCCGGCGCGGTCACCGACCGGCTGCTCGATGTCTTCGACGCCGGGCTCTCGATCAACGACCACCTCGGCGCCGTCCTCTTCGACTGCGCGCTCGACCGGATCGACGCGCTCTACGCCGAGGAGGAGCGGGTCCACCGCGAGCTCGACGAGCTGTTCGAGCTCGTCACCACCTACGACCCCCGGACGTTCGGCGACCTCGCGGCAGTCAGCCGGTCGCTGGAGCGTGCGATCTACTACTGGGTCGACGCCGCCGAGCGCCTGGTCGGGCTGCTCTCGGGCGTCGAGCCCGACCACCTCGGGCGCTAGCGCCGCCCGTCGAGAAAGAGCGGCTGGGTCCAGGCCCGCCGGCCCGCCTCGCCCAGCGCCTCGAACCGGGCGTAGCCCGCGTCGTCGTCGAGCGCGTCGGCCAGATCGACCGTCGCCGTCGGCCCCGCGAGCGTCCGTGCGACCGCCCCGTGGTCGGTGACCAGCCGGATCGCCCCGGCGGCGGCCGTCTCGACGGTCACCCGCGTCCCGTCGACCGCCACGTCGCGGATCGTCGGCCCGGTCGAGGCGTAACAGCGCCCGGTCCGGAGCGCGTCGAGCACGCCCGCCGGCGTCGACTCGGCCGTCAGCACCGCCGTCCACGCCCGGCCCACGTCGGCCGGGCGGTGGGCGTCGTCGGTCCCGTAGCCCCAGACGACGCGGCCGGCCGCGAGCAGGCGGTCCCACCGGTCGGTCGCGTCCGCGCTCCCCTCGCCGCCCCGGGTCGCGCCGTTGTACACCTCGAGTCCCGCGTAGCCCTCGAGCGCCTCCAGGGTCGGCTGGTCGTAGTGGTCGAAGGTCGGCCCCCAGTTCGGGTGCGCGAGGACGGTCGCCGCGTCGGCCGCGACGGCGTCGGCGAGCACCCGCCTCCGGTCGGGGTGGGGCGTGGCCGGCGCGGCCGAGCCCAGCCGGAGCACGTGCGGGCCGTTCGCGGTCACCTCGACGCCGGGGAGCAGGATCAGGCCGGTCTCGTCGCGGTACGGGGCGGGGTCGAACGCCACGTCGTGGTCGGTGATCGCGAGGAAGTCGTCGCCCCGGTCGGCGTAGTCCGCGAGCACCGCCTCGACCGGCCGGTCGGCGTCCGGGCTCGCGGCCGTGTGGGTGTGGAGGTTGCCACGGAGCCACGCGGCGTCGGCCGGCGCGTCGGCGTAGGGCGAGTCGACGGGTCGGTCGCTCACGCGTTCTCCCCCCCGCGTCCGGCGGGGCCGGGACCGGCGCCCGCGCCGGAGCCGTACTCCGCGACGAACGACTCGACGTCGCCACGGAGGTCGGCGAAGGCGGCCTCGAGCTCCGCGCGCGACCAGTCCCACCACGCGATCTCGAGCAGGTCGGCCGCGGTCGCCTCGTCGAAGCGACGGCCGATGCGCTCGGCCGGCACCCCACCCACCGTCTCGTAGGGGGCGACGTCGTCGGTCACGACCGCGCCCGCGCCGACGACGGCGCCGGTGGCGACCGTGACGCCGGGCAACACCGTCGCGCCGTGGCCGATCCAGACGTCGTGGCCGATCTCGACGGGCTGGCTCGCGCGGCGCTCGAACAGCTCGTCGCCGTCGGTCTCGGCCAGCCCGTAGCGCCGGCGCCGGTAGGTCATGTGGTGCTGGGTGGGGCGCTCGGTCGGGTGGTTGCCCGGGTTGAGCCGGACGAACGACGCGATCGAGCAGAACTTGCCCACGTCCGCGTGGTCGAGTGCGCCGTAGCGGACGACGTAGCTGTAGTCGTCGAAGCGGGTGTCGCGCATGCGGACCTCGCGGCCGATGCGGGTCCAGGCGCCCACCTCGCTGTCGGTGATGCGTGCGGTCGGGTGGATCGTCGGCTCCTCGCCGAGCCGGTCGATCGAGGAGCCGTCGTCGGAGTCGATCTGTTTCATTGTCGTGAGAGACGCCGCGGCGGCCGGTGGGGCCGGCGCTACCGCGAGCGCACCAGGGCGTCGGACATCCGCCGTGGGAAGCCGACGAGCAGCTCGTACAGGCTCATCGTGTCGCCCCCGTCGTCGCCCTGCCGGAGGTACGACCGGGTGCGCTGGCTGATCGCCTCGACGGAGATGACCAGCACCACGATGAACAGGATCGTCGCCATCATGTTCGTGAACTTGAACGTCTGCTGTTCGAGCCGGAGGGTCAGCCCGATCCCGCCGCCGCCGATGATGCCGAGGCCGACGGCGGCGCGGACGTTGATCTCGAGGATGTACATCGTCCAGGCGATGAACGGGCGGATCACCTGGGAGATCATCCCGTAGACGATGGTCTGGACCTTCCCGGCGCCGGTGCTCTCGACCCCCTCGATGGTGCCGTCCTCGACCTCCTCGAGCTCGTCGGTGAGCAGGCGCCCCAGCGTGCCGATCGTGTCGGTGCCGATCGCGAGGGTGGCGGTGAGCGGGCTCACCCCGCCCAGCGGGACGTAGATCAGCGCCCACACGAGCGACGGGATCGAGCGGATGACGCTCATCAGCCCGCGAAACAGGAAGTTGAACGGGAAGGGGATCACCCGCTCGCTGCCGAGCACGCCGAACAGCAGCGCCAGCGGCGCCCCGAGCACCGTGCCGACGATGGCCATCGCGAGGGTGATGAACGCCTGACCGAGCAGGCCGGCGCTCTGCCAGAACGCGTAGTACTGGCCGAGATCGACGAACGGGACGCCGACGTACGAGGTCGGCGGGAAGTAGTCGCTCAGCCCGGCGACGAAGTCCGGCCAGAAGTCGACCAGTTCGCCGACGATCGCGCCCAGGGGCTCGCCGTCGAGGTTCGTCGCGCCCGCGATCTGGAACGCGGCGGCGTAGAAGGCTACGGCGATCACGCCGAAGACGGCCAGGCGGACGAGCCGGCCGAGGTTGCGCTGGCGCTGGAACTCCTCGAGCTGGCGCTCGACCGCGTCCGACGCCGAGACGCCGCCGTCGGCGACGGCCTCGTGCCCGCGGTCGGCGTCGCTGTCGGCCGCCACCGTCAGACCCCCGTGCCGACCGGCGGCTCGTCGCCCGCCGACGGCCCGTCGACCTCCGGCTCCACCGTCGCGTCGGCGCCCTCGCGGAGCTCGTCGGTCTCGATGCTGCCGTAGATCTCCTCGAGCACGTCGGGCGTGAGCGCGTCGCGGTCGCCCTCGAAGACGAGTTCGCCCTCGCGGAGCCCGATGAAGCGCTCGCCGTACTCGCGGGCGATGTTGACCTGGTGGAGGCTGGCGAGTGTCGTCAGGCTGCGCTCCTCGGCCGCCGAGCGGAGGTAGTCCATCACCGTCTCCGCGCTGGCCGGATCGAGGCTGGCGACCGGCTCGTCGGCCAACAGCAGCTCCGGTCGCTGGACCAGCGCCCGGGCGATGCCGACGCGCTGTTGCTGGCCGCCGCTCATGCTCATGGTCTGCTGGCCGGACTCCTCGAGCAGCCCGACCGTGTCGAGCGCCTCCATCGCGAGAACCTTGTCCTCGCGGGGCTGGAGCTTGAGGAAGCTCCGGAGGAAGCCGGTCCGGTCGAGCGAGCCGGTCAGGGCGTTGCCGAACGCGGTCATCTCCTCGACCAGGTTGTGCTGCTGGAACACCATCGCCACGTCGCCGCGGGAGACCGACGACCGCCGGCCGTCGGCGTTGATCACCTCACCGTCGAGGACGACGTCGCCCTCGGTCGGCGAGGTCAGCCCGTTGAGCACGCGCAACAGCGTCGACTTGCCGGCGCCCGACTCCCCGAGCACGACCGCAAACTCGCCGTCGGGAACCTCGAAGCTGACCTCGTCGAGCGCGACCGTGTCGCCGTAGTGCTTGGAGAGCCCCTCGACACGCAGGCTCATAGGTCACCGAAGTCCACGCCCAGCTCCTCGATCACGTTGCGGACGGGCTCGTAGTCGTCGACGGTGCCCGGGCCGACCGCCGTGATCGGCGCGTCCACGTCGCCGTCGGGCTCGCGCAGCGTGCCGGGCTCGATGTTGACGATCGCCTCCTGGATCTCGGGGCGCAGCGGGTGCTCCCAGTCGCTGGCGGTGATGATCGGCGAGGACGGGATCGGCGAGGAGACGTGCAGCAGGTCACAGACCGGCTCCTTGGGCGCGTCCAGCGCCGCCCGGTCCTCGTAGGCCGACGAGCGCTCCTCGACCCGCTCGGGGAACTGATCGAGCGGGATGTGATCGATGATGTTGTCGCCGTAGGTCCCCTGCGCGACGACCTCGTCGCGGTTGAACAGCTGCTGTTTGGCGGTGTCGTGGTCGGACCACTGGCCGGTGTAGTCCTCCGGCTCGCCGTAGGGCGCCCCGCCGATGTCCAGGCCGGCCTGTTTCAGCGCGTAGGTCGCGAACAGCGAGCCCGAGGTCGAGAGCCGGTCGGCGAACGCGATCGTCTCGCCTTTCAGGTCGGTCAGCTCGTCGATGCCGTCGTACTCCTGTAGCGTCACGACGAACGAGAAGTACACCTGCGAGCCGTTGGTCTCGCGGATGCCCATCACGTCGAAGTCGTCCGGGTTCGCCAGGAGCACGACGTCGCCGGAGGTGATCGCGGCCTGGTCGTTCAACAGCGCCTGGCCCGCCGCCGAGTACGACTGTGCGACCTGGATGTTCATCTCGAGCCCGGAGACCTCCGCCTGCAGGTACTCCACGAACGGCTCCCACTGCTCGCGCATGTCGTCGGGCCGGTTGCCCGGCGTCTCGATGAACCCGACCGGATCGTACTCCTCGCTCGACCCCGCCGTCGTCCCGCCCGTCCCCGTCTCGGTCGCGGTGTCTCCCTCGGTGCTCGCTCCGGAGCCGGAGCCACCGCCGGAGCCACCGCCACCGCCGCCGGAACAGCCCGCGAGACTCGTCGCCGTCGCCGCGCTCGCGGCGAGCAGGCCGGAGCGCGCCAGGTAGCCCCGCCGGCTCAGGTCTGTCGTCGTGTGATCCCCGTCCGCCGTCGTCCGCGCGCCGTCGTCGGACATCGACAGTGGACGACGGCGGGACTCGGATAACCGTTCTCTGGGGAGAGTCCGGGCGGTTCGGACCGGCTCGGGATCGGTCCCGTTGTCCGAGCGCCGGTCCGTTCAGTCTGTCCTTCGCTCGGCCGTGCCCGCTCTCGTTCCGACCCGGTTCGACGCGTCCGTGCTCGTATAGGGCTATCCGTACCCGCGAGTTACGGTCGGGGCTCGTTCCCCCTCCGGGCCCACGGACCGGAGACTAGCCAGCGAAGCCTTATCGGGGGGTGGGGGGAGGGCCGACACGCCGGATGGAGGACGTACACGACCGGAACGACCGCTTCGAGATGATCGCCGTCTGTGACGACGAGACGCTCGTCGGGCACGCGGACGCGATCCTCGACGGCTCGACGCCGGTACGGATCCGACAGGAACCGACGCCGAAGCTGGTGATGCAGCGGGTTCGCGAGCCGGTCGAGGGCCGGCCGTTCAACCTGGGCGAGGTGCTCGTGACCTCGGCCGAGGTCGAACTCGGCGACGCCCGTGGCTTCGCGATGGTCGGCGGGAAGGCCGAGGCCAAGGCCGTCTCGGGCGCCATCGTCGACGCCGCGGTCGCGGCCGGCCACCCCCGCGCGGGGGCGATCGCGGCCGACCTCGAGGCGGCCGCCGACGCCCGCGAGCAGCGCCGCCGGCGCGAGTGGGCCGAGAGCCGCGCGACGACGATCAGCTTCGACACGATGGAGGACCGCGAGTGAGGGCGCTCGGTCTCGACCCGGTCCACGACACCCGGCGGACGTTCCGGGCGCTGCTCGACGTGCTCGCGCGGCCGGGCACCGTCGCGCCGACGCCGACCGAGCCGGCCGACCACGCCGTGCTCGCCACCCTCGTCGACCACGAGGTCGGCCTCCACACCGAGGACGACCGGCTGCGCGAGGCGCTCGCGACCGCCGGTCGGCTCACGTCCGCGCCGTTCGGGGCGGCCGACCTGGTCCACGTCCACGGCGGGACCGACGGCCGGATCGGCGAGGCGAGTCGCGGCACGCTCAAAGAGCCCAGCGAGGGCGCGACCGTCGTGGTCCGCGTCGACGGGCTCGCGGCGGGGCCGGGCGACGAGCCCGCCGACGGCGTCGTCACCGTCGCCGTGACCGGGCCGGGCGTCGACGGCGAGCGGCGGTTCCGGGTCGCCGGGCTGCCGGCGGCCGAGATCGAGGCGGTCGCGGCCGCGACCGACGACTACCCCCGCGGGATCGAGCTGGTGCTGGCGGCGCCCGGACGGATCGCCGCGCTCCCGCGCTCTGTCGCGCCGACGGTCGCGGGGGTGGCGTAGGTGGGCTACGTCGCCGTCGAGGCCGGCGAGGAGCTGATCGAGCGGGCCGAACAGCTGTTCGAGAAGCGCCGGCTCGAGGGCGAGGCCGAGCCCGTCTCGGTCGAGCAGGTCGAGAGCAGCTTCGGCCGGCTGACCGGACAGGCCGCCGGCGAGGGCGGGCTCTACGCCCCCCGGCTGGCCGCCCGCGCGGTCAGACAGGCCCAGGGCGAGACCACCGAGGCCGCCTTCCTGCTGCGGGCCTACCGCTCGACGCTCGAGCGCTGGGACTACACCGAGCCCGTCGATCCGGGCGAGATGTTCGCCACCCGACGGGTCTCGCCCGCCTACAAGGACGTGCCCGGCGGGCAGGTGCTCGGCGCGACCAAAGACTACACCCAGCGCCTGCTCGATTTCGGCCCCGCCGACGGCCGCGATCCGACCGCGGCGTGGGAGCTCGACGAGGAGGAGCCCCCCGAGCTCGAGAACGTGATGGCGGTGTTGCGCGACGAGGATCTGGTGACCGAGCCCGACGGGGTCGAGGCCGACGAGCCATTCGACGCCACCCGCGAGCCCGTGCTCTTCCCGGCCCCCCGGTCGGCGGTGCTCCAGGAGCTCGCGCGGGGCGAGACGGGCGCGATCACCGCACTTGGCTACAGCGCGCTCCGGGGCTACGGCCGCGTCCACCCGACGCTCGCCGAGGTGCGGGTCGGCCGGCTGCCGGTCCGGATCGAACACCCCTACACCGGCGATCCGGTCGAGGTCACGAGCGCCGAGGTGACCGAGACCGAGGCGGTCGTGCCGGTCTACGCCAAGCGCGACGACCCCCGGTTCGCCTTCGGCTACGGGCTGACGTTCGGGCGCAACGAGCGCAAGTCGATCGGCATGTCGGTGCTCGACGCCTCGATCCAGCTCGGCGGCGACGAGCCGGCCGAGGACGGCGAGTTCGTCCTCGACGTGGTCGACGGGATCGACTCGTTCGGCTTCATCGAACACCTGAAGCTGCCCCACTACGTCACCTTCCAGAGCACGCTCGACCGGATCCGGACCCTGCGCGAGCGGACGACGGCGACCGAGGACGACGGTGCCGACGGGACGGCGACCGGGAACGGCGGTGTCGACGACGAGCGGGCGACGGCCGCGCCGGCCGGCGCGGCGACCGACGGGGAGGCGGGTGACGGTGACTGACCGCGAGCGCACGCCGGCGGACGCGGACGACGCGGCCACGGACACCGAGCCGGAGGTGGCGACCGGGACGGCCACGCCTGTCGCGCCCGACGGCGGAGGGGCCGCGACCGGGGAGGGTGCGGTGACCGCGACGGACGTGGACGGGCTGCTCGACGCGGTCGGCGACGACGGGCTCTCGGGCTACAGCTACGCCTACCTGGACGAGCACACCAAACGCGAGGTCCGCCGGGCGGTCCTGAAGGCGGTCGCGATCCCCGGCCACCAGGTGCCGTTCGCCTCGCGGCCGATGCCGCTGGCGCGGGGGTGGGGGACCGGCGGGATCCAGACCTCGCTCTCGCTCGTCGGCCCCGACGACGCGTTCAAGGTGATCGATCAGGGCTCGGACGAGAGCGTCAACGCGGCCAACGTCCGGCGGCTGGCCGAGACCACCGCCGACGTCGAGACGACGACGGACACGACGGCGGCGACGGTGATCCAGACCCGCCACCGGATCCCCGAGGAGGCGCTGGCCGACGACCAGATCCTCGTCCTCCAGGTGCCGACGACCGATCCGCTCCGGACGGTCGACGGAAGCGACGACCGCAACCGGCTGCGCCACGCCCACGCGAACTACTCGAAGATGTGGGTCCACCTCTACGAGAGCGTGGTCGAGTGGGGCGAGATCCAGATCGGCGCCGCCTACCCCGTGCTCGTCGGGGGGCGCTACCTGATGAGCCCCTCGCCCGTGCCGCGGTGGGACACCGAGAAGCTCGACCACGCCGACGGCCTGTTCCTGTTCGCGGCCGGGCGGGAGGCCCGGATCTACGCGGTGCCACCACACACGTCGGTGGAGCCGCTGGCGTTCGAGGACCGCGAGTTCCGTGTCGAGCGCCTGCCCGAGCCCTGCGCGTTCTGTGGCTCGACCGACACCTACCGGACCGAGATCGAGACCGACGACGGCGACCGGCTGTTCGCCTGCAACGACACCAGCTTCTGCGAGAAGCGCCAGGCCGACCCCGATCTCCCGAAGGACCACCACCTGGACCGCGACGGGGTGGACTGGGGACCGGGCACGCCCGACCGGGCCGGCGACGGCGACGGCGACGGCGACGGCGACGGCGACGGGAGACGAGACACCGCGACCGAGGTGTCCCCGACGGCCGACGGCGACGCCGCGACGACGCCTTCTGGGGCCGACGACGGCGGTGAGTCGGCGTGAGCCTGCTCTCGGTTCGGGGCGTCCGGAAGGTGTACGGCGAGGGCTGCCCGGCCTGTGTCGACTCGACGGGCGACGCGGCCGGCACCAACCGGTGTCGCGCGTGTGGCTCGGTGGTCGCCTGTGCGGACGTCGACTTCGACGTCCACGAGGGCGAGGTGCTGGGGATCGTCGGCGAGTCGGGATCGGGCAAGTCCAGCCTGGCGGAGGTGGTGGCGCTCGACCGCCCGGCCGACGCGGGGACGGTCCGTTATGCCGGCCACGAGGGCGACCTGCTCGAGACCGACCACCAGGAGCGGGTCGACCTGCGCGACCGCCACGTCGGGATGGTCCACCAGCACGTCCGCGACGGGCTGACCCTGGAGTTCAGCGGCGGGGGCAACGTGGCCGAGAAGCTGCTGGCGGCCGGCTGGCGGCGCTACGACCGGATCCGCGACCGGGTGCGAGAGCTGTTCGCGGAGACCGAGGTGCCGGTCGACCGGATGGACGATCCGGTCGAGACCTACTCGGGCGGGATGCAACGACGGGTCCAGATCGCGCGGGCGCTGGCCAACGAGCCCGGACTGATCGTCTTCGACGAGCCGACCACCGGGCTCGACGTGAGCGTCCAGGCCCGGGTGCTCGACGTCTTCCGGCGGATCCAGCGCGAGCAGGGGGTCGCGACCGTGGTCGTCTCGCACGACCTCGGCGTGATCCGGCTGCTGGCCGACCGGACGCTGGTGATGCGCCACGGCCGGGTGATCGAGTCCGGCCTCACCGACCGCATCATGGAGGACCCACACCACGAGTACACCCAGACGCTCATCAACTCGGTGCTATGACCCTCGAGATCGACGGTCTGACCAAGACGTTCGACCTGCACGCGACCGGCGGCACGCGCGTCGTCGGGCTCGACGACGTGGACCTGACGGCCCGCCCCGGGGAGTTTCTCGCCGTCGTCGGCGAGTCCGGCTCGGGCAAGTCCTCGCTGCTGAAGTGTGTCTATCGCACCTACGAGCCCTCGGCCGGGCGGATCGTCTACGACGGCCCCGACGGGCCGGTCGATCTGGCGACCTGCCCCGAGCGGGCGGTGCTCGCGCTCCGGGACGGGGAGATCGGTTACGCCTCGCAGTTCCTCGACGAGATCCCGCGGGTGCCGGCCGTCGACGTGGTGGCCCGGCCGCTGGTCGAGGCGGGGGCGACCGAGGCCGACGCCCGCGAGCAGGCGCGGGCGCTGCTCTCGGCGCTCGCGCTGCCCGAGACGCTGTACGACGCCTTCCCCGCGACGTTCAGCGGGGGCGAGCGCGCCCGGGTCAACCTCGCGCGGGCGCTCGCGCCCCGGCCCCGGCTCCTCCTGCTCGACGAGCCGACGAGCGCGCTCGACCCCGAGACCCGCCGGGCGGCGATCGATCTGTTGTGGGCCCACCTCGACGACGAGACGACCGTGATCGGGGTCTTTCACGACCCCGACGTGGTCGCGGAGCTCGCAGACCGGGTTGCCGTCCTCGACGACGGCCGGCTCGACCGCGTGGTCGGCGCCGAGACCTACCGCCGGGAGGTGCGGGCGTGAGCCGCGCCGACGCGACGATCGCGGTCGCGAACGCCCGCGTGGTCACCCCCGACGCGGTGCGCGAGGGCGGCGTGCGGATCGAGGGCGACCGGATCGTCGCGGTCGGCCCCGACGCCGCCGGCGCGGCCGCCGACCGCCGGATCGACGCCGCCGGGCGTCTGCTGTTGCCGGGGCTGGTCGATCTCCACGGCGACGACGTCGAGAGCCACGTCTTCCCCCGCGACGGCGTGCGGGCCGACCTGCCGGTCGCGCTCCGGTCGGCCGACCGCGCGAACGTCGCGGCGGGGATCACCACCAAGTTCCACGCCGTCTCGTTCATGGACCGCGCGTCGGCCGACCGCTCGACCGAGCTGGCGACCGAACTCGCCCGGCGGCTGGCCGACGACGACGCCCTGCTGGCCGATCATCGCTTTCACGCCCGGTGTGAGCTGACCGATCCCGACGGCGTGGCGACCGTCGAGCGGGCGATCGCCGAGGGCCTGGTCGATCTCGTCTCGGTGATGACCCACGTTCCCGGCCGGGGACAGTACCGCAACGTCGACAGCTTCGAGGCGTGGTTCGAGACCCGGACCGGGATGAACCGCGAGCGCGCCCGCGAGCGCTGGGAGTCCCAGCGATCGATCCCCGAGAGGCGCCTGCGCGAGCGGGCGGTCCGGACGATCGAGGCGGGCCGCGAGGCCGGGATCGCCGTGGCCTCCCACGACGACGCCGACGCGGCGAGCGTCCGCCGGCGCGCCGAGGCGGGCGTCGACCTCTGTGAGTACCCCGTGACGATGGCCGCGGCCGAGGCCGCGCGCGAGGCGGGGCTGACCACCGCGATGGGCGCGCCCAACCTCGTCCGGGGAGGGAGCCAGCGGGGCAACCTCGCGACCGGCGACGCGATCGACGCGGGGCTGGTCGACGCCCTGCTCGTCGACTACCACCCCCCGTCGCTGCTCGCCGGCCCCTTCGTCGACACCGGCGAGCCCCTGCCCGACCGGGTGGCGCGCGCGAGCGCCGCCCCCGCGGCCGCCGTCGGCCTCGACGACCGCGGCCGGATCGAGCCCGGCGCGCGCGCGGACCTGATCCTCGTCGACGAGTCGCCCGTCCCGACCGTCGAGCGGGCGATCGTCGGCGGGCGCGACGTCTACCGGACCGGGACCGCGGCCGTCGAGGCCGGGACCGGGGCGGTCGGCGTCGAGACGGAGGTGGGCCGGTGAGCCGAGCGCCCGACCGCGACGGCCGGGCGCTCGGCGCCGCCGCCGATCTGCGGTTCGAGGAGAGCGTCGCGGAGTTCTGTGCCCACGTCTCGTCGCTGGGGCTCGATCACGTCGAGCTGAAGCGGGAGTACCTGCTGGCCCCGCCGGAGGGGCCGTCGGCCGAGCGGATCGGCGCGATCGCCGACGAGCACGGCGTGTCGCTGACGCTACACGCCCCGTTCCGGGACTGCAACCTCGGCAGCTTCAACGACGCCTCGCGCGAGGCCGCCGTCGCCCAGGTGTGTGCGACCCTCGACGACGCGGCGACGGCGGGCGCCGGCGCGGTGGTCGTCCACGGCGGCTCGGTCCGGCGTCACTACCCCGAGCGGGTCCGGGCGAAGGCCCGTCGGGGCGCGATCCGGTCGCTCCGGGAGTGTGCCGCCCACGCCGCCGAGGTGGGGGTACCGCTCTGTCTGGAGAACCAGCCCCGCTCGGCGACCAAGAGCCGCCACACCGGCTCGCCCGACGCCCTCGCGGCCGTGCTCGACGAGGTGGGTGCCGACCCCGCGGCGCTGGGGGTCACCCTCGACGTCGGCCACGCGACGGTCAACGGCCACGACTGGCGGGCGTTCGTCGATCGTTTCGGCGACCGGATCGAGGTGGTCCACCTCCACGACAACGACGGGACCGCCGACGACCACGAGCCGTTCCCGGGCTACGAGCCCGTCGTCGACGCCGTCGACGCGCCGTACAACGTCTTCGAGATGAAGCGGGTGGCCGACGTGGCGCGCTGTCTCGACGGGTCCGGGTAGCGAGCCCGGCGTTCGGACCGCCGGTCTTGAACCGCGGGGCGACGCGTCGGCTCCGATCTCTCCTGGCGCGCCGTGACCGGCGATCGCGCGCACGCGCGCGAAAGCTTCAGGCCGATCCGACCCCGAGTCCCGGCGTGACCGTCAGCGTCCTCGACTCGCGCGTCGCGTCGACCGAGCGGATCCAGCCCGATCAGGCGAACAACTACGGCAACGCCCACGGCGGGACGGTGGTGCGGCTGATGGACGAGCTCGCGGCCGTCGCGGCGATGGGCGTGGCGGGCGAGACCTGCGTGACCGCCCACGTCGGAAGCGTGGACTTTCGCAACCCGATCCCGGTCGGCCACGTCCTGGAGCTGTCGGCCTACGTCTACCGGACGGGCGACACCAGCCTCGAGGTCCGGGTGGACGCCGAGAGCCGCGACCCGCGCGAGCACGAACCCCGGCCGACCACGGCCGCCTGCTTCACGATGGTCGCCGTCGACGCCGACGG
>CAZMLQ010000038.1:0-17090 GCA_964567195.1 uncultured Haloferacaceae archaeon | reverse complement strand
CATCTCCGAGACCATCACCCAGCCCTCGCTGATCAACCTGGACTACGCGGACATGTCCACGATCATGAACCAGGGCGGCGTCGCGGTGATGCTCGTCGGGGAGACCCAGGACAAGAACAAGACCCGCGAGGTGGTCAGCGACGCGATGAACCACCCGCTACTCGATGTCGACTACCGCGGCGCGTCGGGCGGGCTGGTCCACATCACCGGCGGCCCCGACCTCACGCTCAAGGAGGCCGAGGGCATCGCGAACAACATCACCGAGCGCCTGGAGGCCAGCGCCAACGTCATCTGGGGCGCTCGCATCCAGGACGAGTACAAGGGGAAGGTGCGCGTCATGGCGATCATGACGGGCGTCAAGAGCGCGCAGGTGCTCGGCCCGACGACCCAGAAACAGGCCGACCGCTCGCGCGCCAGTCTCGACGGCGACGGGCCCGACCCCGGACCCGGGACGGGGACCGGGTCCGGCTCCGATGACGGCACGCCCTCGTGGTCGGACGGCGGCCGCGAGGAGCTCGAACGGCACAACGGCGTCGACGTCATCCGGTAGTCGTCGCCACCCGCCGTCCGTGGTCGTTCAGACCGCCTCGACCAGCCGACAGGCCCGACAGACCGTCCGTCCGGTCGGCGCGCCACAGCGCTCGCACTCGCCGAGCGCGTCGTCGCCGTCCGGATCGCCGCCGTTCCGGCGCGCCCGCGCGGCCAGCGCCGCCAACTCCTCGTAGCCCGACAGCACCGAGTGGCGGGTTCCCGGGTGGTCGTCCTCGAGTGCGAGCAGCAGGTCGCGGATCTCCGCGCGGTAGGACCCCTCGGCGTGGGGACACTCCGCGAGGTGGGCGGGCAGGTCCGCGACGTGGGCGTACAGCGCCACCTCGTTCTCGGGCACGTCGCGCAGGGGCTTGGCCCGGGGGACGAACGGCCCGGAATCGTCCCGGTCGGCGAGCGGGCCGAGGCTGGCGTCGAAGTGGTCGGCCATCCGGTCGACGTCGCCCTCGAGGACGTTCATCAGCGCCGTCTCGGCCTCGTCGTCCAGGTTGTGGCCCGTGAGCAGCAGGTCCGCGCCGAGGTCGCGGGCGTACTCGCCCAGCAGCCGCCGGCGGAACACCCCGCAGTACGCACACGGCGCCATCTCCATCGGGTCGGCTGCGGCGACGGCGTCCATCTCGACCCCCAGTTCGTCGGCGTAGGAGACCTCGACGTGGTGGATCGCGTCGCCGCGGTCGGCGTCGGTCCCGAGCCCCGCGATTAGGTCGCGCGCGGCCGCCAGCGACTCGTCGCGGTAGCCCTCGATCCCCTCGTGGACCGAGAGCGCGACCAGCTCGATCCGGGGGTCGCGCCCGAACGTGTCCGCGAGCACGTGGGTGAGGACGGCGCTGTCCTTGCCCCCCGAGAGCCCGATCACCCACGTCACCGGATCGTCGGGGGTGGCGTCGTCGGGCACCAGCCCGTCGCGACGGATCCGGCGGCGGATCCGCCGGTCGACCGCCCGGCGCAGGTGACGACCACACCGGTGTGTGCCGGAGTAGACGGCGTGGACGACCGCCTCGCGGCCACACGAGTCACACTCCATCGGCGCGCTCTCGGGCCGGCGCGTCAAGAGCGTTCGGGTCGGGCCGCGCGGGCGCCACCCCTTTGCCCGTCGACCGCCGAGACGGGGCATGGAGACCGAGGACGGCCTCGCCCGCGACGCGGCACTCGACGTCGTCGAGTCGATCCTCGACGCCGTCGCGACCGGCCCGACGCCGGTTCCCGTCCGGGAGGTCTGGGTCTACGGCGACGTGGCGGTCGGGCTCGATCCCGTGGCCCGCCTCGACGTCTACGTGACCAAGGACCTCCTGTTGCGCGACGAGGAGCCCGAGGAGGTGCCCGATCTCGGCCTCGGCGTCGAGGGGATCGGCCGCTCGGTCAGCGCCGAGTGGGCCGCCGCGTTCCCCGGGCACGTCCGGGCGAACGACGCCGGCCACGCCGCGCCCGCGCGCTGTCTCGCCGCCCACCTGCTGCCCGACGAGGGCCCGATCCACCTCGAGGTCTGTAACGCCCCGTTCGACGAGAACGTCACCCGCCGGCTGGAGGCCGCGCTCGCGACCGACGCCTACGAGCGGATCGTCGATCCCCGCGGGGTCCGGCTCTGGGCCGACGGCCGTCGGGCGACCGAGTCGCTGGCGCGACTGCGCGCGGGCGAACTCGCCTTCCCGACGCTCGCCGCGGCGCTGGAGATGCTCGGCGCCGACGGCGATCGGGCGGCCGAGGCCGCCGCGGCGGTCCGTGCGGCCCGCGAGGGCGGCGGGCGGTCGGTCCGCAGCGACGTGGTCTAGACGCGTCCGGCCGTCACGTCGTAGGGGACGACCTCGACCTTGCGGTACTCGCCGGCCCGGATCTGGTCGACCGCGGCCCGTCCGACCGCCCGCCAGTCGGCCCGGAGCTCGTCGTAGGCGGCGTCGGACAGCGCCCGCCGGAGGGTGGGCTCGTGGTCGTCGAGCCAGCCCCCCGCGGCCGTCCGGGCGGCGTCGGCCACCGCGGCGTCGTCGTAGGGGGGCTCGGTCCGTCTGACGTGGTGGTGACGGCGCGTCGTCACGCCGGCGAGCCCGGCGGCCCGGAGGCGCTCGGCGGTCCGCTCGCCCGGCGCCACGTCGGTCGCGACCCCGGCGAGGAAGGCCCGGCGGGCGCGGGCCTCGACCGCCGCCTCGTCGGCGACGGTCGACTCGACGCCCACGTCGCCGTTGTCCGGCTCGATCGCCCCGACGCGGTCGGTCGAGACGCGCCGGAGCTCCCGGACCGCGGCGCCGGCCGCGGGGTCGGGCAGGTTGACCAAGAGCGCCTGACAGACCGCGAGATCGACCGCCCCGTCCGCGACCGGGAGCCGGGCCGCGTCGCCGGCGGCGACCGGGGCGACGGCGCGGGCGGTCGCCAGCAGCGACGGGTCGGCGTCGACCCCCACCACCGTCGCCCCGGGGGGCGACTCCTCGACGAGCACGCGCGTCAGTTCGCCGGTGCCACAGCCGACGTCGAGGACGCGCTCGCGGTCGGCGAGCGAGAGCGCCGCCAGCGCCCCGCGGTCGTCGGGAGGCCACAGGCCCGCGCGCGTCCGGCAGAGGTAGTCGGCGTCGAACCTGCGCACGGCCCGTCGTGGCCGGCACCGAACAAAAGGGGCGCGGGTCGCCCGCGGGCCGTGGCGTGGCCACGCGACTGCGCGCCGCCGACGCCGTCGGTGCGGACGATCGTCGTCGCGAACCCGGTGACGGGATCGATCGCCTCCCGCCCGCGATTCCGCCTGGCCACCGACGATCGCGGGTCGTCCCGCGCCGGCCGCCTCCGGGCGACCGGAGTGACGCCCCGCCGCGTTCCCGGCGGGTGTCGACCCCGCTCTCGCTCGGCACGGTACGGGCCACCAGATTGATCTACGACTGAGACGGAGTTCGCACAGTGAGACAACCCCGGGCCGTCTCGTCCGCTATCGGCGTCGTCCTGATGGTCGCGGTCGTGGTCGTCGTGGCCGCGACGACCGCGGTGTTCGCTCTCGGGGTCGGGGCGAAACTCGACGAGCCCGCCCCGAACGTCGCCGAGACGACCGGGGAGTTCGAGGTAGGCGATCCACAGCGCGTGCGCATCACACACGTGAGCGGAGACGTCGTCCCGGCCGGGGAGATCGAGATCGTCGTCCGGGCGTCCGGTCCCGGCGTCGACGCCGAGGCGCGGCTGGTCGACCTGCCGGCTCTCGATCAGGAGGAGGATCCGGACAACATAATCTCCTTTTTCGAGAGGGATTTCGAGAGCGACGATCCGAGCACGTGGAGCTCGGGCGACACGATCGCATTCAACATAAACCAGGGTGGGGCCGACTTCGAGGAGGGAGACACGCCGGACGCCGACAGACTCGACGTGCTCGTCGTCCACACCCCGTCGAACACCGTCGTCGTCGATCGGACGTTCACGCCGTAGCGCGCGTCTCGGCGGCCGAACCGGCACGGGGCGGGACCGGATCGGGAAGGCGACCGCCGTGTCGGCGACGGAGCCGCGCGCGCCGGGGCGGTGTGGTCGGCGTGACCGGCGAGTGTGGTCGTCCGTCTCGATCACCGACGGCCGGATCGGCGCGCGTCGTCGGGGCGGACCGGACGCCCGAGACGTGGCCGCCCCGACAGATCGCGGCGTGGCCGCGCTACTGCGCGCTGATGACGTCGTCGATCCGGACGATCATCGTCGCGGACTCGGTGGCGGAGTTGACCGCCTCGCGCTTGACCGCGGCGGGGTCGAGCACGCCGGCGGCGACGGGGTCGCCGATCTCGCTCTGGCCGCCCGAGCCGAGCACGCCCGCCGGGCCGTCCTCGTTGGCGGCCCGGAGATCGACCAGCGCGTCGATGGGATCACGGCCGGCGTTCTGTGCGAGCGTTCGGGGCAGCGCCTCGACCGCGTCGGCGTAGGCCTCGACGGCCAGCTGCTCGCGGCCCTCGATTCCCGCGGCGGCCGCGCGGATCGCGCCCGCGATCCGGGTCTCGATGGCGCCCGCGCCGGGGACGACGCCGCCCCCGTCGATCGCCGAGACGACGGCGTCGACGCCGTCGACGACCGCGCGCTCCAGCTCCTCGACGACGTAGCCCGTGCCGCCACGGACGAACAGCGTGATCGTCGGCGCGTCGGCGCCGCCCTCGACGAAGGTGAGCTCCTGGTCGTCGAACGAGTCGATCCGGACCGACTCGGCGACGCCGAGATCCTCGGCGGCCAGATCGGCCAGCTGGGCGACGCGTGCGGCGCCCGTCGCGGTCGCGACCGCGGCGGCGTCGTCGTCGCTCACGTCGTCGAAGACCATCACGCCCGCGGCCGAGAGGCGGCCGGCGACCTGGTCGGCGATCCCCTCGGTACAGACGACGAGATCCACCTCGTGTTCCAGCAGGCTGTCGGAGAACTCGCGCAGCCGGGACTCCTCGGCCGCGACGGCGTCGGCCAGCTGGTCGGCGCTTCCGATGTTGTACTCCACGTCGGCGTCGGTCTCGGGCTGTTCGAGCGCCTCGTCGAGCACCGCGACGGTGGCGTCCTCGAGGCTGCGGGGGCCGTCGTCGCGTGCCGGCTCGTCCTCGAGCACGACGCCCTCGACCAGCTCCGTCGCGGTCGTCGACCGACCCTTCTCCGCGACCACGCTGATCGCCTCGCGGTCGACGCCGTCCTCGTCGCGGACCCGGTCGACCGCGCCGACGACCGCCTCGGCCAGGCGCTCGGCCGTCGCGCCGCCGGTGCCCTTGCCCGTCATCGACGAGACCGCGACGCTGGTCAGCACGTCCTCGTCGAGCTCGGTGTCCAGGCGCTCCTCGTCGACGGTCTCGACCGCGATCTCGCTGGCCCGGGCGTAGCCGCCCACGATCGTCGTCGGGTGGACGTCGTTCTCGAGGAGGTCCTCGGCCTCGGAGAGCAACTCGCCGGTCAGCACCGCGGCCGTGGTGGTGCCGTCGCCGACCTCGTCGTCCTGGGTCTCGGAGACCTCGACGATCATCTTCGCCGCCGGGTGCTCGATGTCCATCTCGTCGAGGATGGTCGCCCCGTCGTTGGTGACGACCACGTCCCCGTCGTCGACGAGCATCTTGTCCATCCCGTTCGGACCCAGGGTGGTCCGTACCGCCTCCGCGACGGCCTTTCCGGCCGAGATGTTGGCCGACTGCGCGTCGCGGCCCTGGGTTCGCTCCGTGTCCTCGCTCAGCACGAACACGGGCTGACCCGCACCGAGCGGTCGCTGCTGGTCGCTTGCCTCGGACATGTCGATCGCTGGTTCGGCGGCGTGATTGAAAAAGGTTCGTGATTAATCTTTCCCACGCCCCGGTCCGGCCGCGCCACCACCCCACGCCGTCCCCCTGTCTCGCGGCCGCGCGGCCGGATCGACCCGCGAGTCCGTGTGAGTTTATGTCACGCCACCGGCTCGACCCGGACGCGCTCGGGCTCGAACCGGTCGGGGGCGCGGTGGCGCCAGGACGAGACGACCGGATGCTCGCCCCCGAGCGCGACCAGCAGGTAGGAGTGGTCGGCCCACGCCGCCTCGGCGCGGTCCCGGTCGCTCGGGGCCGGCGGGCCGCGCGGGTGGGAGTGGTAGAAGCCGACCACCTCGTCGCCGGCCGCCTCGACCGCCTCGACCGCCGCGGCCAGCGCGGCCGGATCGATCCGGTAGGCCGTCTCCGGCTCGGCGGCGGCGTTCTCCGCCCGACGGGCCGCCCGGACGGTCGCGTCCGGGCCACGCTCCCCGGCGAGGAGCCCGCAGGCCTCGGCCGGCCGGGCCGCGAGCGCGTGGTCGACGACCGCGTCGTAGGCGGCCCGCGAGAGCGTAATCGAGGGGCTCACGGCGTCCTCCGGGGCCCGAACGCGAGCCCGACCCGACCGCGGCGGTCGGGCGTCCTCACGGCGTCTCCGCGGGCGGGGCAGGGAGCCGGCGGGCGACGTCGGACGCCGGCGTCGGCAGGGCCGGATCGTCGTGGAGCAGCCCGGCGAACGCCTCGAGGGTGTCGACCAGCCGCGGGCCCGGTCGGTTGACCAGCCCGTCGCCGTCGACGGCGTGGACCGCGCCCGCCCGGACCGCCGACAGGTCGGCGTAGCCCGGCCGGCCGGTGAGGGCGTCGGCCTCGTCCTCGGTCCGGTCGAGACCGAAGCCACAGGGCGCGACCAGCAGGGCCTCGGGGTCGGCGGCCAGGATCTCGGCCCACTCGTGGGGCTCCGAGCGCGCGCCCGCCTCGGCCAGCACGTACCGCCCGCCCGCCCGTTCGATCAGGTCCGGCACCCAGTGGCCGGCGACCATCGCGGGGTCGAGCCAGTCCAGCACGGTCACCCGCGGGCGGCGGTCGCCGTCGGTCGCGGCCGCGACGCGGGCCTCGACCCGCTCGACGCGCTCGCCAAGCGCCGCGACGAGCTCGCGCGCCCGGTCGGGACGGCCGAGCGCGGCGCCGATGCGCTCGATCCCGTCGAACACGTCGGTCAGCGTGTGTGGGTCGGTCGTGAGCACCCGGCAGTCGAGGCCGAGCCGCGCGACCGCCCGCTCGACCAGCACCTCGTCGACCGCACAGACGTCACAGACGCCCTGGGCGACGATCAGGTCGGGGTCGGCCGCCGCCAGCGCGTCGAGGTCGATCCCGTAGACCCCCTCGCCCGCCTCGGCCGCGACGACCTGCTCGTGGATCGCCCCGCTGTCGGCCTCGGCGTCGATCCGGGCGTACTCGACCGACGGCTTGCCCGCCGCCGCAGGCGGGTGGTCACACTCGTGAGAGACCGCCACGGGCTCGACCCCGAGCGCGTAGACGGTCTCGGTCGCCGAGGGCAGCGTGGTGACGACGCGCGGATCGGTCATGGCCGCCGGTACGGGCCGTGGGCGAATAAATCCCGGTCGCGCCGGCGGCCGCCGGCTCAGGCCGCCTCGCGGAGCTCCGTCGCCCGCTCGACGTTCCAGGCGTAGCTCCGGCCGTCCTCGGTCGGCGTCTCGAGCACGTACGGCAGCCCCCGGAGGTCGGGGTGCGAGAGGAGTCGGCGCATCCCCGCCTCGCCGATGTGACCCTCGCCCAGGTGGGCGTGCTCGTCCTTGTTCGTCCCGCAGGCGTGTTTCGAGTCGTTGAGGTGGAGACAGGCGAGCCGGTCGAGCCCGACCACCTCGTCGAACTCGGCGACCGTCTCGTCGACGCCCGCGGGCGTCGAGAGGTCGTAGCCCGCCGCGAACAGGTGGGCGGTGTCGAGACAGACCCCCAGATCGAGCGCGCTCGCCTCGACGACGCGGGCGAGATGTTCGAAGCGGTCGCCGAGCTTGGTGCCCCCGCCGGCGTCGCTCTCGACCAGGACGGTCACCGCCGCGGGCACGTCGAGCGCGTCGAGCGCGCTCGCGGCGTTGTCGAGACCGCCGTCGACGCCCGCGCCGGTGTGGGCGCCGAGGTGGACGTTGACGTACTCGACGCCGAGGCGGGCGGCGGCGTCGACCTCCTCTTGCATCGACCGGACGGACTTCTCGCGGAGGTCGGCCTTGGGCGTACAGAGGTTGACCAGATACGAGGAGTGGATCACCCACGGCCCGTCGAGGTCGGCGGCCGTCCCCTCGCGAAAGCGCTCGACCTCCGCGTCGTCGAGGTCGGGCGACTGCCAGACCTGTGGCGAGTGGGTGAAGATCTGCCCGCAGTTGCCCCCGACCTCGACCTGCCGGCCGACGGCGTTGTCGACGCCGCCCGCGACCGAGACGTGTGCTCCGATTCGCATATCCTCGCCTCGCCGCCGGCGGGCAAAGGGGCTTCGACCGGCGGCTCAGCCGGCCCCGTCGGCGCTGTCCTCGTACTCCTGGTAGATCACCGCGCCACAGGCCTTGCAGTGGGAGGCGTCGGCGTCGTGGCCGACCAGTCCACACGCCGGACAGGTGATGTCGCGGCGGTCGGCGGTCGTCCACTCGCGGACGATCCGGCTGGCCTGGCGCGGGATGACGATGATCGCCGCGAGGATGGCCGCGACCGTCACCCACCGGCCGGCGGCGGTGACGGGCAACACGTCGCCGAACCCGACCGTCGAGAGTGTCACCACGGCGTAGTAGAAGGCGTCGCCGAACGTCGCCACGTCGGGGTTGGCCGCGTGCTCGGCGCCGTAGAACAGCCCGGCGGTGACGAACAGCACGACCAGCACCGTCAACAGGAGCTTCAGCGCCCGCAGCCCGTTGTCGGTGATCGTCCCGAAGAAGAAGTCGGCGTCGCGGGTGAACCGGTAGAACCGCAACACCCTGACCACCCGGATCGCGCGCAGCGCGCCCAGCCCCCCGGCCGTCCCGGAGACGGGCGCGATAAGTGCGACCAGCGTCGGGAGGACGGCGACCAGATCCACCACCGCGTAGGGGTCGGTCGCCTCCGCCAGCCGGTCGCGGGCGCCGTAGACCCGCAGACAGTACTCCGCGAGGAAGACGACGGCGATGGCCGCCTCGGCGGTCCGCAGACTCGCGAGCGTCCGGACGCCGAGCGGGTAGGTCTCGGCGGCGAAGACGGCGACGAACGCCACGTTGAGCGCGAGCAGCGAGACGTCGACGCTCTTGCCGATCCAGGTCCGGTGATCGAGCAGGTAGAACCGGACGAGCCCGCGGGCGCCGGGCTCGCGGTCCGGGGACGACGGCGACCCGGGCGCGTCGTCGGCCATACCCACCCCTCCACGGCGTGTGACATAAGCCGGCCGCTCCGGCGAGGCGAGACGGGAACGCGCCGGCGCGGGTCGCGCCCACGGCAAAGAGTCATGCCGACCGCGCCCGAGCCACGGGGGATGACAGCGAGAGCCACGGCGGTCCTGGTCGCGGCGCTCGTCCTCGTGAGCGGCTGTGCGGGGCTCCAGGGCGACGGCGCGGCGACGGAGGAGGGCGCACCGGCGACCGCGGCGACGGGGACCGAGGGAGACACACCGACGGCGACCCCTGGCGCGTCGTACACACAGACGACACACACGGGCTGTCAGCCGGGGGCGATCCGGAAGGACGGCACCTGTCGGTCGGTGACGAGCGACTCGAACGCCGAGATATTCGGCGCCGAGAACCTGCGCGCGATCACCGCCGAGAACACGACGGTCGGCGGGACGCCGGGCTATCTTGCCCGGCCGGCCGCCGAGGGCGAGTACCCCGCGGTCGTGATGATCCACGAGTGGTGGGGGCTGAACGGGAACGTCAGGCACATGGCCGACGTGCTCGCGGGCCAGGGCTACGTCGTCTTCGCGGTCGATCTCTACGACGGCGAGGTGGCGACCAACTCCTCGCGCGCGGCCGAACTCTCGGGCCAGGTGCGGGCGAACCCAGACGCCGCCGTGGAGCGGATGGGCGCCGCGGTGACGGGGCTGCGCGAGCGGTCGGACACGACCGAGCGGGTCGCGAGCCTGGGCTGGTGTTTCGGCGGTGGACAGAGCCTCCAGCTCAGCCTGAGCGAGGCCGACCTGAACGCGACGGTGATCTACTACGGCACACTGACGACGAACGCGACCACCCTCGAACGGATCGACGGGCCGGTGCTGGGCGTGTTCGGCGCCGAGGACCGCGTGGTCGGAATCGAGAGCGTGCGCGCGCTCGACCGGACGCTCGACGAGGTCGGCGTCGAACACGAGATCCACGTCTACGAGGGCGCGGGCCACGCCTTCGCCAACCCGAGCGGCGAGAGCTTCCGGCCGAACGCCACCCGGGACGCCTGGGCCAAGACCCTGCGCTTTCTCGACCGGAACCTGCGGGCGGAGGGCGGGTAGCGCCGGCTCCGGCGGGCGGTCGCCCCGACGCGAGCCACGACCGCCCGATGTCGGTCGCCGACGGGGCGACCCGTACAGCGCCGGCACCCGGGTCCCGCCGTCGATCGCCGGCCGCTCGTGGTCGGGGGCCGGGGCGGATCGGCGTGCGCTCGGACGCCGGCGCCGAGCGGAGGAACTCGCGGTAGGCCGCTCGGTACGGACGGCGTCGCCGCGCCGTCGACGGGACGCCCGCGGGACAGATTCCGACGAATCGTCGACAATCGGGGTTCTGACGAGCGAATTTCTTTATTCTTATGTACTAGAAGACCGAACCGGGATCCGTATGTCACGAATCGGGTCGGTCGACGCGGGCGGACTCGTGTTGCAGGCGACGCAGACGGACGCACTCGCGCGGATCCAGGGCGACCTGCTGTTGAGCTCCTCGCTGTGGGCCAACGTCGCCCTCGCGGGGCTGTCGATCCTCGTGTTCGTCTACATGGGGCGAAACGTCTCCGCCGGTCGCGCCCGGCTCGTCTGGGGGGCGACGCTGATGATCCCACTCGTCTCGCTCGCGAGCTACCTGGCGCTTGCCTCCGGGCTGACCGTCGGCTTCGTCGAGATGCCGGCCGGACACGCCCTGGCCGGTCAGGAGGTCGTGAGCCAGTGGGGCCGGTATCTGACGTGGACGCTCTCGACGCCGCTGATCCTGCTCGCACTCGGCCTCCTGGCCGACGTCGACCGCGGCAGTCTGTTCACCGTCCTCGCCGCGGACGTCGGGATGTGCGTGACCGGGCTGGCGGCCGCGCTGATCACGTCCTCGTACCTGTTCCGGTGGGCGTTCTACCTCGTCAGCTGTGCCTTCTTCGCCGTCGTCCTCTACGCCCTCCTGACCGAGTGGGCGACCGCGGCGGCCGAGGCCGGCACGGGCGAGATCTTCGACACCCTCCGGCTGCTGACGATCGTGCTGTGGCTGGGCTACCCGGTCGTCTGGGCGCTCGGCGTCGAGGGGCTGGCCGTCGTCGGCTCGGTCGGACTCACCTCGTGGGGCTACTCCGCGCTCGACGTCCTCGCGAAGTACGTGTTCGCGTTCCTCCTGTTGCGGTGGGTGGCCGACAACGAGCGGACGGTGGCCGCCGCGGCGGGCGGGGCGAGCCGCGCCGCGACCCCGGGCGACGACTGAGCCCGGTCCGTCGCCGGCCGGTCGGTGACGGTGTGTGGGTTCGAGAGGAAACCGGAGGCACGCGACTCCATCGCGGCCGCGGCGAGGGGTCCACTCACCCCGGCACCGACGACGGATGCGGCGTGGGCAACAGCGGTGTCCGGCGATCCGGTCGTGGCCCCCGTCGCCGGGACGACCGACTTCTACACGCGATCGGGTGGTACGAGACGATGTGGCCGTACGAGACGTCTTCTGTCGGTGTCGCGAACTGGCCCGTAGGCCACAATCTGCTCCGTGCGAGGGTCAACGACCGACGCCTCGGAACACTCGGGTCGTCGTCGGACGAATCCGCCGTGCTGTCGAGCTTCGCGAACCACCGGCCTCGGATCTCTTCCCGATCGTGAGTCGAGTCTCACGGGCGCGTTCGCCACGGTGGGCGCCGACGTCACGGATCGTGGCTTCGGCACGGCTCCGACTATCTCGCGGATGATCGACGGCTGTGGTGAGCACCGTGGGAGTCAATTCGATCGTCGCCACCACGCCGTCACCCCCGCGAACAGCAAGATGGCGAGTAGCCCCACGAGCAGGAAGACCCCGGGCGCGCTGGCCAACCCGCCAGGCTCCGAGAGTGTCTCAGCGTCGTTTCCGGGTGCTGTCGAGGCTGTTTCGTCCGGAGAGCCGTCCGGGTCAGCTGTGGACACCGGCTCGTCCACGCTGTCGGGCGACCCGGACGGAGAACTCTCCGACTCTTCGGCCGGGTCCGCCGGAGACACCGGTTCGGCTGGAGCGGGTGTAACCAGTCGATCTCCGACCGGCTCTCCGTTGAGCGTCACGGTGTACCTTCCAGGCTCTTCGATCGTGACCTCGAGGGGTATCGTCTGTGTGGTGTTGGTGGCCACGACCACCGTCTCCTCGGCGAGCGTCGTGCCGTTGGCCGCGACGACGAACGTGAACTGGTCCGCCTGCGCGCCACGGTTCGACACTGTCACCTCGAGTTCGACCGGCTCGCCGGCCGTGATCGTTCCACTCGGGAGCGTGGCGTTCTCGACGGTGAGGTTCGCGGTCGGTGCCGCCGACGTCTCACCGTCGCCCGTGGATGCAGACCGGCTGCTCCCGCCACCACCGCCGCCTCTCGACGCGCCGTCGTCCGTCGTGTCGCCGTTCCCGCCTCCAGTACCCCCGCTGGCTCCGTCGTCGTCGTCGCTCCCCTCGTCGGTGCCACCGGTCTCACCTCCGGCGCCGTCGCCGTCAGCGGAGTCGGCGGAACCGTTACCACCATCTAGCGTGGCCCCACCGCCGGACGGTTCGGTGACGGCCACGTCGACCGACTCGGAGTGGTCGTCCGACGATACGGTGAGTGCTCCTTCTCCGGCGTCGCCCACCTCTGGCGTCCACGCGACCGTGATCGTCGCAGCCTCGCCGCTATCGAGCGTCACGTCGCGGGTCTCCTCTACCGTATCGCCGAACCCCGCGTCGATCAGGCGCAGTTCCTGTGTGCCGGCCCGGCCGTAGTTCGTGACGGTGACCACGACGTCGAGTCGCTCCCCCTCGACGACGGGGCTCGTCGTCGAGTCGATGGTCACCGCGTAGAACGGCCCGGGGTTCTCCCGGCCCAACGCCGGGTAGCCGTCGGTAAGCAGCCACGGCCCGGGGATCGCGAACCCGACCAGGTGCTCGCGGGCGGCGAGCCCGGTCATCTGTGTCGTGGTCAGCCCCGTACCACCTGCAGACGCCGGCTGCCCGGTCGTCTCGACGTCCCAGTAGGCGTCGGTCGTCGTGCTACTGCCTTCGATCCCGACGAGGCCCCCGACGTTCTGGCTCCCGGTGACGGCGCCGGTGGCGTACGACGTGACCACTTGACCGTCGTTGAAGCCGACGAGCCCTCCCACCTCGCTGGTCCCGGCGACCGCCCCCCTCGCGTACGTGTCGACGAGGCTGGCGTCGCTCGGCCCCTGGTTGACGCCGGCGAACCCGCCGACGAACCGCCCGCCGGTCACCGAACCGGTCGCCGAGGCGTTCCTCACCGCGCCGTTCAGGTTCGCACCGACGAATCCGCCGACGTTCGTGTCTCCGCTCACAGCCCCGGTCGACCCGGCGACGCTGATCGTCCCGCCGCCGGTGCGTCCGACGAGTCCACCCGTCGCGTCACCACCGTCGATTCGTCCGGAGGCGGAGACGTTCGACAGCGTGATCGACCCGCCACCCGACTCGACGTGCCCGACGAGCCCGCCGACGTTCGCCGTTCCGGTGACGTCCCCACGGGCGACGGCGTCGGCCACGATCGAGGTCCGACCGGGCGAGGAGCCGGTCCTCCCGACGAGCCCGCCCACCTCCGACTCGCCGGTGACCGGTCCGGTCGCGGTCGAGGACAGTACGGTGCCGAAGCTCACCCCGGCGAGGCCGCCGACGTCGGTCACCCCCGACACGGGGCCACTCGCCGTGCCGTTCACGACCCGCGCATCGGGGCTGACGAGTCCGACGAGCCCACCGACCCGTTCGTCCCCAGCGACCGGCCCGGTCGCGATACCGTCGCTGATCGACCCGTTGAACACCACGCTGGACTTCGAACTGCTGGCGGCCACGCCGACGAGTCCGCCGACCCGGCTCGTGCCGGCCACGGCACCGGCGGCGGTCGAGCGGACGACCGGGACGGCCGTCCACCCGACGAGCCCGCCGGCGGCCCGTCCGGACGCCGTGACCGTCCCTGTGGCGGACGAGTCCGCAGTGACCGTCGTGTTCCCCGCTGCGCTCCGGTCGTGCTGGCCGACGAGGCCGCCGACGTTCTCGCCTCCGGCGACGTCTCCCGACGCCGACGCGTTCGTGACGATCGTATCGAAGCCAAAGCCCAAAAGCCCGCCGACCTCACCGTCGCCCGTGACGTTCGCGCTCGCGGTTGCCTCGGTGACAGTCCCGCGGATCGACTCACCGACGAGGCCACCGGTCCGTGCGATGCCGTCCGCGACGGTGACCGATCCACCCGCCGACACGTTCCGTAGCGTCCCCTCGTAGTTCGTCCCGACCAGCCCACCGAAGCCCGAGACAGTGGCGATGCCGGGGATGTCGACGGTCGTCACATTCACCGTCGCCGTCGAATCCGTCACCGACCCACGCTCGTTCCGTCCGACCAGGCCGCCGATCTCACCTTCGTCGCCCTGGCTCAGACTCACGCCTCGAACCGTGACGGTCGCCGTCGACTCGGTGATCGTGCCACCCCAGTTCCATCCGACGAGTCCACCGGACTGTCTCGTCGCGTAGACCGTCCCACTCGCGGTCGAGTTTGTCACCGCGCCGGTGTTCCGTCCGACGAGTCCACCTGCCGTATCGCCGGGGCCTCTGACCGGGAGCGGAATAACGTTGAACGATGGATCGACCGTCACGTCCGTCGTAGAGTCACGCACCGCCCCTCGATTCTCCCCGACGAGTCCGCCCGTCCGCTCGGGCGACTTCACGACGCCACGCGCCGTCGCGCCGGCGATCGTTCCGTCGTTGCGTCCGACCAGCCCACCCGTCACGGCCCGCTCGCCGGTGACGGTCGAATCCGTCGAGCTACCCTGGACCGTCCCGTCGTTCCACCCGACGAGCCCGCCCGTGGTGCCAGCCCCGCCGACGGTTCCCGTCGCCGACGACGCACTGACCGTCCCGTTCGGTCCCACGCTCCCGACGAGTCCGCCGACCTGGTTCGCGCCGGTGACGCTTCCGGAGACCGTAACGCCAGTCACCACCCCGGCGCTCTCTCCGGCGAGGCTCCCGGTCTCGGACCCTCCATCGACACTCACCGCCGCCAGCGTGACGTCACGGACCTCACCGTCGGCCGCTATCACGCCGAACACCCCGACGAAGTTCGAGGGATCACGGGCGATGGCCAGTCCCGAGATGGTGTGGCCGGCGCCGTCGAACGTCCCCGTGAACGGGGACGTCCGGTTCCCGATCGGATCGAAGCCCGCCCCCCCGTTCCAGGTCGCCGTCTCGCCGGCGTCGACGTCCCCCGTAAGCGTGTAGTTAGCCGTCAGGTTGGCGGTCATCCTCTGTAGGTCGGTCGCGTTCGTAATCCGATACGGATCGTCGATCGTTCCCGAGCCGACCAGCGTCGCCAGAGCGGCTCCCGCCCCCGCGTCGGCCGACTCGGCCGGCGAACCGGCTTCCGCCCCCGTCGCGAGCGGCGACGCGAGCACCGACAACAGCATCAGAACGACCGCGATTCGACCCCGCCACGGCGGGAACGGACCGGGCCAGGACTGGCTGTCGCGACGGTGGGCGACGCGCGCTCCACCCTCGGAGGCCTGCTGGCTTCCCCCTCCTTTCACCGTCGAACTCCGCGGGCGCATCGGTGTAGATACGCCGAGTGTGGTATTGGTTATTTCGGTAACAATTGTCACCGCGAGCGCAGAACCCGCGAACGCGTCTCGGGTGGGGACGGTATAGGGCCCTCGGAGGTGAGCGCAATCGAAGCGGCGGCTTCCGCCGTCCCCCGGAGGATACTGTCTGAGTGGGGTTTCTCTCTCCATCTCGGTCGTCGAACTCGTTTCCATTCAGAGCGGTAGGGGCTGCTCCACCCTCTCGCGCTCGGGATCATACCTCGGTATTCCGACCCGCGTGGAACCGCGACGGGCGTTATGCCGTTTCCGGCAAACCCGTCCGCATGGCGCTCGACGTAGCGGTTCCGGAACCACCGGATCTCTCGAACCGAGGAATGTCGCGCGAGTTCGAGCTACAGGACGAGACGCTCGGCTCCGGAGGAGCTCTACCGCGAGGATCTCGAAGACCTGCTCCAGGAAGGTGCGTGAAAGGAGGGATTCGACGAGTGGTCCGAGTACACGAATCTCGACGAAGAGCGGGTCCGAATCGTCAGCGACCTCGGTCTGTTCCGGGCGTTCGACTTCGACTGGGACCCAACCGAAGACCGCCTTCGCACCGATCCGCCAACGACTCCGGACGACTGGCGGAAGCGAGACGCGACTGCGGTGCCCAGTTCGAGCACGGTCTCACCGATCGACGGTGAGCTGGCCGATCTCGGCCGAGCCGTACAGGAGGTGCTCGAGGACTACCTCGAACGCAACGACGAAGCGTCCGACTACGGTTGGGGAGAGGAAACGTACGGCAAACGCGAGGAGTGATTCCGGTCGCGTCGGCCTGCTCGGCGGCGTCCGAGATGCGGATGCTCTCGCAACTACGCAATCGCCACCGCTCGTCCATCGGGCTCGGAACGTCTCGACTGTGTCTCCCGTGTTCACCGGCGCCCGAGCGAACTGCCGAAGCATCGGCCCGACGCTGTGCGAGATACGGCGGGTGTCGTCGGCAACCTATCGCCGTCGTTCTGGTACGCCGGCGAGCGGCCCGTCGTCGGGTGGACGCGTCGACCGTGTCGCGGGTCGTACAGATACTCACGGTCGATAGCCGTCCATCGTACGCCGAGGAATGCCCGAGAAGACACCGTCCGAGTTCGAACGGAACACGGACACGGGTGACGTTGCCCGGTAGCTTCGGACGGTCACAGACCACCCGGAGTCCGGCGAGGAGTTCACCCCCGCGTTCGGTACCGGGTCGACCAGGTGAAACGGAGCATCGCGAGGAGAGGCTGGCCCGGGCACACCTCGCCCACACCGGGCCAGTGGACGCGGCGCCACCCACACGACACGAGGTCTGTGCGGTCAGGATCGATCGACGTCGGCCGCCGACGGGTTCGACCCGTACAGTGCGGGCACCCAGTTCTGGCCGTCAATCGCCGGGCGTTCGTAGTTGGGATCGCGCTGTC
>CAZMLQ010000037.1:0-17169 GCA_964567195.1 uncultured Haloferacaceae archaeon | reverse complement strand
CGCCGACGTGGTCGAGACGGGCACCTCGAAGAGCCAGCGCGACCGGATCAAGAGCCTGAAGGGGCTGATCGAGTCGATCGAGGCCGACTACGACGACGGCGCGCCGGTCGAGGAGGTGCTCGACCAGGCCGGCGAGATCGGTCTCGACCGGGGCAAGGCCGAACGGGAGATCGAGAGCCTGAAGAAGAAAGGCGAGGTGTACGAGCCGAGCATCGACCACCTCCGGACGACCTGACCGTGGACCGGATCTCCGCCCTGCGAAACGTCGAGGAGGCGCTCTCCGCGTTCGAGGCCGGCGAGGCCGACCTCGCCGCGACCGAGCGCCGCGTGGTCGCCGTCCTCCGGACCTACGCGACCGAGTTCGAGCCCGAGCCCGAGGGCGCCGGCGACGAGCCCCCCGATCTCGCGGTCTACCGGGCGACGGGCGATCCGCCGGCCGACGGCACGGTGGTCGTCGCCGCCTCGGTCGCCGCCGCCCGCGACCGGGTGCGGGCGCTGACCGACGCAGACGACGAGTTCGCGTTCGAGATCGAGCCCCTGGACCCGTGAACCACGTGCCCGACGACGCGCTGGCGGCGCTCGACCGGCTGGGCGAGGGGCTGCTCCGCGGCGAGGCCCGGCCGGTGCGGGCCCGCCTGCGCTCGGATCTCGCCCTCCGGATCCCGTGTGACGGGGCCGCGCTCGCGGCCGGCGAGACGACCGTCGCCTTCCACCTCGCGGCGACCGCACCCGAGCCGACCCTCCGCGGGCACGGCCCGTTCGTGGGCACGGTGGTCGACGGCGTCGAGGGGCGTCTGCGGGCGTGGGGGCTCGAGCCTCCGCCGGCCTACGATCACCGCGAGGCGGTGGCCGGTCGCCACCGCTACGCCGGCCCGCTCGGGCTGGTCTGAGTCCACCGCGGCGCTCGCGGACCGCGGCGACGGCCACGGACACAACCCCTAACCGGTCGCCCGGGGTGTGGGGGGTATGGACGACGAGCGGCGGTACGACCTGCTCTCGCCGGCCGAGATCGACGCCGGCCGGGCGACGGCGGCGTACTTCCTCCGGACCGAGGAGATCCTCGACCGCACCGGTGCGGACCCAGACGTCGTGGCGGAGCTGTCGGCGCCCGACGGCTGGCACGTCCTCGCGGGGCTGGGTGACGCCGCCCGGCTGCTCTCGGGCCTGCCGATCGACATCGACGCGCCCCCCGAGGGGACGGTCGTCTCGGGCGGGCCGGTCCTGCGGATCGAGGGGCCCTACCGGGCGTTCGCGCGCTACGAGTCCTCGCTGCTCGGCTTTCTCGCCCACGCGAGCGGCGTGGCGACCGCGGCGATGCGGGTGCGGGCGGCCGCCCGCGACCGGACGGTGCTCTCGTTCGGGACGCGCCGCCAGCATCCGGCGCTGGGCGCGATGATCGAGCGGTCGGCGCTGATCGGCGGGGTCGACGGCATCGGCAACGTCGCGGGCGGCGAGGCGATCGGTGTCGCGGCCGGCGGGACGATGCCACACGCGCTCGCGGTCTGTCTGGGCGACGCGGCGACCGCCTTCGCGGCCTACGACGCCGCGCTCGACGAGGACGTGCCCCGGACGATGCTCTGTGACACCTTCGGCGACGAGGCGAGCGAGGCGGCGACCGCGGTCGAGACGCTCGGTGACGCGCTCGACGCGGTCCGGCTGGACACGACCGCCTCGCGCCGGGGCGAGATGCGCGAGATCGTCCGGGACGTGCGCTACGAACTCGACCGGCGCGGCCGCGAGGACGTCGAGATCCTGGTCAGCGGCGGGATCGACGCCGCCGCGGTCCGCCGGCTCCGGGGCGTCGCCGACGGCTTCGGCGTCGGGGCCGCGATCGCGGACGCCGACCCGGTCGATCTCTCGCTGAACGTCGTCGCGGTCGACGGCGAGCCCCGGGCCAAGCGGGGGGTCGGGCGCGGGGCCAAGCAGGTCTACCGCGACGGCTACGACGACCGGGTGGTGCCCCGCGGGACCGACGCCCCCGGCGAGGCGCTGCTCCGGCCGCTGCTCGTCGACGGCGAGATCGTCGCCGAGTTCGACCTCGACGCGGCCCGCGACCGGGTGCGCGAGGCGGTCCCCGCGCTGCGCGAGCGCGGGGTCTTCGGCGAGGACGGTGTGGCCGGCGGCGGGCCCGGTACGGGGAGCTGAGCCGACCCGAAGCCCTACGAGCCCCGCCCCGCAGGTGACGGTCGATGCCGAGCGACGAGGACGGCGTGGACCTGGACGGACTGCTCTCGGCGGTCGCGGCCGGCGAAATCGAGCCCGACGCGGCCGCCGACCGGCTGCGCGGGATCGGCCGGGTCGGCGAGGTCGCCAGGGTCGACACCCGACACGGCGAGCGCACGGGGATCCCCGAGGTCGTGGGGACCGACCGGAAGTCGGCCGCCGACGCGGCCGGGATCGCCGCGGAGCTGCTGGCGGGAACGGGGCTCGCGGTCCTGCGCGACGTGGACGAGCCGACCCGGACGGCCTGTGTGGACCTCGACGCGGCGGCCGAACGGGCGTGGTACGAGCGCTCGCGGACGCTCGTGTTGCGGACCGCAGAGCGCGAGTCCCCCGCCGCCGACGGCACGGTCGGCGTCGTCACCGCGGGCACCTCGGACGTGCCGGTCGCCGAACGGGCGGTCGCACTCGCCGGCGAGATGGGTCCCAGGGTCGAGAGCTGGTACGACGTCGGGGTCTCGGGGCTCGATCGGCTGCTGCGCGAGATCGACGGGATCCGGGCCTGTGACGCCGTCGTCGTCGCCGCCGGACGCGAGGGGGCGCTGGCGACGGTCGTGGCCGGGCTGGTCGACGCCCCGGTGATCGGGCTCCCCGTCGGCACGGGGACGGGCTACGGCGGCGACGGCGAGGCCGCGCTGCTCGGGATGCTCCAGTCGTGTACCCCGCTGTCGGTGGTCGGCGTCGACGCCGGCTTCGTCGCCGGCGGGCAGGCGGCGCTGATCGCGCGGTAGCTCGCGCCGGGGGCTTGCGTACAAGTGCGTCCCCCGCCAACGACCCGCATGGCCCGGATCAGCCTGGTCGACCACGAGGACCTGCCCCCCGACCGCCGCGACCTGCTCGAGGTGCTCTCGGACCCCGAGAGCGTGCCCGAACGACACCGCCACCTGCTCTCGTCGACGACCCGGAACGTCTTCCGGACGATCGGCCACCATCCGGGGGTGTTGGCCGCCTTCCGCGACCTCGGCGGGGTGTTGTGGGAGGAGGCGGGGCTCTCGACCCGCCGGCGCGAGCTGCTCGTGCTCGCGGTGGCCGCCGAGCGCGACTCCGCGTACGTCTGGCACCAGCACGTCCGGATCGCGCTCTCGAACGGGCTCTCCGAGGCCGAGATCCTGGCCGTCGCCGACGGCGACCCGGGCCCGTTCGACGACGCGGAGGTGGCGCTGCTCGCGTACGCCCGGGCCTACGCCCGCGACGACGTCGACGACGCGACCCACGAGGCGGCCGCCGCCGTCTTCGACGAGCCGACCCTCGTCGCGCTCGGGATGAGCGTCTGTTTCTACCTGACGATCGTCCACACCATGCACGCCTTCGACGTCGAGACCGAGGAGCCGTTCGTCGGCTGGGATCTCGCGAACGCGAGCCGGTAGGGTCGCGGTACGCTTTTGCCGGCGGCGCGGCCGGGTGGGGCATGGCCGCCTTCCCGCCCGGCTGGCGCGACCGCCTCGACGAGTTTCTCGCGGACTGGACGAGCGACGAGCGGATCCCCGGCGCGTCGGTCGCGGTGGTCGACGACGGTGCCGTCGTCCACGCCGCGGGCTACGGCGCGCGCGATCTCGCCACGAACGCCCCCGCCACGCCCGAGACCGCCTACGGCGTCGCCTCGGTCACCAAATCTCTCGCCGCGCTCGCGGTCCTCCAGCAGGTCGCCCGGACCGACCTCGCGCTCTCGGACCCGGTGACCGACCACCTCGACGGCGTCTACGCCGACCTCGACGAGCCGCCGACGATCCACGAGCTGCTCTCGCACACCTCGGGCCTGCCCAGCGACGGCGCGAGCGTGGTCCTGCTCGCCCGGCTCACCGGCGTCAACGACGTTCCCGTCCCGCTCTCCTCGACCGCCGACCTCCGGCGCCACGTCGCCGGCGCGGTCGCGGACCGCACCCCCGGCGACCGCTTTTTCTACTACAACACCGGCTACACGCTGCTCGGCCACCTCGTCGCGAGCGTCGACGGCCGCCCGTTCCCCCGGTACGTCGGCGAGGAGATCCTCGCCCCGCTGGGGATGGACCGCTCGACGGTCGCCCCCGACCCCGACGCGCTCGCCGACCGCGACGACGTGGCGACGCCGTACCGCCGCGAGGACGGCGAGCGCCGCGCGACCCGCTTTCCCACGAAGGGGGTCGGCGCCGCGGGCGGTCTGGTCGCGCCCGTCACCGATCTCGCCTCGTATCTCGCCTACCAGAGCGGGACCGCGGCGCCCGATCCCGGGCCGGAGCCGGTCGCCCGCGACCTGCTGGCGCGCGCCCACGAGGGCCACGCCACCCGGTCGACCTACCTCGACGGGACGCGCCGACGCTACGGCTACGGCTGGACGCGCCGGCCGTTCCGGGGCGATACGCTGATCGACCACGGCGGGAGTCTCGCCGTCTCGACCGCCTACGTCGGCTTTCTCGCCGACGCGGGCGTGGGGATCGCGCTGGCGTGTAACGACTCGCCCGACGTCCACCCCCAGCAGGTCGGCCCCGGCGCGCTCGCGCTCGTAGACGGCGGCGAGCCGACCGAGACCCGCGCGCTCGGGCTCCGGGCGGCGGCCGACCGCGTCGCCGGCGAGTACGCCTCCCACCGGGGGGTCGCGCGCGCGACAGTCGAGCCCGCCGGCGCGACGATCCGACTCGACCTCGAGACGGCGCTTGGCACCGAGTCGATCGCCGCCCGGCCGGCATCGAGCGATCCGGACGACCTGACCTACCACGCGGTCGGCGACGACGGCGCCCGCGTCCCACTCGAGTTCGTCCCCGGCGACGACGGGCTCGACCTGCTCTATCGGCGCTGGCGCCTGCGCGGGACGGACTAGCGGTCGCGGTCGCGGTCGCCGTCGTCACCGTCGTCGGCCTCGCCCGCCCCGTCGGCCCGGATCGCCGCCCTGCGCTCGGGGATCAGATCGAGGTCTGGCGCGACGTCGCCCAGCACCAGCAGGGCGTAGTAGCGCAGGTAGGTGACGACGGGCACCTGCGCGAGCGCGACGACGGCGAGGATCCCCAGCCCGAACAGGAGCGCGGCGGCGACGATCAGCACGACCCCGGCGGGGCCGGTGACCGCGGTCAGCCCGATCCCGACCGCCGCGAGCAGGCCAAACGGGACCGCGAGAACGACCGCGCCGAGCACGGTCAGGATCGCGACGACGATCCCGCCGACGAGCGAGAGCACGAACGCGAGGACGGCGTAGGCGAGATACTGCCACGGGCTGGCGACCAGCGTCGGCCAGAGCCGGCGCCAGCCGGCGAGCACGCCCCCGTCCTCCAGCACCATCACCGGGACGACGAACGCGGTGGTGAAGCCGTCGACGAGCGCCACGAGCAGTCCGACCAGCACGAGCGCCGGGACCACGAGCACGAGTCCGAGCAGGCCGAGCGCGCCGGGGATCGCGGCCGGGACCGGCCCCAGCCCCGACCCGACGCCGAGCACGGGGAGGACGACCACGGCGGCGAGGAGCGCCAGCCCGCCGAGCACGAGCGCACCCAGCGCCACCCGGAAGCCGAACAGCCGGACCCCCTGGCGCCAGCGCTCGCTCCAGTACCGCCGGAGCGTGACCGACTCCCGGCGCAGCGACTCGACGAGCACGAACTCCATGATCGAGCCGACCAGCAGGAGGCCCAGCGCGACCGCGAGCACGACCGCGACGAGCGCGCCGATCACGAGCAGACCGCTCACCCCGGGCTCCGGGAGCAACGGGTCGCCCGGCCCGCCCGTCGGCGGGGTCCCGGGACCGGGCGCGGGCGCGCCGCCACCGCCACCGCCACCGCCGCCGAGGTTGAGGTTCAGCCCCGTCCCCGGCCCGCCCACGAGCAGGGCGACGAGCGCGAGCTTCAGCCAGCGCGACCGGTCGATCGGCCAGAGGAGCGCCCGCGTCGCGTCCAGCGCGTCGTCGACGTCCTCGAGCGCGGCGAGCGACATGGCGGGGACTGTTCGGACGACACACATAAGTCCCGGCCCTGGACGACACCGCAGGCGGGCGGTCTCGGGATCGGACGGTGGTACCACCAATTGATGAGGCCGTCGCCCGTAGGCCGGCATATGGCGTTCAGCGACGAGCTCCTCGATGCGGGGAGCGAGATCTGGGCGGCCCAGTACGACCACCCGTTCGTCCGCGAGCTCGCGGACGGGACGCTCGATCCCGCGGCGTTCCGGACCTGGATCGAGCAGGACTACCGCTACCTGCTCGACTACGCCCGGACGTTCGCGATCGCGGCGACCAAGGCCCGGCGGGAGTCGACGATGGCGGGCCTGCTCGACGTGGCCCACACCACCCTCGAGTTCGAGATGGACCTCCACCGCGAGTTCGCCGCCGAGTACGGGATCGCGCCGGCCGAACTCGAGTCGGTCGAGAAGGCGCCGACGTGTGTGGCCTACACCAACTTCCTGGTGCGGACCGCCCACGAGGGGAGCCTGCCGGTCGCGGTCGCGGCGATCTACCCCTGCGCGAAGGGCTATCTCGACGTGGCCGAGGAGATGGCCGAGCGCGCGACCGAGACCCACCGCTACACCCCGTTCGTCGAGAAGTACACGAGCGAGGAGTTCGTCGAGGCGGTCGACTGGCTGACGGGGCTGGTCGACGACCTCGGCGAGCGCCACCCCGGCGCCCACGAGGCGATGCGCGAGGCGTTCCTGACGAGCGCGCGCCTCGAACACGCCTTCTGGGGGATGTGCTACGAGCGCGAGGGCTGGGAGGCCTGAGGACGGCGCGGGCGACCCCGGGGCGACGGCCGGAACGGTGATGAGCGCGCCCGCGCTACCCCCTGGCGTGACGGGGTCGGTCGTCGCGGACTTCGCCGCGGAGGTCGCGCTGAGCGCGTCCGACGAGGCGGGCCACCGGCGGGTCGTGCTCGGCGAGGATCGGCTCGTGCTCGTCGGCGAGTCCGACCGCCGGACGGTCCCGGCGGCCGACATCTTCGACGTGGCCCGCGACGTCTCGCCGCGGGCGAGCGCCGACGCGACCGAGACGGTCACCCTCGCATACCGGGCGGGCGGGCGCCGCGAGACCGTGCGTCTGACCGCCGCCGCGGAGACGCTCGTGCGGTTCCAGCGGGTGCTGTTCGCGACGCTCCTGAACGGGACCGAGGTCGCGGTCCGTCACGCCGGTGCCGAGCCGGTCTCCCGGCGGCTCGCGGTCGGAGGCGGTCGGATCCGCCTGCGCGGCTCCGACGGCGACACCGACGCCGATCCCGACCCCGACCTCGTCGTTCCGCGCGAGGCGATCACGGGCTTCGAGACGGCCGACGACCCACGGGACGACGACCGACTGCCGGTCGTCTCGATCGCCTGGACCGACGGCGGCCGGGCGGTCCGGACGCTCGTCCGGCTCCCCTCGCTTCGCCTGCTCAACCTCTTCGGCCGCTACGTCCGGTCGGCCCCCGGGCTCACCCCCGAGGAGGCCCCCGAGCCGTCCGGCCCGATCGCGGTGTTGCTCGTCGACGACGATCCCGACGACCTAGAGCTGTGTGAGCTCTTTCTCGGCCGCTCGGACCGGCTGTCGGTCGCCACCGCGACCAGCGCCGCCGGCGGACTCGATCATCTCGCGTCCGAGCCGGTCGACTGTGTGGTCAGCGACTTCGGAATGCCCGGGACCGACGGGGTCGAGTTCCTCCGCGCCGTCCGCGAGCGCGACCCCGACCTCCCGTTCATCCTGTTCACCGGCCAGGGTAGCGAGACGGTCGCCAAGCGGGCCATCGTCGACGACGTGACCGACTACGTCGAGAAGGGGATCGGGACCGACCAGTACGACATTCTCGCCGAGCGGATCCGCCGCGCGGTCGACTAGGGATCGGTCCCGGGCCCGGCTCCGGCTCCGGCAGTCGCCGTCGATCCGTCGACCCCCGTCACCTCGAAGCGAGCGCCGCCCGTCCGCGCCGCCGTCGCCCGGACCTCCCAGCCGTGGGCCTCGACGATCCGGCGGACGATCGCCAGCCCGAGGCCCGTCCCCTCGGGGGCGTCGCTGTGTCCGGCCTCGAAGACGTCCGCGCGTCGTTCCGGCGGAACGCCCGGCCCGTCGTCGGCCACGTAGAAGCCGTCCGGGAGCGGGCCGACCCGGATCGTCACCGCGTCGGGGTCGTCGTCCGTCGCCCCGTGTTTCACGGCGTTGCGAAAGAGGTTCTCGAACGCCTGTCGGAGCCGGGAGCGGTCGGCGGGGACGGTCCCGAGGTCGGGGGCGACCGAGAGTGTCGCGTCGGACGTCGAGATCGACTCCCAGGCCCGCGCTGCCACCTCGTCGACCGCGACCGGGCGGAACTCGTCGACGGTCCGACCCTGGCGGGCGAGCGCCAGCAGGTCGTCGACGAGCCCGCGGGTGCGTCCGACCGCCCGCTCGACCCGGTCGAGCCGCGGGTCGTCGTGGTCCTCGGCGAGCAGCTCGAGATAGCCCGTCGCGGCGTTGAGCGGGCTGCGGAGGTCGTGGGAGACGACGGCCGCGAACTCCTCCAGCCGGTCGTTCTGCCGGCGGAGCCGGCGCTCGCTCGCCCGGAGCTCGCGCCAGCTCTCGGCCTGGTCGAGACTGCCCCGGAGCGTGGCCCCGAGCACGGCGCTCAGGGTCACGTCGGTCGCGTCGAACGCCTCGGGCGTCCGGGCCGCGAGCACGAACGCCCCCTGGCCCGACAGCGGGTGGACGATCGCGCTCCGGACGGGGCCGGTATCGGCGTCGGCCAGGTCGTGTCGGACGACCGGCTCGGTCCGGTCGATCGCCCGCTCGACCAGCGGCCGGACCGGCCCGCCGTCGGCTCCGAACGCCGCCCGACCCGCGTCCGTGGCGGCGAGACGCTCGATCCCGTCCCCGTCGGTCGCCGGATCGGTCCGGAAGACGGCGCTCAGCGGCAGACCGAAGCCGTCGCGTGCGGTCTCGACCGCGACCCCGGCGATCGCTCGCTCCTCGTCGGCGTCGACGATGCGGCGGGCGGTCCGGCGGAGCCGGTCGCGCTTCTGGCGGCGGATCCGGCGCCCGGTCACGTCGGTCAGGACGACGACCGAGGCGGCCGGGCCCGCGCCGGCGTCGAGCCCGATCCGGCGGATCCAGACCCACCGCTCGCCCCCGTCGCGCTCGACGCGCGCCTCGACGGTCGCCCCGGGCTCGACGTCGGCCGCGGGCAGGACCGCCGCCAGCGGCCGCCCGACCAGGTCCCGGTCGGGGGCGTGGCCCCCGTCGGTCGTCGGCCGGCCGAGCGTGGCCCGCGCCGCGGGGTTCAGATAGCGGATGCGGTCGGCGTCGTCGGTGACCACCACCCCGTCGTCGACGGCCGCCAGCACCGCCGCCCGGTCGACCGGAAGCAGGTGTGCGAACCGGCCGTAGGCGACGCCCCCGAACAGGAGCGCCGCGCTCAGCGCGACCGCCGGCGGCGCGGGCGCGAGCGCCGAGCCGGGGCCGAGCCCGACGAGCCCCGCGATCGCGGCCACCGGGGGCAGGAGCGCCCCGGCGACGAGCGTGGCGGTCTGGAGGCGGTAGAGCCCGTCGGCGACGAGCGCGAACCGGACCAGCAGGACCACCCCGGCGCCGACCAGGACGGCGGCGTAGGCGGCGTGGAGCCAGAGGGCGGGGCCGGGCGTCGTCACGAGCAGGGGCGTCCCGGCGAGTTCGACCAGCCCGACCGACCGGTAGTAGAGGCCGTGGCCCCCGTTCGTCGCGAGCAGGGCGAGCGCGAGCGTCGGCTCGACGGCCAGCAGCGCGCCGGTCGTCCGGGTGACGTACCGGCCACGACCGGTGTACCGGAAGACGAACGCCAGGAACGCCGGCGGGGCAACCGCCGCCGCGCCCGCGGCGACGAGACGCCAGACCAGCTTCGCGGGGCGCCCGGCCACCACGGGCTCGGCCGCGCTCGCGGCCGTCCAGACGGTGATCGCGGTCAGGAGCAGTCCGAACGGCCAGAGCACGGGGTCGTCCTCGCCCCGCAGGGCGACGTAGACCGCGAGCGCGAACGCGACGGCCGCCGCCAGCGCGTTCGCGAGCACGAGCCCGACGACGGGCGGCGAGACCGACGCCACGCCGGCCGCTGGTCGCCTCGTCGGCAGGTAGCTTACGGCCCGAGTATCAGATCTGATCCTCGGGGTCGACCGAGCCGAGCACCGTCACGTCGAAGGGACCGTCGACCCGGTAGCGCCGGCCGGCCCAGACGAACTCGGTCCGGAGTACGGACGGGAGGAGAAGCGGCAGGACGACGATCCCGAGCGGCGCGAGCAGGAAGGTCGGTCGGCGGATCCCCACGAGCGCGTAGGCGAGGCCGGCGACGGCGGTGACGAGCCCGACGGCCACGAGCGGCGCGAGCGCGGCCAGCCCGAGGACGGCCGCGACGACCACGACGCCGCCGCCGGTCGCGCCGTAGTAGAGGTGGGCGATCCGCGCGAACCGGACGTGACGGCGCCAGACCGACCGCGGGTCGCCCGGCACCGCGACCGGCGTGATCATCGACCGGACCGCGTGGGCGACGCCCAGGCGCCGGCCGAGGAGGCCGTCGTCGCTGATCACCCGCCGGAGGTCGGTCGCCAGCGCGTCGACATCGACCTCCGAGCGGGTGAACGTCACCCCGCCGCCCCAGACCCAGCCGTCGGCGAGCCCGAGGTAGAACGGCAGGGTCAACACGAGCACGTACCAGGGCTCGAGCACCGCCCAGAGGCCGCCGCCGTGGAAGAACGGGATCGCCGTCGCGGGGCCGTGGCGCTCGCCCGCCTCGACGAGACGGTCGAGCCAGTCCGGCCCCCGGTCGAAGTCGGCGTCGGTCCAGACCAGCCGGTCGTGGCGCGCCCGCTCGATCCCGTGTGCGAGCGCGTTGGCCTTGCCCGCACAGCCCTCGGGCTCGCCCGCGACACACACCTCGACGCCCGGCGGCGCGTGGCTCGCCACCGGATCGGTGGGCCGATCACAGAGCACGAGAAGCTCGTCCTCGGGACCGAGCCCCTCGGCGACCGCCTCGCAGGCCGGGGTCCACTCGACCGTCGGCAGGAGCACGCTCGTCGGGGGAGACACGGCGCTACGGCGCCTCGATCCCGCCCGCGGCCCGGACGCGCTCGGCGAACGCCCGGGGCAGGTGGCAGGTCCAGCCCTCGAGGACGTCCAGGTAGCGGCTGTCGACGACGACACGCTCCTGGGCGTCGGGAAAGGGCGAGCCGACCAGCCGGACCCGGCGGTGGCGGGCGGGGCGGTCGCCGGTCTCGGTCCACTCGGCCGGTGCGCTCACGAGATCCGGGTCCGGGACGTGTTCGGTCGCCGGCGTCTCCCAGTACTGGCGGTTGCGGGCCTCGCGGCGCTCGAGGTGCTCGAACGCGTCGCCGTACAGCCACTCGAAGCGCTCCCGGACCGCGTCGTCGCCCGGAACCGCCGCCTCCTTGACCGGCGCCTGGTTGCCGATCGCCCCCACCTCGTGGTCGGTCTCGTGGCCGAGGTGGCGCACCCACTCGAGGGGGACGGCCTCGCGGTCGCCGGCGGGCGGGTTCACCTCGACGGTGCCGTCCCGATCGAAGGACAAGAGCTTCACGGACGACGGCTGGGCGCGCCCGCGCATAAACGTCCGGACGGGACCGGGCGAGTGGCGTCCCCCCGGCGACGGGTTTAATCGTGTCAGCGGCCAAGCACGCACGAGAGATGGACCTCCGCCGGCTGGTCCCGACCGACGCGATCAGGAGCTGGCTCCGGGGGAGCGACTCGATCGCGGACCTGCTGTTCAGGCTCTCGGTCCTGACGGTGCTCGCGCTGGCGCTCTCGTACGTCCTGCTCGCGGTCGCCGCGGTTGCACTCCTCGTGGCCGCCGTCGACCGCCTGCTCGTCCGGGGCGACGGTCGCCCGATCCGTGGCGGTCCGGGCCCGATGGTCAGGGGACGGACGCGCCGACGCGTCGCCGCCCGCGCGGTCGATCTCGCGGTCGTCGTCCCGCCGGCGGCCGCCGTCGCGGCGCTCGCCCCGCTCCCCGAGCCGTGGGGCCGGTCGGTCGCGGCCGGGATCGCCGCCTCCTACTTCGTCGGCGGGGTGGCGCTCGCCGGCTCGACGCCGGGGCGGGCGCTGGCCGGGCTCGGCGTCGGGACGACCGTCGGGGCCGACCTCTCCCCGTGGCAGGCGCTGGTCCGCGAGACGCTCGGGCTTCTCGGACTGCTCGCGCTCCCGCTGACCGCCTACGTCGTGCTCCGGAACCCGAACGGCGAACACGCCGGCGATCTGGCCGCCGACACCGTCGTCGTCGACCGGTCGCCGGCCGGGATCGACGGGCTTCGGGCCTACCTCGGCGTGCTCCGCCGGTCGCACCCGCACGCGACGGGCTCGGGGAGCGGCGGAGCCGCCGGCCGGCCGTCGAAACACCAGGGCTCGTCGGGCCGGCCGTCGAAGCGCCAGTCGTCGAAACGACAGTCGTCGCGGGGCGGGTCGGCCACCCAGCCGTCCGCGCGCCCGGGTGGTTCGGGGTCCGGGTCGGGCTCGGGGGGCGCGACGCGGTGTCCCGACTGCGGGCACGGCGTCGCCGACGGGGTCCGGTACTGTCCGGACTGTGGGGTCTACGTGGGGTAGCTACCGGCTCCTGTCGTGGCCCTCTGACCGCTCGTGGCTCCGGTGGCGCTCCCACGCCGACTCGGCCCGGCCGCGCTCCTCCCGTCGCCCCCGGACCGCCTCGAGGTGCTCTCTGGTCGTCGCCGTCTGGCTCGCGACGGTCTCGATCGCCTCCAGGCGGTCCTGTCCCTCCGCCCCGACCACGCCGTAGACCGCCTCCCGGACGCGTCCGGGCCGGCCGCGCTCCAGGGCCTCGTCGAGACCGTCCGGGAGGATCCGTTCGACCTGCTCCGGATCGAGATCGCCCGGACCGTCGCCGTTCCGGAGCTCGCGCGCGGTCCGCTGGACCTCGTCGATCGCCTGTTTCGCGGCCTCGGTGCGGTGGACGCCGACGTCGCTCCAGCTCTTCTCGGGCACCTCGACGACGTTCCGGACCTGGCCCGCCAGCTCCGTGAGCGCGGTACCGAGGTTGTCACGCCCCCGCTCGCAGGCGACGCTGTCACACAGTCGTTCGTGATCGACGGTCACCGAGCGCGAGTCCCCGTCGCTCGCCCCGACGGCGAGGCCGTTCTGTCCGATCCGGACGTTTCCGGACGCCCCGCCGACGGTCACGCCCTCGGTCGTCTGGTCGACCGGGTAGCGACTCGTTGGCTCCCCGCACGCCTCACAGGTCCGGTCGCCGGTCACCGCCGGTCCTCCCGGAGCGCCGTCAGCGCCCGGTCGATCGCGCCCGGCGTCTCGATCTCGGCGGCGAGGTCGGCCACGGCGGCGTCGATGGCGTCGACCACGCGCTCCCGGCCGGCGGCCTCCGCGACCCACGCCGGCCGGTCGGCCGCGGTCCGGGCGAGCGCGAACAGGGCCCGTCGCCGGACCGAGCCCTCACTCTGGTCGAGCACCGCGAGCAGGGCCTCGATCGGGGCCGGATCCGCCGCCCCGGCGCTGGCGCCGGCCTCGACGACCCGGACCGCCGCCGCCTGGACCTCGGCGTCGGGGATCCCGAGCGCCTCGATCGCCCGAGCGACCACCTCGCGGGGGGGTTCGATCCCGTCCTCGCCGGCCGCCGCCCACGCCCGGAGGGCGTCACGGACCGTCGCCGGCCGCTCGCCCTCGCTCACGTCGAGCACGTCGCCGAGCGCGGCGGCGACGGCGTCCCGCTCGACGACCGCGGGCGAGGTCTCGGCGATCGCGCGCAGTCCGGCGACGAGACTCCGCCGGACCCGGGCCGCCGACGGTTGGAGGTCGACGACCGTCTCGGCCACGTCGTCCGCGTACCGGGCCATCGCCGCCGGGTGGGCCGACGCGAGGTCGCGCAGGTACCGCGCCGCGTCCAGCGGGTGGCCCTCGGCCCCGGCTTCGTCCCGGGCGGCCGCCAGCAGCGCCCGGACCGCCGCGCCCGCCGCCGCCGGATCGGCCTCGATCGCCCGCCGTCGCTCGTCCAGCCGTTCGAGTCCTCGGTCCGACACGTACGCGGATTCGACGCCCGAGAGAAGAGCCTGTCGCCGCCTCCGGGGAAACGTTCATCCGAACACGACGGCCTACCGACAGGTATGGGTCTCAGACGGTTCCTCTCGGGCGCGGATCGCACCGTCCCCGCCGACGTGGACGACGACCGGTTCGTGATCCCGTTCCGGCGCGTCGAGACCGACGAGATCGGTCTTCGCGACGACGTCCTGTCCTTCGACAGAAACACCTCGGTGGCCGTGCTCGGCCAGACCCGGTCGGGCAAGACGAGCACGATCACGTTTCTCGCCAAGCAGATGCAGGCGGCGCGGGACGATCCGGTCGTCGTCCTCGACTACAAGGGCGACTACGCCGAGAAGGGCATCTACGATCCCGACGACGCGGTCGTGTTGAACCGGACCGACAGCACCCACCGCTGGAACGTCTTCCGTGAGGCCCGCGACCTCGAGGACTACCGGGCCATCGCGACGGCGCTGTTCGCCGACGAGATCGGCCGGGAGGACGACTTCTTCGCCAGGGCGGCCCGGGACGTGCTCGACGGCTGTCTGCGCCACCTCGACGCCGACCGCTCCTACCGGGCCCCGTCGAACGAGACGCTGCTCGAGTTTCTCTACCCCGCCCCGGACGCGGCCCGCCCGCCGTACGCGCGGATCTACGACGAACTCGTGGGCTCGCCCGACCGCGACACCCGCGCGCTGGCGTCCGACCTCGACCCGAACAGCCCGGAGACGGCCGCGAACGTCTACCAGACCCTCCGACAGCGGGTCTCGGAGGCGTTCGGCCGGGAGTTCGGTCGGGCCGACGGCGACTTCTCGATCCGGGAGTACGTGGCCGATCCGCGGGGTCGGACGCTCGTGCTCGACGTGTCCGGGCGCGGGACGGACGTGGCGAAGCCGGCCTTCAGGGTGTTTCTGGACTGGAGCATCGCGCTGGCGATGGAGGACGACTCCTCGCGCGCACACTTCGTCCTCGACGAGTTCGAGAAGGTCGGCCGGCTGACGAAGGCGGCCGACCTCATCACCGCCGGCGCGTCGGGCGGGGCCCAGGCGGTCGTCGGCGTCCAGTCGCGGGCCCAGATCGAGGCGGCCTACGGCGACGAGGCGACGGCCATCCTCGGCAACTGCCCACAGAAGGTGTTGATGCGCACCGACGACGACCGCGACTACGTCCGCGAGCAGATCGGCAGGAGCCGCGAGGCGGACGAGACGGCGTCCTACGACCAGCGCCGGGCCGAGAAGAGCGGGCTCCCGCTGGCGGGGCTGTTCGGTGACGGACCCCGGACGACCGTCGAGGAGCACTACCCGATCGGCGAGCAGGAGATCGCCTCGTTCGACCGCGGCGAGGCGGTCGTGACGACCGAGGACGGCTGGGTCCACGGTCGGTTCCCGCTCTGGTCGGAGCTCGCCGAGTCCACCCGGCGTCGGCTCGCGGGCGACGACGCGGACACGACCGACGCGCCGACGATCCGGCTGGTCGTCGACGGCGAGGCGGTGTCGGTCCCGACGGGCGAGCCGGTCGGGACGGCGATCCGAAGAGCCCACGAGCGGGCGGGCGGCGATCCCGAGACGGCGCGGTACGTCCACCGCGAGCACGTCCGGTTCGACCGGACCGCCGACGGCGTTGCCCTCGCCGCGGTCGGGGCGAACGACACGGCGGTGAACGGTCGGCTCGTCCCGCGGGGCGAGCGCGTGCCGGTGACCGACGGCGACCGGCTGTGTCTGGCCGACCGCGTCGAGGCCGAGCTCCGGATCGCGTAGCGCCGTGCCGGACCGCCGGCTCAGCCCTCGATCGAGCCGGTCGCTCGGACCCGCTCGACGACCGGGTTGCCCCCGTAGCCGTCGAGCGCGCCACGGACGGCCGCCAGCGACCACACCCCGGCCCCGTCCGGGAGTAGCGTCCGGGCGAGGGTCAGCCCCGCCTCGTGGCGTTCGCGGGTCGGCGCGGCGACACAGTCCTCGATCACGCGGTAGGCGTAGTCGCGCTGGAAGGCCCCGTGGGCGGTGTAGCCCACGCAGAGTCCGGTCGTCGCGCCGGCGAGCAGGACCGTATCGACGCCGTAGGTGTCGAGCAGGTGGGCGAGTTCGGTCCGGAAGAAGAGGTCGTAGCGACGCTTGGTGACGAGATACTCCGCGGGCGGGAGGTCGTCCGGATCGACCCCGAGGCCGTCGACGAACCCGGCGCCCGGGCTCCCCGCGACGGCGTGGTCGAGCCCGCCCCCGAGCCGTTCGAGCCCCGCGTCGGCCCCGTCCGGGCGGTGGATCTCGCGCGACCAGACGACGGGGAGGGCGGCCGCCCGCGCGGCCGCGACCAGCCGGCGGAGGTTCTCGATCACCGCCGCGGGACCGCCGGCGGACGTCGCCGCCGGCGCGGCCGCGCCGTCGGGGTCGAGAAAGTCACGCTGTGGGTCGATCACGAGCAGGGCGGGCGTGTCGCCGATCGGTCCCGTGTCGGGGTCGGGGTCGGGGGGCGCGGTGTCGGACACGGCGGCCGGAGGGGGCCGGCGGTGTTAGGCGTTGGCCGGGGCGGGCCGCGCCACCTTTGGGGACCGCGCCCCAGCCGGCGGTATGGACGTGCGCACGCTCCACCGCGACCTGGTCGACCTCCACGGGGCGCCCGACCCCGTCCACTCCGAGGACGGCCTCCGCCAGCTGGTGACGACGATCCTCTCGCAAAACGTCGCCGACGCACAGACCGCGCAGGCGGCCCGGAGCCTGTTCGAGCGCTACCCGGACTACGAGGCGATCCGCGCGGCCGACCGGGACGAACTCGCCGAGACGATCGCCGTGGCGGGGCTGAAAAACCAGAAGTCGGCCCGGATCCAGCGCGCGCTCGAGGCGGTCGTGGCCGAGACCGGCGGAGCGTACAGTCTCGCCTTCCTCGACGACCTGCCGACCGCCGAGGCCGAGGCCTGGCTGACCGACATCAAGGGGATCGGCCCCAAGACCGCGAGCGTCGTCCTCAACTTCCACTTCGAGCGGCCGACGATGGCGGTCGACACCCACGTCGAGCGCCTGGCCAAGCGCTTCGGGCTGGTCGAC